>JBKJKI010000291.1:0-4822 GCA_046597475.1 Polaromonas sp. | reverse complement strand
TGCACCCCTTTGCTGCGAATTGCTTCGATAGTCGAGCGATCCTCCTCGCCCAAGTTCAGTTCTGTCCGACGCATGACTACTCCAGGGTATACCGATAGGCGACATCTGAAGTATATTCATGTTTCGTTAATTGCGTGTCGATGTACTAGTGAGTTCCGGGTATGAAATTCGATGACGTTCATCTGTGCCGCGCCTGCAAGGGCCTGTAGGGTCCCGACCTCAAGCAATGCAGCGTGGCCGGGCCAAAGTGCGGCGTCGAGCTCCCTGATGCCGGGAATCCCAATCTTCTCGCCATGCTTCTGGAAAAACAGCTGCCCGTTGACCCCCTCCGGCCCGCGAACCAGCGAGCACGGCCGTCCCTTCAAATGCGGCAGTATCCACTGCGCCACTGACTCGTAATACCGGACCAGGTCTAGTTTTGTAAGTCCGGTGCTGGGGTCGATGACCCGTTCCCCGTGGCTGACCTTGATCCCTGCAGTGGCGCTCTTTTCATCCGGTTTGAGCGACACAGAACCAGGAAGAATCTTTATCGTTTCGCGGGTGATGGCCCGCGCCGGCTTGTCGGTACGCAGGGCGATGTAAGAGGCATGTCGAATTTGGCCGTGAGGCGTCCAAGCCGCAAACTCAACTTCGGCGACAACGCGGGGCACCACCCACCTTTCGCTGCCTGCAGCCCGCCTGGACCAGCGACTGGGCTTCGATTTGCCAGCCGCGAAGGGGATTTTCGCCACTTCGGGCTTTGCCAGCTTGCGCTTGAGCGCCGTGGCCGCGGCCGCATCCCAACCAGTCCCAACGCTTCCGACGGACACCAGTTCGCCGTCTGCATCGTGCACCCCAAGAATCAGGCTGCCGACCTGCGCGGAGCCATCGCTTCGATCCATGTAGCCACACACCACGAATTCCTGGCGCTGCTTGCACTTCAACTTCAGCCAGGTCTCGGTTAGCCCGGAGGAGTAGGGTGCGTCCCTGCGTTTGGCGATAACGCCTTCCAGATGCATCCGGCAGGCTGAACTCAAGATGGATGCCGGGTCTGCTTCAAAGTCCGCGCTGAACCGAACATGCTCGGTGCCTTTTTCCTCAAGCATAGCCTTGAGCAGTTGCCTGCGTGCGCCCAGTTCGACACCGCGCAAGTCGTAGCCTTCAAAAAAAGGAACATCAAACACGAAGTAAACGATGCCCGTGCTGCTCGTGTGGTGGTCAAACGATTGTTGGAGTCCATGAAAGTCAGGCAGGCCGTTCTTGCCGAGCACCACAATTTCTCCGTCCAGCCATCCCGACTTCACGCCGAAATCCTCAAGCTCACGCACCAGGCCGGGCATCTTCGCGGACCTGAACCGCCCCTGTTTTTGAGGAGGCTCAAATCTCTGAGAGGATTGAGCCATGAAGAAGTCGAACAAGTTTTCCCCCGAGGTTCGCGAGCGCGCAGTGCGGATGGTGCAGGAGCACCGAGGCGAGTACCCCTCGTTGTGGGCGGCCATTGAATCCATTGCCCCCAAGATCGGTTGTGTGCCCCAGACGCTGAACGAATGGGTCAAGCGCGACGAAGTCAATACCGGCGCCAGGGTCGGCACCACCACGTCCGAACACGAACGCGTGAAGGCGTTGGAGCGTGAGGTCAAGGAGTTGCGCCGGGCCAACGAAATTCTCAAGCTGGCCAGCGCTTTTTTTGCCCAGGCGGAGCTCGACCGCCGACTGAAGTCTTGAGGGCCTTCATCGACCAACACCGCCACACGCATGGGGTCGAGCCGATCTGCAAGGTACTGCAGATTGCCCCGTCGGGGTACAGGCGGTATGTGGCTCGGCAACGCGACACGGCGCGGCTGAGCAAGCGCGCCCAGCGCGATGCCACTTTGGTACCCCAGATCGAACGTGTCTGGCAGGCCAACCTGCAGGTCTACGGTGCCGACAAGGTCTGGATGCAGATGAACCGTGAGGGCATCACCGTGGCACGCTGCACCGTCGAGCGTCTGATGCTGTCACCAGCGGATGTAAATTGACACAGGCAGCGGTTTAAAACTGACACACCTATTTTGAGAAGATGGCTGCCTTTTGGGTAGCCGTGATAACAAAAGAGGTGTTTGTGGAAATTCAGTTACTTAAAAAGCACGGTTTGAGCCTAAGGCAGATTGCCAGGGAGGTGGGCTGCGCGGTCAACACGGTGCGGCGTCAATTGGCCGAAGGGGAGATGCCGAAATATGAGCGCAAGGTCAAACAGCCAACAAAGCTTGAGGCCTACGAGACTTACCTGCGTGCACGCCAGGAATCGGCCAAGCCCTTGTGGATACCTGCAACGGTGCTGCTGCGCGAGATTGCCGAGCGCGGCTACCTGGGCGGGCAAACCCAGCTGTGCGCATTTCTGCGCACACTCAAACCGACACAGGCTTTGGAGCCGGTGGTGCGTTTCGAGACCGCACCGGGCGAGCAGTTGCAGGTGGACTGGGTCGAGTTCAGGAAAGGAGCACACCCGCTATACGCCTTTTGCGCGACGCTGGGGTACAGCCGCGCCAGTTACGTCGAGTTCGTCAGCGACATGAAAGTGCAAACGCTCGTGACCTGTCATGAGCATGCGTTCGAGGCGTTCGGCGGCGTGCCCAGGCGCGTGCTGTATGACAACATGAAAACCGTCGTGCTCGAACGCGACAGCCATGGCGAGGGCCAGCACCGCTACCACGCAGGGTTTCTGGACTATGCCCGCCACTGCGGGTTTGTCATCAAGCTGTGCCGACCGTACCGCGCTAAAACGAAAGGCAAGGTCGAGCGTTTCAACGGCTACTTGCGCCGCTCGTTCTACGTGCCCCTGGCCAGTCGCCTGAAGCAGGCAGGCCTGCAACTCGATGTGGTGACCGCCAACATCGAAGTCTCGCGGTGGCTGGCAGAGGTTGCCAACGAACGTGTGCATGGCACCACGGCAGTGCAGCCGTCAGTTCGACTGAGGCAGGAGCGGCCCTCTTTGCAGCTTATCCCGGCCCCATGGCGCGCCGACATTGCTGCGGCCCGCCCGCTTGGAGCGCAGGCAGCAGGCGCGCTAGCCGGGCCAGCGCGTCCAGCCGTCGTGGTGCAACGCATGGCCCAAGCGGTGCCGATGCAGCACCCATTGGCTGTGTATGAGCAGTTGCTCTGCCAGATCACGCAAGGGGCAGCGGCATGAATTTACAGCATGAACGAATAGCGCTGCTGTGCGATGCACTGTCACTGCCTTGCGTCGCGCAGGGTTACGGTGCGGCCGCGCAAACTGCAGCAAAGACTGACATGGGCTACAGCGACTTTCTCGAAGGGCTGCTCAAAGAGGAAGCCGCCGGGCGAAAAGTCAGAAAGCAAACCATGATGACGCGCCTGGCGGGCTTTCCCGTCATCAAAACCCTGGACGACTTCAGCTATGACTTTGCCAAGGGCGTCAAGAAAAGCCAGGTGGAAGAACTCGCTGGCCTGGGCTTTGTCGAGCGGCGTGAAAACGTCGTGCTGATCGGCCCCAGTGGTGTGGGTAAGACGCATTTGGCTATTGCGCTGGGCTATCGGGCCGCTCAGGCGGGAATCAAGACGCGCTTCATGACGGCGGCTGATTTGCTGCTGGTGCTGACGACAGCATACCTGCAAAACAATTTGAAAAGCGTCATGAACCGCACGATCAAGGCGTACCGGCTACTCATCATCGATGAGATTGGCTATTTGCCGATGAACCGGGAACAGGCCAACTTGTTCTTCCAGGTCATCGCTGCGCTGTATGAAAAAGGCAGCCTGATCGTGACGAGCAACTTGCCCTTTGGGCAGTGGGATACCACATTTGCGCAGGATGCGACCTTGACAGCGGCGCTGCTCGATCGCTTGCTGCATCACGCGCATATCGTGCCGATTGCCGGCCAAAGCTACCGGCTCAAGCATCAACGACAAGCAGGCATGGTGCATGGTGCCGAGAGGGCAGAAGTCAGTTGAACCAGCGCCCAGCGGGCATCGTTACGGTCGGGCTACGCCCTCCCTCCACGATGTCCTTTGAATGCAATGAAAGAAAGTCGGGTGTATCAGTATTGAACCGCTGCTTATCAAAAAACTGTATCAATATTCAACCGCTGTTGACAGATGCGCCACCTGGGCTTGCGTGGCGTCGTTCGAGGTAAGGTGGTGCGCACCACCGTCAGTGACCGCAAGGTGGCTTGTCCGCTGGACCGGGTCAATCGGCAGTTCCGGGCTGATCGACCGAACCAACTCTGGGTCTCGGACTTCACCTATGTCTCGACCTGGCAGGGCTGGCTGTACGTGGCCTTTGTCATCGACGTGTACGCCCGGCGCATCGTAGGCTGGCGGGTGAGCAGTTCGATGCGCACGGACTTCGTGCTGGATGCGCTCGAGCAGGCACTGTACGCCAGGCAGCCCGAGCGTGATGGGACACTGATTCACCACTCGGACAGGGGGTCGCAATACGTCGGCATCCGCTACAGCGAGAGACTGGCCGAGGCGGGCATTGCGCCCTCGGTGGGCAGCAAGGGCGACAGCTACGACAACGCCCTGGCCGAGACGATCAACGGCCTCTACAAGGCCGAGTTGATCCACCGTCGCGCACCGTGGAAAACCAAGGAATCGGTGGAGCTGGCAACCCTTGAATGGGTCGCTTGGTTCAATCACCACAGACTGCTGGAGCCCATCGGCTATATCCCGCCTGCAGAAGCTGAGGCAAACTACTACCGGCAACTCGCCAATCAGGCCACCACGGTGGCCCCCTGTGTCAGACTAGATGTCGCCTCCAAATTTATCGCGGATGATCCGCGCCGGAGCGACCCAACATGCAAAGAAATCGGTATTCCACGGAATTCAAAGAACAGGCCCTGAG
>JBKJKI010000076.1:0-14196 GCA_046597475.1 Polaromonas sp. | reverse complement strand
CAACAAGGGTGAAATTTTTGCGCTGCTGGGCAGCTCGGGCTGCGGCAAATCGACGCTGCTGCGCATGCTGGCGGGCTTTGAAAAGCCGAGCTCGGGGGCGGTAATCCTGAACGGCGTGGACATCGCCTCCTTCCCGCCCTACGAGCGGCCCATCAACATGATGTTCCAGTCGTATGCGCTGTTTCCCCACCTCAACATCTGGGACAACATTGCCTTTGGCCTCAAGCGTGAGGGCATGCCCAGGGCGCAGATCCAGGCCCGGGTCGAGGAAATGCTCAAGCTGGTGCAGCTGACCGAGCTGGCCAAGCGCAAGCCGCGCCAGCTGTCGGGCGGGCAGCAGCAGCGCGTGGCGCTGGCGCGCAGCCTGGCCAAGAAACCGCAGCTGCTCTTGCTCGACGAACCGCTGGGCGCGCTGGACCGCAAGCTGCGTGAACAGACCCAGTTCGAGCTGGTCAACATCATCGAGGCGGTCGGCGTGACCTGCGTGATGGTGACGCACGACCAGGAGGAGGCCATGACCATGGCCTCGCGCATTGCCGTCATGAGCCAGGGCCGCGTGCTGCAGGTGGGCACGCCCCAGGAGATTTACGAGCGCCCGAACAGCCGCTTCGTGGCCGACTTCATTGGCAACGTCAACCTGTTCGAGGGCCGGCTGACGCTGGACGCCGCCGACCACTGCGAGGTCAGCACCGAGCAGGGCATCGTCCGTGTCGGCCATGGTATTGACGGCAGCGCCGGCATGGCGGTGGCGGTGGCCGTGCGGCCGGAGAAGATCCAGATTGCCCGCGAGCGGCCGCCGCAGGTCTACCAGAACCTCTTTACCGGCAAGGTGCGCGAGATTGCCTATTTCGGCAGCTACAACAGCTTCATCGTCGAGATGCCGGGCGGGCGCACGGTGAAGATCACCGAGGCCAACACCACACGCCAGGGCGGCGACATCACCTGGGACGACGCGGTGTTTTTCTGGTGGGACGATGCGGCCCCGGTGGTGCTGACGCAATAGGGCAGGTGCAATGAAACACTTGTCATGGTTTTCCTGGCTTCCCTGGCGATTGGGGCGGCGCTTTGTAATCGGCGTGCCCTATGTCTGGCTGATCGTGTTTTTCGTGCTGCCCTTTTTGATCCTGCTGCGCATCAGCGTGACCGACATGGGCAGCGGCGTGGACCCGTTCGCGCCGCTGATCGACCGGGCCTCGGGTGCCTGGCATTTGATCCTGAAGGACGAGAACTACCTGTCCATCTTCCGGAATCCGGAAGCGGGCGCGGCCGCGCTGTGGGGCGACACCATCTACATGGAAGCCTACAGTCTGTCGCTGAAATACGCCTTTCTCACCACGCTGCTGTGTCTCCTGATTGGCTACCCGTTTGCCTATTTCCTGGCCCGCGCCCGCGCCTCTATTCGCCCGGCGCTGCTGATGCTGGTGATGCTGCCCTTCTGGACCTCATTTTTGCTGCGCGTCTATGCCTGGAAGGGCATCCTGGCCGACCAGGGCGTGCTCAACAACCTCCTCATCTGGCTGGGCCTGATCGAGGAGCCCATCGCCATGCTGTACACCGATGTCTCCATGTCGGTCGGCATGACCTATGTGTACTGCCCCTTCATGATCCTGCCGCTCTACGCCAACCTGGTGAAGATGGATTTCCGCCTGCTGGAGGCCGCCCACGACCTGGGCGCCAGCCCGTGGAAGGCCTTCTGGCTGATCACGGTGCCTCTGAGCCGCTCGGGCATCATCGCCGGCGCCATGCTGGTCTTCATTCCCAGCGTCGGCGAGTTCGTCATCCCTTCGCTGCTGGGCGGCGCCGAAAACATCATGATTGGCCGGGTGGTGTGGGACGAGATGTTCAGCAGCAACAACTGGCCGCGCGCCGCCGCGCTGTCGGTCATCATGATTTCGCTGATCCTGGTGCCACTGGCGTTTTACTACCGCGCCATGGCCGGGCGCGGCCAGGGCAGGGCCTGAAGTGAAATCCCTGATGCGTTTTGCCGAACACAAGCTGGGCCGCGCCTGGATGGCGCTGGTCTATCTGTTTCTGTATCTCCCGCTGCTGTTCCTGATCGTTTTTTCCTTCAACAGCACGCGCCAGGACAGCGTCTTCACCGGTTTTTCGCTGCGCTGGTACGAGGCCCTGCTGTCGGACTCCCGGCTGGTGGAAGGCTTTTTCCTGTCGCTCAGGGTGGCGCTGATCACCGGCACGCTGTCGGTGCTGCTGGGCTGCTTTGCCGCCTTCGTGCTGGTGCGCTATTTGCGCTTTGGCGGCCGCACGCTGTTTTATGGCCTGGTCAATGCGCCGCTGGTGATGCCCGAGGTCATCATCGGCCTGTCGCTGCTGCTCCTGACCGTGGCGGTGCAGCGCGCCATCGGCTGGCCGGAGCGCGGCTTCATCACCATCGTGGCCGGCCACACCCTGCTGGGCATGGCCTACGCCACGGTGGTGATCCAGTCGCGGCTGAGCGAGATGGACCGCGCGCTGGAAGAGGCCGCGATGGACCTGGGCTGCCGGCCGATGCAGGTCTTTTTCCTGGTGACGCTGCCCAATATTGCGCCGGCCCTGGTCTCGGCCTGGCTGCTGACCTTTACCCTGTCTTTTGACGACGTGGTGATTTCAGAATTCCTGTCAGGCCCGGGCGTGACCACGCTGCCGCAGGTGATTTTCAGTTACGCCCGGCGCGGCGTGAATCCGTCGATCTATGCGGCGGCGACGATTCTGATTGCCGTCGTGTCGCTGGGCATCATCACGTACAGCCTCGTCATGCTGCGCCGCCAGCGGCGGCTGGAACGCGAGATCAGTGCAGCCCTGTCTCAGGAACAGGCGGCTTCAGCCCTCGCTGTGGCAAGGTAGCCAGCAGCACGCCGGTCAGGGCGATGGCAAAGGCGCCTATCTGCGTGCCGTTCAGCGTTTCACCCAGCGCCAGCACGCCGACCGCGGCGGCGCTGACTGGCAGCATCACGGTAAACACTCCTGCCTGGTTGGCCGGAATGGTTTTCAGGCCGGTCATCCAGAGCCAGACCGTCCAGACGCTGGCGGCCAGCGAGTAAAACAGCAGCAGCCCCCAGCTCGACGGCGCGACGGCACCAAAGTCAAAGCGCCAGGCGACCCATACACCCAGCGGTGTGACCAGCACAAAACCCCAGAGGTTGATGAGGGCGGTGATGCGCTTGGGGCTGAGCACGCCGGTGAGCTTTTTCCCAATCACCGCATAGGCGGCCTCGCACAGCAGGGCGCCAACCAGCAGCAAATTGCCCAGCCAGACGGGTTTTTGAGTCAAATCAGCCTCTAGTCCAGACACAACGGGCATACTTTGCTCTGCTTTTGATAGTGACACCAGGCCGATGCCGAGCACCGCGCAGGCCACCGCGCCCCATACCCGCAGGCTTATGCGTTCACGCAGAAAAGCCCAGCTCATCAGCGCCACCGCCGCCGGAATCGCCGCCATGATGACGCCGGCGGCCACCGCGCTGGTCATGCTGACGCCATACAGCATGCAAATCGAGAACATGAAGTTGCCCAGGAAGGATTCCAGAAAAACGAGCCGCCGGGTCTGGCTGCTCATTGGAATCTCCTCGATGGGTTTTTTCAGCCAGTGCAGCACGGCGAGCCCGCCCAAGCCAAAGCGCAGCCAGGCCAGCAGGAAGACGGGCAGGGCGGCGACCAGTGGTTTGGACAGGGCCACGTAGCTGCCCACCAGAGACATGCTGAGCGCCAGGCAGGCGTAGGCCAGAAAGCGATTCATTGAACTGGGATTCCTGTTGTAAGGGCGCGGGCTGGATGATTGCCAGGACCGGTACAGTCAGGCAAGGGGTGAAATCAGGCCCTATTATTTTTACGGCTCTCAAGCCCAGACTTTCAACCATGTCGCCAGCGCCTGTCCGCCATGTATTTGTGTACGGCACCCTGCGTCGGGGCCAGGAGCGGGATATCAACCGCCTGCGGCCGGCCCCGCGCTGGCTGGGCCGGGCCAGTGTGCGCGGCCTGATGTACCAGCTGGGCAACTATCCCGGCGTGGTGCTAGGCGCCTCGGGCCTTGTCCAGGGCGAGGTCTATGCGATCAGCGCCGAACTGGAGCTGCAGCTCGATGTGATTGAGGCGGTGGGGCCGGCGCCGGGTGACGAGTACATCAAGCGCGAGACCGCGGTTCGCATCGAGCATGAGGGCGAGCTGTTCGAGGAGGTGGTCTGCCTGGTTTATGAACTGGCTCCCGGCCGGTCGTCTGGCAAGGCAGAGATAAGCAGCGGCGACTGGGCCGATTACCTGGCAGCCAATGCCGGGTAGCACGGCGGGAATGCTATTTCATCATTACAGCATCTTGTTTCATAATGTGAAAATTAAAATGGTGCGCTGCGGAATAATTTCTCAATATGAGAAAGTTAATTTCACAATGCAGCAAAAACTTTGAAGGACATTGATTTCATTGATTTTTATTTTTGTCTTATATAAGACATAAGAGCTAAAAATGGTCTTGTAGAAGACTTAGAATCAAGGCACTTCTTTCAACCTACGGAGCTCACCATGCCACAAAGCCTCACCGAACAACTCAGCCGCGAACAGCAAATTGCAGCACTCGAGAAAGACTGGGCCACCAATCCCCGCTGGAAGGGCATCAAGCGCGGCTACAGCGCCGCCGATGTGGTGCGTCTGCGCGGCTCCTTCCCGATCGAGCACACGCTGGCTCGCCGTGGCGCGGAAAAGCTCTGGGGCCTGGTCAACAATGAGCCCTACGTCAACTGCCTGGGCGCACTGACCGGTGGCCAGGCCATGCAGCAGGTGAAGGCCGGCGTCAAAGCCATTTACCTGTCTGGCTGGCAAGTGGCGGCAGACAACAACAGCTACGCCTCCATGTACCCCGACCAGTCGCTGTACCCGGTTGACTCGGTGCCGACCGTGGTCGAGCGCATCAACAACACCTTCCGCCGCGCCGACGAGATCCAGCACTCCAAGGGCCTTGATGCCGGCGACAAGGGCTATATCGACAACTTCGCGCCCATCGTGGCCGACGCCGAAGCCGGTTTCGGCGGCGTGCTGAACGCGTTTGAACTGATGAAGGCCATGATCAAGGCCGGCGCCGCTGGCGTTCACTTCGAAGACCAGTTGGCCTCCGTGAAGAAATGCGGCCACATGGGCGGCAAGGTACTGGTGCCTACTGCCGAAGCCTGCCAGAAGCTCATCGCTGCCCGCATGGCGGCCGACGTCTGCGGCGTGCCCACGCTGGTGATTGCCCGCACCGATGCTGAAGCGGCCGACCTGCTGACCAGCGACTACGACGAGAACGACAAGCCTTTCCTGACCGGCGAGCGCACCGCCGAAGGTTTCTACAAGACCAAAAAGGGCATGGACCAGGCCATCAGCCGCGCCGTGGCCTACGCCGAATACGCCGACCTGGTGTGGTGCGAAACCGGCACGCCTGACCTGGAATTCGCGAAGAAATTTGCTGACGCCGTGCATGCCAAGCACCCCGGCAAGATGCTGGCCTATAACTGCTCGCCGTCCTTCAACTGGAAGAAAAACCTCGATAACGCGACCATTGCCAAGTTCCAGAAAGAGCTGGGCGCCATGGGCTACAAGTACCAGTTCATCACGCTGGCCGGCATCCACTCCATGTGGTACAACATGTTCGACTTGGCGCAGGATTACGTGGCACGCGGCATGACCGCCTATGTCGAAAAGGTGCAGGAGCCCGAATTCGCAGCCCGCGACCGCGGCTACACCTTTGTGTCGCACCAGCAGGAAGTCGGCACCGGTTACTTTGACGAAGTGACCACCGTGATCCAGGGCGGCAAGTCCAGCGTGACCGCGCTGACCGGCTCCACCGAAGAAGAGCAGTTTCACTGATCTGACGGGCCATCCGGGGCGGCGTAAAATTGCGCCATCCCGGCTTTAAGCCTTTCAAGCGCGGCACGTCCGCGCTTTTTCTATTTTGTTTTCGAACCATGATTCAAATCACACTTCCTGACAGCTCCAAACGCGACTACCCCGAACCGGTCACCGTGGCCGGTGTTGCCGCGTCCATAGGCGCCGGCCTGGCCAAGGCGGCGCTGGGCGGAAAGGTCGATGGCAAGCTGGTCGACACGAGCTTTCTCATCAGTCAGGACAGTGCGGTTTCCATCATCACCGCGAAAGACGCCGATGCTTTGGAACTGATTCGTCACAGTGCGGCCCATCTGCTGGCTTATGCGGTCAAGGAGCTGTTTCCCGATGCGCAGGTCACCATCGGCCCGGTGATCGAAAACGGGTTTTTCTACGACTTCTCTTACAAGCGACCGTTCACGCCGGAAGACCTGCTGGCCATCGAAAAACGCATGACCGAACTTGCCGCCAGGGACGAGCCCGTGACCCGCCGCGTTCTGCCGCGCGATGAGGCG
This sequence comes from Polaromonas sp., assembly GCA_046597475.1. Lineage (GTDB taxonomy): Bacteria > Pseudomonadota > Gammaproteobacteria > Burkholderiales > Burkholderiaceae_C > Polaromonas. The sequence goes on along the minus strand of JBKJKI010000076.1, from coordinate 7,837 downwards.
GTGGCCTATTTCAAGAGCCTGGGCGAGCATTACAAGGCCGAAATCATTGCCAGCATTCCGGCCAATGAGGATGTGTCGCTCTACCGCGAAGGCGCGTTCGAAGACTTGTGCCGCGGCCCTCACGTTCCAAGCACCGGCAAACTGAAATTCTTCAAGCTCATGAAGGTGGCCGGCGCCTACTGGCGTGGCGACCACCGCAACGAAATGCTGCAACGTATCTATGGCACCGCCTGGGCCACCAAGGACGAGTTGCAGCAGTATCTGACGATGCTCGAAGAAGCCGACAAGCGTGACCACCGCAAGCTGGGCCGCGAGCTTGACCTGTTCCACATCGACGACCATGCGCCTGGCCTGGTGTTCTGGCACCCCAAGGGCTGGACCGTCTGGCAGGGCGTCGAGCAGTACATGCGCAAGGTCTACCAGGACAACGGTTACCAGGAAGTCAAGGGCCCGCAGCTGCTGGACAAGACGCTGTGGGAAAAAACCGGCCACTGGGACAAGTACCGCGACAACATGTTCACGACCGAGAGCGAGAAGCGCGAATTCGCGCTCAAGCCGATGAACTGCCCGGGACACATACTGATCTTCAAGCAGGGCATCAAGAGCTATCGCGACCTGCCGCTGCGCTATGGCGAGTTCGGCGCCTGCCATCGCAATGAGCCCACGGGCGGCCTGCATGGCATCATGCGGGTGCGCGGTTTCACGCAGGACGATGGCCACATTTTTTGCACCGAAGAGCAGATTCTCAAGGAATGCGTTGACTACACGACGCTGCTGCAGAAGGTCTACACCGACTTTGGCTTCAAGAACATCATCTACAAGGTTGCCACGCGGCCCGATGCCCGCATCGGTTCGGATGAAAGCTGGGACAAGGCCGAGCATGCCTTGATAGAAAGCCTGCGCGCTTCCGGCTGTGATTATGAGATTTCCCCGGGCGAGGGCGCTTTCTACGGTCCGAAGATCGAGTACACGCTGAAAGACGCGATTGGCCGGCAATGGCAGTGCGGCACCATCCAGGTCGACTTTTCCATGCCCGAGCGGCTGGGTGCGGAATATGTCGGCGAAGACGGTGCGCGTCACCGGCCTGTCATGCTGCACCGCGCGATTGTCGGCAGCCTGGAGCGATTTATCGGAATTCTTATCGAGGAACATGCGGGTGCGCTGCCCACCTGGCTGGCGCCAGAGCAGGTTTCCGTGCTCACCATCACCGATTCGCAGGCTGATTACGCCCGAGAAGTTGCCAAAACGCTGCAGAATCAAGGGCTTAGGGTCAAGCTTGATCTGCGCAATGAGAAAATTACGTATAAAATACGAGAGCACTCGCTGCAAAAGCTGCCTTTTATCCTTGTCGTTGGTGACAAGGAGATGGCTGCAGGCGCAGTTTCAGTGCGCGCCCGGGGTAACAAAGACCTTGGAGTGATGTCTCTCGCAGCGTTTTCGCTACAAATTGCCTCAGACATCGCACAGAAAGCCTGATTTTCAAAGATTTTTGATGAATTTGGCCTGTCGTCCAAGTGGGACGGGCGCAAGCAGCTATAGCTTTTATAGCAAATATTGAAGGATTCGCACCATCGCTACAGAATTTCGTGACCGCCGTCACCGTGAAGAACGCAAGCACCGCTTGAACCGTGAAATCATGGCCCCTGAAGTACGCTTGAGCGGGCCCGACAACGAGCCTTTGGGCATTGTCACTCTCATGGAGGCCTTGCGCCTGGCCGGTGAGGCGGACGTAGATCTGGTTGAGATCTCGCCCACGGCAGTGCCGCCTGTGTGCCGACTCATGGACTACGGCAAGTTCAAATACGCCGAGCAGAAAAAGGCGGCGGAAGCGAAGTCCAAGCAAAAAGTGATCGAGGTCAAGGAAATCAAGTTCCGGCCCGGCACTGACGATGGCGACTACAACATCAAAATGCGCAACATCAAGCGCTTTTTGGAAGATGGCGACAAGTGCAAGATCACCCTGCGTTTTCGGGGCCGCGAAATCACGCACCAGGAACTCGGTCTTGCCCTGCTGGCACGGATTCGCGACGAGTTGGCTGATTTGATTCTGGTGGAGCAGTTCCCCAAGCTTGAAGGCCGTCAAATGGTCATGATGATTGCGCCGGGCCGCAAGAAAGTGGCGCCCAAGGCGGTTGCGGCAGAAGCCGCTTCGTCGGCTTCGAATTGACGCGACAGTTTGAAAAATGAGTTTGCTGGCTTAATCCAGCAGACACAAAACGGTGCTCTTCACGGGGTTCCCGAGAAGGCCGGCGATAAGCCAGCCTATCGAAAGTGACGGGATAAAACCTGTTGCGCCAATGGCCAGCGTCAAAGTGCGCCATTGCAAGTGGGAGCCCTAAAGGCTCGCCACTACAAGTGGCTCGGGGCCATCAAGTTTGCGAAAGTTTCGCAGCGCCTCACGAGCACAAACGAAAAGGAGCATGTATATGCCCAAGATGAAGACCAAGAGCGGCGCTAAAAAGCGTTTCCGCGTTCGTCCAGGTGGCACCGTCAAGCGCGGTCAAGCCTTCAAGCGTCACATTCTGACCAAGAAGACCACCAAGAACAAACGTCAACTGCGTGGTTCGGTAGCTGTTCATGAGACCAATATGGGTCACATGGCACAGATGCTGCCAGGCCGTGGCATTTAACCAACGACGAACAAGGAGTAATACATGCCTCGCGTCAAACGTGGTGTAACGGCTCGCGCCCGCCACAAAAAAGTTCTCGCCCTTGCAAAAGGTTTTCGCGGTCGCCGCGGTAATGTCTTCCGTATCGCCAAAGAAGCGGTAATGAAGGCCGGGCAATATGCCTACCGTGGCCGTCGTACCAAAAAACGTGTGTTCCGCCGCTTGTGGATCGCCCGTATCAATGCTGCAAGCCGTTCATTCGGCATGACCTACAGCCAGTTCGCCAATGGCCTGAAGAAGGCTGGTATCGAGATTGACCGCAAGGTTCTGTCCGATATGGCCATCCATGACAGCGCTGCTTTCGGCGCCATCGTTGAACAGGTGAAAGCCAAGCTGGCTGCCTGATTTTCAAGGTGCTTCGCTATTAATCGATAGCCGATTGCACACGAAAATGAAGGGCCGGGGCTTGTAAAAGCTCTGGCCTTTTTTTATGGTCCAGCAGTGGTGCGCTTGCATGGTGCAAGCAGCCCCTATCCATCAAAACGGTGCCGCTGATTTCCTTCTCCCAACCGTAACCGTACAAGAGAACTTATGACTGATGCAGATACCCTCAACGAACTGGTAAGTCTTGCCAAGACCAGTTTTGCGCAGGCCATCACGCCCGCCGACCTGGAGAACGCCAAAGCGCAGTTTCTGGGCAAGTCGGGGCGCATCACCGAGTTGATGAAGGGTATGGCGCAGCTTTCCGTGGAAGAAAAAAAATCCCGCGGTGCCGCCATCAATCTGGCCAAGCAAGCTATTGAAGCCGCGTTGAATGACTGCCGTCAGGCCTTGGCCAACGCCGAGCTCGAGAAGCAGTTGAAGGCCGAGGCGCTTGACGTCAGCCTGCCAGGCCGCCTGCGCAGCCAGGGCGGCTTGCACCCCGTGTCGCTGACGCTGGAGCGCATTGAGGCCATTTTTGACTCCATGGGTTTTGACGTCGCCCAGGGGCCCGAGATCGAAACCGACTGGTTCAATTTCACCGCGCTCAACACGCCCGAAGACCATCCGGCGCGTTCCATGCACGACACCTTTTATGTCGAGGGCGGCACTGAAGCCGCTCCGAATCTGCTGCGTACTCACACCAGCCCGATGCAGATCCGTTATGCGGTCCAGCATGTCAAACAACACCGCGCGCTGATCGATGCCGGCGGGCGTATGCCAGAGATTCGCGTCATCGCGCCGGGCCGCACCTACCGCGTTGACAGCGATGCCACGCATTCGCCCATGTTCCACCAGTGCGAAGGCCTGTGGATTGGCGAGAACGTCAGCTTCAAGGACCTGAAGTTCGTTTTCACCGATTTCTGCCGCACCTTCTTTGAGAGCGAGACCCTGGTGCTTCGCTTCCGGCCCAGTTTTTTCCCATTCACCGAACCCAGCGCCGAGATCGACATCCAGTTTCAGGCCGGGCCGCTGGCCGGCCGCTGGCTGGAAGTGGCTGGCTCGGGCCAGGTGCACCCGAACGTGGTGCGCAATATGGGCCTGGACCCCGAGAAATACATCGGCTTTGCCTTTGGCATGGGGCCGGATCGGCTCACCATGCTGCGCTATGGCGTGAATGATTTGCGCCTGTTTTTCGACGGCGATGTGCGCTTTCTTTCCCAGTTCCAGTCATAAGAACAACAAGAAACAAGAGATCAAGGTCACACCATGCAATTTCCTGAATCCTGGTTGCGCGAATTCTGCAACCCCCCGCTCAGCACCAAACTGCTCGCCGAGACCCTGACCATGGCCGGACTTGAAGTGGAAGAACTCAAGCCGGTGGCACCGCCGTTCACCCATATCGTGGTGAGTGAAATCAAGGAGGTCCAGCAACACCCGAATGCCGATCGCCTGCGCGTCTGCCAGGTCGACGTGGGGCAGGGCAGTCTGCTGACCATTGTTTGCGGCGCGCCCAATGCACGCGTTGGCATTCGGGTGCCCTGCGCGCTGGTGGGCGCCGAGCTGCCTGCGGGTGAGGACGGCAAGCCCTTCATGATCAAGGTTGGCCAGCTCCGTGGCGTTGAAAGCCAGGGCATGTTGTGCTCAGCCCGCGAACTCAAGCTGTCCGAAGACCACGGCGGCCTGCTGGAGCTTGCTGCTGATGCACCGCTGGGGCAGGATATTCGCGAACACCTCAAGCTCGATGACACGCTGTTCACCCTCAAGCTCACGCCCAATCTGGCGCATTGCCTGAGTGTTTACGGCGTGGCGCGCGAGGTCTCTGCCCTGACGGGTTCGCCCTTGCTGTCGCCGGCTTTTCCTGCTGTTGCCGTCGGTCACGCTGACAAGCTGGCCGTCAAGGTCAGTGCACCCGATCTGTGCGGCCGCTTTTCAGGCCGTATCGTGCGCAACGTCAACACGAAAGCCGTGACGCCGCCCTGGATGGTCGACCGCCTGGCGCGTTGCGGCCAGCGCAGCGTGACGGCGCTGGTGGATATTTCCAATTACGTGATGTTCGAGCTGGGCCGCCCATCGCATATTTTTGATCTTGACAAGATCCATGGCGGGCTCGACGTGCGCTGGGGCAAGCCCGGTGAGACGCTCACGCTGTTGAATGGCAACACGGTCACGCTGGATGAAAAGGTCGGTGTGATTGCCGACGATATCCAGGTCGAGTCGCTGGCCGGCATCATGGGCGGCGACGCCACGGCGGTGTCGGATGACACGAAAAATATCTACGTGGAAGCCGCCTTCTGGTGGCCCAAGGCCATTGCGGGTCGCTCGCGCCGATTCAACTTTTCCACCGATGCAGGCCACCGGTTTGAACGCGGCGTGGACCCCGGCCAGACAGTGGAGCACATCGAACGCATCTCGCGGCTCATCCTGGAGATCTGTGGCCACGCGGACACGGTGTGCGGCCCCATTGACGACGTGCAGGTAAACCTGCCCAAAGCGGCCCCTGTGACCATGCGGGTACAGCGTGCTGCCAAGATCATCGGCATGCCGCTCACGCAGGCGCAATGCCTGGATGCGCTCAGACGCCTCGGTCTCGAAGTCGCCGAAGGCGACGGGATGCTGAGCGTCACGCCACCGAGCTATCGCTTTGATTTGCAGATCGAAGAGGACCTCATTGAAGAAGTGGTTCGCATGGTGGGCTACAAGCAGCTTCCCGACACTCCGCCGCTGGCCCCCATCACGGCCAGAATCCGCAAGGAAGCCGAGCGCAGTCCTTTCGCCGTACGCCGTGCACTGGCTTCTCTGGGCTATCAGGAAACCATTAATTTCAGTTTTGTTGAAGAACGCTGGGAACGTGAGCTGGCCGGCAACCCGAATCCGATCAAGCTCCTGAACCCGATTGCCAGCCAGATGAGCGTGATGCGCTCGTCGCTGATCGGCTCGCTGCTGCAGGTGCTCAAGTTCAACCTCGACCGCAAGGCGCCGCGCGTGAATGTGTTTGAACTGGGGCGCGTGTTCCTGCGCGATGCGCAAAGCCAGAACACCGACACCACGGTGTCCGGTTTCGACCAGCCGATGCGCGTGGCCGGCCTGGCCTATGGACCGCGCGCCGCGCTGCACTGGGGTCAATCCGACAAGTCGGTGGACTTTTTTGATGCCAAGGGCGATGTCGAGGCCTTGCTGGCGCCGCTGCAAGCGGTGTTTGCACCCGCAACCCACCCGGCCATGCATCCGGGCCGGTGCGCCAGTGTGTCGGTCGCAGGGCAGCCGATTGGCTACGTCGGCGAATTGCATCCTCAATGGCGCCAGGCCTATGAGCTTGCCCAGGCCCCCCTGTTGTTCGAGCTGGAGCTCGATGCGGTTCTGCTGCGCGCGGTGCCCATGTTCAAGCCAGTCAGCAAGCTTCAGCCCGTGGAAAGGGATATCGCCGTCATCGTGCCCGAGAGCGTGACGCACGCGGCGCTCATGGCAGCGATTCATGGCGCCAATACTCAGGGTTTGCTCAGGGGTGCAACGCTTTTTGACGTCTACCGTCCACAGGCGGCGAACGCCCATATGCAGATGGGTGAAAAAAGCCTCGCGGTGCGCCTGGTGCTCTCAAGCGAATCTGTCACCTTGACGGACGAGGCCATTGACGCCGCCGTCCAGGCGGTGCTGGCCGGCTTGCAGCATCAGTTACAAGCGCGGTTGCGCGCCTGATGCATCTTCTCAAATCGTCACAAGAGCATTAATCGCCCGGAGCATGCATGGAATTTTCAATTGAAAGCCTGGAAACGCCCGCGTTGACCAAGGCCCATCTGGCGGAACTGCTGTTTGAACAGATAGGGTTGAACAAACGCGAATCCAAAGACATGATTGACGCGTTTTTTGACCTGATCTGCGAGGGCTTGGTGGAAGGCAAGGACGTAAAGATTTCCGGATTCGGTAACTTCCAGATTCGTACCAAGGCGCCTCGTCCAGGCCGCAATCCGCGAACCGGCGAGGCCATTCCCATTCGGGCCCGTCGGGTGGTCACTTTTCATGCCAGTCACAAGCTGAAGGACCAGATACAGGGCATTGACTCACCCGAGTGACTGGAATTCTGTCGGATGTCGTCAAGTGCAAGCAACCGTTAATTGTGTGACAGAACAACATCTTTCCAAAAACGCCGGCAACTCTTTGCGCGAAGTTTCGACTTCGGGTAGATTTGCAGCTTTACCGCCTTAGTGTATTGATTTAATTGGAGAAAACTCTTCCTTCAATTCCCGCTAAACGCTACTTCACGATTGGTGAAGTCGGCGACTTGTGCGGGGTCAAACCTCATGTGCTCCGGTATTGGGAGCAGGAGTTCACCCAGTTACGCCCGATGAAAAGGCGCGGTAACCGCCGCTATTACCAGCACCATGAGGTGTTGATGATTCGTCGAATCCGGGATCTCCTCTACGATCAGGGCTTTACCATCAGCGGTGCCCGCAATAAATTGCAGGAACTGGTTCAAACCGAGCGCGACAAGCGACGCAATGGCGAAGTCCTTCTGGACGGCATTGAACTCCTGGATGCGGGAGATTCGGTTCTGGAGGACTTCCCCGACTCGGCTGACTTCGAGGATAGTACGCATGAGCATATCGATTTGCCTGCGGCCGGTACCTCCCAACAGCGGCTGGAGCTTATGCGCCAGGAACTATGTGAAATCCGCGATCTGCTGGGTTCAGGGTACTAGGAAGACATTTCAACGGGTTATAATTTAAAGCTTGTCGGTGTGTGGCGCAGCCTGGTAGCGCACTTGCATGGGGTGCAAGGGGTCGAAGGTTCGAATCCTTTCACACCGACCA
>JBKJKI010000163.1:0-4150 GCA_046597475.1 Polaromonas sp. | reverse complement strand
TTGCTGACGAACAGCGGGCTTTCGGGCACGCCCAGCGCCAGCGACAGCAGTATGAAAATGCCTGCGAACATGCGCACCATGAGATTCGTGTTCATCGCCAGTCCTCCTTAAAAATGGTCAACATCACGCAAATTTCTTCCGGTTCGCCGCGTAATACAGCACCGGAATCACCACCAGCGTCAGCAGGGTGGAGACGAAAATCCCGAAGATCAGCGATATCGCCAGGCCGTTGAAAATCGGGTCGTCGAGGATGAAGCCCGCGCCTATCATGGCCGCCAGCCCGGTCAGCACGATCGGCTTGGCGCGCGCCGACGCCGAATGAACGACGGCCTCGACAAAGGGCACGCCTTGCGCGACCTGCAGATTGATGAAGTCGACCAGCAGGATCGAGTTGCGCACGATGATGCCGGCCAGCGCGATCATGCCTATCATCGACGTGGCCGTGTACTGCGCGTTGAGCAGCGCATGGCCGGGCATCACGCCGATGATGGTCAGCGGAATCGGCGCCATGATGATCAGCGGCGTGAGGTAAGAGCCGAATTGCGCCACCACCAGGATGTAGACCAGCACCAGGCCGACCGCATAGGCCAGCCCCATGTCGCGGAAGGTTTCGTAGGTGATCTGCCACTCGCCGTCCCATTTCAGGGCGAACTGGCGGTAAGGGTCCGAGGGCTGGCGGATGAAATACTCGCCCAGCGGCGCGCCCTGCGCAGCGCTGAGATCGGCCAGCTTGCCGCGCACGGCGAACATGCCATACAGCGGGCTGTCGAGCTTGCCGGCCATGTCGCCGATCACGTAGGTAACCGGCAGCAGGTCTTTGTGGTGGGCCGTTTTCTCGCGCAGCGTCGGCTGCACCTTGACCAGTTCTGACAGCGGCACGCTGTCGCCGCTGGCGGACTTCACCGTCAGGGTCAGCAGGGTTTTCAGCCTGGCCTGCTTTTCAGGCGGCAGGTTCAGCCGCACTGGAATGCTGTACTTTGACTGCCCGTCGTGCAGCGAGGTGATGTCTTCGCCGTCAAGCGCGACGCGCATTGCCTGCACCACGTCGGACGCCGCAATGCCGAGCAGCGCCGCCTTGCGCTGGTCAACGCGCAGCACGACCTTGGGCGCATTGTCTTCAATCGAGTCGTCGATGCCGATGATGTCGGCCGTCTGGCCAAAGGCCTGGCGCACCTGCTTGGCCAGCGCGTGTCGCCCGGCCTCGTCGGGGCCGTAGATTTCAGCCACCAGCGGCGAGAGCACCGGCGGGCCGGGCGGCACTTCGACCACCTTGACCCTGGCGCCATGCGCGGCCGCTATCTTTTCAAGCGGCGCGCGCACGGCACCGGCGATCTCGTGGCTCTTGCGCGAGCGCTGGTGCTTGTCCACCAGGTTCACCTGCAGGTCACCCGATTCGGGCGCCTGGCGCAAATAGTACTGGCGCACCAGGCCATTGAAGTTGATGGGCGCTGCCGTGCCCGCGTAGGCCTGGTAGTCGGTGACCTCATTCACCGTTGCCAGCCAGGCGCCCATGTCACGCAGCACGGCGGCGGTGTTTTCAACCGGCGTGCCGGCGGGCATGTCCACCACCACCTGGAACTCCGACTTGTTGTCAAAGGGCAGCATCTTCAACACCACCAGTTGCGCCACGGGCAGTGCCACCGACAGCAGGATGGCGAGCAAAATCCCCAGCCAGAGCCAGCGCCGGTTGCGCGCGGCTTTTTTGTCAGCCAGAAAGGGCAGCAGCAGCCTGTTGAAGCCGCGGTGCAGTTTGCTGTCGGCATGGGGCGCATGCGCCGCCGCGCCGGTCTGCGCTTTGGACAGCCGGTGCGCCAGCCACGGCGTGACGGTGAAGGCAATCACCAGCGAAATCACCATGCCCATGCTGGCGTTGATGGGGATGGGGCTCATGTAGGGCCCCATCAGGCCGCTGACGAAGGCCATCGGCAGCAGGGCGGCGATGACGGTGAAGGTGGCGAGTATGGTCGGGCCGCCGACCTCGTCAACCGCCGGCGGAATGATCTCGGCCAGCGACTTGTCCGGATGCAGCTCGCGGTGGCGGTGGATGTTCTCGACCACCACGATCGCGTCGTCAACCAGAATGCCTATGGAGAAAATCAGCGCGAACAGGCTGACGCGGTTGAGCGTGAAGCCCCAGGCCCAGGAGGCAAAAAGCGTGGCCGCCAGCGTCAGGATGACGGCAATGCCGACAATCGCCGCCTCGCGCAGGCCCAATGCAAAAAACACCAGCACCACCACCGCGGAGGTGGCGAAGATGAGCTTCTGGATCAGCTTCATTGCCTTGTCGTTGGCGGTTTCACCGTAGTTGCGCGTCACGCTGAGCTGCACGCCCGAGGGCACGATGGTGTTGCGCAGCTCGGCCACCCGCTGCGTGATCTGCCCGGCAACGTCAACGGCGTTTTCGCCCGGTTTCTTGGTGATGGCGATGGTGACTGCCGGAAATTCGCTGCCCACTTTGATGGTGTCGGTCGCGCCGGCCTTGCCCATGCCGAACCAGACGTAGCGGGAGGGTTGCGCCGGGCCATCGACGATGCGCGCCACGTCCGACAGGTTGACCGGGTTGCCATCGCTCACGCCCACCACCAGCTCGCCCACTTCCCGCGCATTCGCCAGAAAGTTGCCGGTCTGGACTTCAACCGTGGCGTTGTCGGCCGCCAACTGGCCCGCCGGCAGGGCGGCGTTGACGCCCAGCAGCGCCTGGCGAATGTCATTGATGGCCAGGTGGTGGGCATTGAGCTTGTCGATATCGAGCAGCACCCGCACCACGCGGCCAGGGCCGCCCAGCGTGCTGACTTCACGCGTGCCGGGCACGCGTTTGAGTTCGGCCTCCATCGCATGCGCGACACGCTCCAGCTCATACGCGCCGCGCTCGGCGTCCTGCGTCCACAGCGTGAGCGACACCACCGGCACGTCATCGATGCCTTTCGGCTTGACCAGCGGCTCGCCCACGTTCAGCTCGCGCGGCAGCCAGTCGCGGTTGGAGTTGACGGTGTCATAAAGCCGCACCAGCGCCTCGGTGCGCGGCACGCCGACCTTGAACTGCGCGGTGATGATGGCCATGCCCGGCCTGGAGACCGAGAACACATGGTCAAGCCCCTGGATCTGCGAGATCACCTGCTCGGCCGGCGTGGCCACCAGCGTCTCGACGTCCCTGCTTGAGGCGCCCGGAAAGGGAATCAGCACGTTGGCCATGGTGACGTTGATCTGCGGCTCTTCCTCGCGCGGCGTCACCAGCACGGCGAACAGGCCGAGCAGCAGGGCCACCAGCGCAATCAGCGGCGTGAGCTGCGAATGTAGGAAGAATTTCGCGAGGCGACCGGCCAGACCCATGGTGCTATCGGGCCCCCAGCCCTGCCCTGACCGGGTCCGCGGCAATGCGCTCGCCCTGGCGCAGGCCGGACAGCACTTCAATCAAGCCATCGCCCGAGGCATCGCCGGTGCGGATCTGCCGCAGCTGCATCTGCCCGCCCGCGCCGTGCACATAGACCGCGGTGACCTCGCTGCGGCGCAGCACCGCGCTCTCGGGGATGACCAGCTTGCGTGCCATGCCGGTGGCAAACCAGGCGCGCGCGAACTGCCCCGGCAGCAGGCCGGGCGCCTCGCCCAGCTCCAGGCGCAGCCTGGCGGTGTGGGTGCGGCTGTCGGCCAGCGGCACCAGCGTGACCTGCGTGGCCGTCAATCGGCGCTTCAGGTCGGGCACCTCGACCTGGACCGGCAGCTGCAGCTTGACGTCACGCAGGCTGGACTGCGAGAGCGTGGCAATCACGCGCATGTTCGCCGGGTCGAACAGCGTCAGCAGCGCGCGCCCAGGCGTGGCCATGTCACCGACCTCGACCGGCGTGGCGGCAATGACGCCCGCATAGGGCGCGCTGATGGTGGTGAAGGTTCTGGCCGTGGACGCCTGGCCCGCATTGGCCTGCAGGGCGCCGACGCGCGCCTGCGCCGCCTTGTAGTCCAGCTCGGCCTGGTCCAGCCCGGCCTTGCTGATGAATTTTTGCGCGAACAGCTGCTTGTTGCGCTCGTAGCTGCGCTGGGCATTGCTCAGCCCGGCCTGCGCCTCGGCCAGTTGGCTCTGGCTGCCCGACACCACCTGCTCGGCGGCGCGCGGGTCGATGCGCGCCAGCACCTGGCCGGCCTTCACGCTGTCGCC
>JBKJKI010000002.1:0-5096 GCA_046597475.1 Polaromonas sp. | reverse complement strand
GTACGGCGCCCAGTGCATCGTGGTCGCGGTCGATGCGAAGGCGCGCGCCGGCGCCGACCTGGCCGAGCGCGGCGCCGGCTGGGATGTCTACAGCCGGCGCCGCGCCTTTTGACGTCTTCCTCGCTGCGCCGCTTGGCGTCAATGGCCACGACGATGCACTGCGCGCCGTACTTGGCCGAGGCGTCTTCAATCACCTGCGGGTTGGCCAGCGCCGCCGAGTTGAAGCTGGTCTTGTCGGCGCCGGCGTTGAGCAGGCGGCGCACGTCGTCAACGGTGCGCACGCCGCCGCCGACGGTCAGCGGAATGAAGACCTGCGAGGCCACGGCCTCGATGATGTGCAGGATCAAATCGCGCCCGTCGCTGGTGGCCGTGATGTCGAGAAAGGTCAGCTCGTCCGCGCCCTGTTCGTTGTAGCGCGCGGCAATTTCCACCGGGTCGCCGGCGTCGCGCAGCTGGGTGAAGTTGACGCCCTTGACGACGCGGCCGCCGGTGACATCCAGGCAGGGAATGATGCGTTTGGCTAGCACGCTTTATCCATTTAACTCGTCGGCGCGTTCTTGCGCAAGGGCAAAGTCCAGGTCCCCGCTGTAGATCGAACGCCCGCAAATCACGCCCTGCACGCCTTCGTCTTCCACCGCGCACAACGCATCGATGTCGGCCATGTTGGACAGTCCGCCCGAGGCGATGACGGGAATCGTCAGCGCCTGCGCCAGCTTGACGGTGGCGTCGATATTGATGCCGCTGAGCATGCCGTCGCGGCCGATGTCGGTGTAGATGATGGATTCGACGCCGTAGTCCTGGAATTTCTTGCCCAGGTCAATCACCTCGTGGCCGGTCATCTTGCTCCAGCCGTCGGTGGCCACCTTGCCGTCCTTGGCATCGAGCCCGACGATGATGTGGCCGCCAAAAGCGGTGCAGGCGTCCTGCAGAAAGCCCGGGTTCTTGACCGCTGCGGTGCCGATGATGACGTAGCGCAGGCCGGCGTCCAGGTAGCGCTCAATCGTGTCCAGATCACGGATGCCGCCGCCCAGCTGCACGTCGATTTCATTGCCCACCTCGGCCAGGATGCGCCTGATGGCCGCCTCGTTCCTGGGCTTGCCCGCAAACGCGCCGTTCAAATCGACCAGGTGCAGGCGGCGCGCGCCCTTGTCGACCCAGCTGCGCGCCATGGCTGCCGGGTCTTCGCTGAAGGTGGTGGACTGGTCCATGTCGCCCTGTTTCAGGCGAACGCAGTGACCGTCTTTCAGGTCAATCGCGGGGATGAGTAACATGTTGGGCTAAAGAAAAACGGTTAGTGAGGTTAAAAAAATGATTCACCCTGCCTCAGGGTGCAATCACGGGGAAAGGGCGCTCAGGGCTTCCAGTTCAGGAAATTGCGGTAGAGCGCCAGACCATGCTCGGCGCTTTTCTCGGGATGGAACTGGGTGGCAAAAATATTATCGCGCGCTATCGCCGCGGCAAAAAGGCCGCCGTAGTCCGCCTGGCCCGCAATGTGGCGGGCATCCGACGGTCGCGCGTAGAAGCTGTGAACAAAGTAGAAATAGGCCTCATCGGGCACGCCTTCCCACAGGGGATGCACCGGCGCTGTCTGGCAGACCTGGTTCCAGCCCATCTGGGGCACCTTGTAACGACTGCCGTCGGGCTGCAGCCTGCCGGCCAGCTCGAACTTCACGACGTCGCCGTGAATCAGGCCAAGCCCTGGCGTTGCAAGCCCGTCCACGCCTTCCTGGCTGTGGTCAAGCAGCATCTGCATGCCCACGCACACGCCGAACAGCGGCTTGTGCGCGGCCGCATGCAGCACCGCGTCCTGCAGGCCGGACTCGGCCAGCGCCCGCATGCAGTCCGGCATGGCGCCCTGGCCGGGCAACACGATGCGCTCGGCGTCCATCACGTCCTGCGCGCGCGCGCTGACCACCACGTCGTAGCCGCTACCCTCTGCCACATGCTGGACGGCTTGCGACACCGAGCGCAGATTGCCCGAGCCGTAGTCGACCACCACCACTGTTTTCAAATTAGCCATCCGTAGGGAAATCAAGAAAAATGAAAAAGACAATCGCTATTAATTTAATAGCAAACCATGACCATACTATATGGGCAAGAAGGCAAAAACATCAATAAATGCCGTTATTTCAGCGTTTCGGCCGCCTACAGCGAGCCCTTGGTCGAAGGAATCGTGTTCGCGGCACGCGGATCGATCTCCAGCGCCATGCGCAGGGCTCTAGCAAAGGCCTTGAACACGGTTTCGGCCTGGTGGTGGGCGTTTTCACCCTTGAGGTTGTCGATGTGCAGCGTCACGAACGCGTGATTCACAAAGCCGTGGAAAAACTCGTAGGCCAGCTGGCTGTCAAACGTGCCAATCATGCCGCTCTTGAAAGGCACGTTCATGCTAAGGCCTGGCCGGCCCGAAAAGTCAACCACCACGCGGCTCAGCGCCTCGTCAAGCGGCACATAGGCATGGCCGTAGCGGCGCAGGCCTTTTTTGTCGCCTATGGCCTGGGCCACCGCCTGCCCGAGCGTGATGCCGACGTCTTCCACCGTGTGGTGGCCGTCGATGTGCAGGTCGCCGACGGCCTGAATGTCGAGATCGATCAGGCCATGGCGGGCGATCTGGTCCAGCATATGGTCAAAAAAACCGATGCCGGTGGACAGCCTGGCCTGGCCGGTGCCGTCCAGGTTGACTTTGACGGTGATCTGGGTCTCGGCGGTATTGCGGGAGACTTCGGCGGTGCGCGGTGAAGGGTTCAAGGCAGAGGAAGTATTGGAGGTCATAGGGATTGCTCAAGTGCGGACAGCATGAGCGCATTTTCTTCGGCCGTGCCGACGGTCAGGCGCAGGCAGTTGGCCAGCAATGGATGCATTTTAGAAACGTTTTTGACCAGCACCTTGCGCTGCCTCAAGCCCTCAAAGGTTTTGGCGGCTCTGTCGCCCTCACCCAGCACGCGGATCAGGATCATGTTGGCGTCGCTTTTCCAGGCCTTGAGGCCCGGCAGGGCGCTGAGTGCGTCCAACAGCACCTTGCGCTGCGCCACCAGTTCCCGGGCCTGGGCGGCGAAAACGTCCTGGTGCTCCAGCGCAAACAGCGCGCACTCGTAGTTGAGCACGCTGACGTTGTAGGGCGGGCGCACCTTGTCGATCTCGGCGATCAGCGCTTTTGGCCCCATCAGGTAGCCCAGGCGCACGCCGGCCAGGCCGAACTTGCTCAGGGTGCGCATCAGCAGCACATGGCCGTGCTTCGCCAGGCGGTCGATATAGCTCCTGCTGGAGAACGGCTGGTAGGCCTCGTCCATCACCACCAGGCCGCCCTGCTCGCCCACCGCCTCAATGATTTTCTCGATCACCGCGTCGTCCCACAGATTGGCCGTGGGGTTGTTGGGATAGGCCAGGTAGGTGATGGCCGGCCTGTGCAGGGAGATGGCCGCCAGCATCGCGGCTTCGTCGAGTTCGAAGTCGGGCGTCAAGTCGATGCCCACGAACTTCAGGCCCTGCAGCTGCGCACTGATGGCGTACATGACAAAACCCGGCTGCGGCGCAAGGATGGCTGCGCCCGGTACGTCGCAGGCCATGGCGAGCAGCCCGATCAGTTCATCGGAGCCGTTGCCCAGCATGATGTCAAATCCCTCGGGCATGCTGGCATAGCCGGCCAGCGCCTGGCGCAAGTCGTTGACGCGGCCATCGGGGTAACGGTTGAGCGCCAGTGCGCCCAGGCGCTGGCCCAGATGCGCCTGCAAGGCAGCCGGCAGCCGGTGCGGGTTCTCCATGGCATCGAGCTTGAGCATGCCGGTGGAGTCCTGAACCGGGTAGGCGTGCATGGCTTGCACGTCCTGGCGAATCAGTTTTTGGAGTTTCGGGTCCAGGGCGGTCATGGTTTCACTCTCATTTCTGGCACGGTGTGCAGCCGCAGCTCGGCGGCGCGTGCGTGCGCCTGCAGGCCTTCGCCATAGGCCAGTTCGGCGGCGATGGGGCCCAGCACCTGGGCGCCGGCTTTGCTGACCTCGATCAGGCTGGAGCGTTTCTGGAAGTCATACACGCCCAGCGGGCTGGAAAAGCGTGCCGTGCCGCTGGTCGGCAGCACATGATTCGGGCCGGCGCAATAGTCGCCGAGACTTTCGCTGGTGTAGGCGCCGAGAAAGATCGCTCCCGCGTGCCTGAGCAGCGGCTCCCAGCGCTGCGGGTCGCGGCTTGACACTTCCAGATGTTCTGGCGCGATGCGGTTGGCTAGATCGCAGGCCTCTTCCATGCTGCGCGTGCGGATCAGCGCGCCGCGGTCATTGAGCGATTTGGCGATGATGGCCGCGCGCGGCATGGCGGGCAGCAGGCGATTCATCGCGGCCAGCACCTCGTCGATATAGGCCGCGTCGGGGCACAGCAAGATGCTTTGCGCCAGCTCGTCGTGCTCGGCCTGGCTGAACAGGTCCATGGCCACCCAGTCGGCCGGCGTCGTGCCGTCGGCCAGCACCAGGATTTCGGACGGGCCGGCAATCATGTCTATGCCCACGGTGCCGAACACGCGCTTCTTGGCGCTGGCCACATAGGCGTTGCCGGGGCCGGTGATCTTGTCGACCTTGGGCACGGTGGCCGTGCCGTAGGCCAGCGCGGCGACGGCCTGCGCGCCGCCAATGGTGAAGGCGCGGCTGACGCCGGCCACATAGGCGGCGGCCAGCACCAGCGGGTTCTTTTCCCCACCCGGTGTCGGCACGACCATGATGATTTCACCGACGCCGGCCACATGCGCGGGAATGGCGTTCATCAGCACCGACGAGGGGTAGGCGGCCTTGCCGCCGGGAACGTAGAGGCCCGCGCGGTCGAGCGGCGTCACCTGCTGGCCGAGGATGGTACCGTCCGCCTCCTCGAACCGCCACGATTCCTGGCGCTGCCGCGCGTGGTAGGCGCGGATGCGTTCGGCGGCGAACTCCAGGGCGGCTCGCTCCTCGCGCCCGAGGGCGTCGAGGGCGCGCCGCGCCTCGATTGCCTCCACCTCGAGCGCCGCGGCCGTGGCCGGAGTCCAGCGATCGAAGCGGGTAGTGAAATCGACCAACGCCGCGTCCCCGCGAGCGCGCACCGCAGCGAGGATGGCCGTGACCGCGACATCCACCGAC
>JBKJKI010000092.1:0-22174 GCA_046597475.1 Polaromonas sp. | reverse complement strand
GCCTGCGCAAGATGTTCAACATGGCCGAGGTGTGGGGCTACCGGCGGGACGGCTCCAACCCTTGCAAGCATGTCCAGAAGTACCCGGAGAAGGGCAAAACCCGCCTCATAACGGATGTTCAGCTATCGCAGCTGTACTCTTATCTGGATAAGGCTGACGAGGAGGGTCTGGAGCATCCGATCTTGACGCTTGCAATCCGACTCCAATTCGAGTTTGCCGCGCGGATGTCCGAAATCCTGGAGCTTCGCTGGGAATGGTTCGATTTTTCACAATAGGCGGATTGTCTGGCCCGACAGCAAGACTGGCGGTATTTCCAAACCTATTAGCGAAGAGGCCTTGAACCTTCTGACATACGCCCCCCGCATCGGCGGCTCTGTATTTGTCTGTCCGGCCGTTTTTAAGCCCTCGCGTTCACTGTCCAAGAATACTTACTACCAGGGGTGGAAGCGCATCCTGAGCCGCGCCGGTGTTCCCCATGTCGGAACGCATGGCGTCAGACACCGGGCTGCGACGGATATTGCGAATTCTGGTGTTCCTGTGAAAGTCGGCTTGGCGCTGACCGCTCACAAGACTGTCACCATGTTTATGCGGTACGTACACACGGAAGATGATCCAATTCGCAACGCTGCGGACCTGATGGCGGCCCGCGACAGCCGCAACGCCCCATTTGCATTGACGCATTTACTGGGCCTTGCGCTGCGGCTTCTCGACATAAACCCCATTCACCTCGTCAAAAGTATGCGTAGCCAGAAATTGCCTCGTCTCGGCCCTCACCTCGGCGCGCGATTTCATTCCGGCCGGGGGTTGAACGCCCGCCTTCGGCGTCCAGGCGTTCGTCTTGACCTCGGCGCTTGTCGGCGGTGTGGTGATGGTGCTTGCAGCCGTCTGCGCATGCGCGGCGGCGCCAAACATCAATGCGGCGGTCATCGCGGCGACCAGGGGAATGGTTTTTAGGGAGGATGGCGCAAACATGGTAATGCACTCCTTGATTTGCCTGTTAAGGCTTGTTGGTTAAAAACGGCCAACCCTTCATGGGGTTAATACTGATAACCAACATAACAGACCGAAAGTGCAAACCCTGTCGGAAAACTCCATCCACACCTGTAGGACGCTATCTCTTTTGTGATTGCGCAAGCCTGACGGAAATCGAGCGCCCATGGTAAATAGGTCTACGCCGACCGCGCTCCAACGGCGATGTCGGCAGTTCCGACATGCGGAACTGTCAAGAATTTCGCTCCTTCACAAAAGTCATTTCAAGTTAC
The DNA here is from genome assembly GCA_046597475.1 of Polaromonas sp. GTDB lineage: Bacteria > Pseudomonadota > Gammaproteobacteria > Burkholderiales > Burkholderiaceae_C > Polaromonas. Next base: position 20,912 of record JBKJKI010000092.1, on the reverse strand, counting down.
TGTGAACGCTTGGGATTGGCCGTGTTGCGAGGCAAGGTCGCGGATATCCAGATGCGACGATTTCCCGGGCTCTTCAATTCCAAGTTTCGAACCATCTTCTCGCGCGAAAAATCAACAAGGAGTCAGCAATGATTGAAGTTCACAGCAAGGTTCAACTAACCTGCCTGCCCTCTGAAAACCCCTATCTCAGCGGGGCCTGGGAGCCCACGGATACCGAGTGGAACGCGAGCGGTGTCGGCCTGCAGATCATCGGCGAGCTGCCGAAGGATCTCAACGGCGTTTACCTGCGCAATGGCCACAACCAGGTGCATGCGCCGATCGGCAAATACCACCCCTTCGATGGGGATGGCATGGTACACGCCATGCACTTCCGGGGCGGTCAGGTTGAATACCGCAACCGTTTCATTCGCACCACCGGATTTCTGGCCGAAGCAGCGGCTGGCGAGTCTATGTGGCCCGGCATCATTGAGCCTGGCAAAGCCGTGCGCCGTGGATGGGGCTCCATTGGCGCCATGAAGGACAACGCCGGCACCGACATCAAGGTGCATGCCGGCCGCGCCCTCGTCTCCATGAGCCAGTGCAGTGAGCCCTACCGCATGGACCCCCAGAGCCTGGAAACACTGGGGCCGGATCCGAAGTGGGCACGGGCCCTGGGCGACCGCGGCATTTGTTCGCACTTCAAGGTTGACGAGTACACGGGCGAGTTGATGTTTTTCAACTTTGGAGAAAAAGCGCCGTATTTCAACTACGGGGTCGTGAACGCCGACAACGAACTGGTTCACTATGAGGCAATCGAGCTGCCCGGGCCGCGCTGGCCGCACGATCTGGGCATGAGCAAAAACTACTGCGTGCTGCACGACTTGCCGATGTTCTTCGATGAGGAGGGCTTGCGCAAAGGCCAGCACCGCCTGAAGTTCCACCGACAGCTGCCGGCGCGCTTCGGTGTCATTCCCCGCATGGGCATCAACCGTGATGTCAAATGGTTCGAGGGTGAGCCGTGCTACATCCTCCATCTGGCCAACTGCTACGAGGAGGGTGATGAGGTAGTGATGGATGGCTGTATCGAGCGCAACCCGGTGCCTGATTTGTCCGCGTATCCCAAGGAGGGCTATGCGCGTATGAGCGCGATGTCTGACCACTATCTGAAGCAGACTCGCATGCATCGCTGGCGTTTCAACCTCAAGACCGGTCAGACCCGCGAGGAAGATCTGGATGACGAGGTGACCGAGTTTCCGATGATCAACACGAAGTTTGCTGGCCGACCTTATCGCTACAGCTACAACGCCTACATGAAGCAAGGCGGCTGGTTCCTTGACGGTCTTAAAAAGTACGACTGGCTCACGAGCAAAACGCAGTCCTGGCGCGCTCCCGAGGGCTGCTACGTCAGTGAAGCGCCGTTCGCACCCCGTGACGGTGCGGCCGAGGAAGACGACGGCTACTTGGTGACCTTCATCACCAACGTGAACACTCGCAAGGGCGAATGCGCGGTGTTCGATGCCAAAGATATTGCTCAGGGTCCGGTGTGCCGCATCATCCTGCCCGGCCACATTCCGATGGGCGCGCATGCCTGCTGGGCCGGTCCTTCTTCATTGGTGGCCAACGCATGACAAGGAACTCAGCCATAACGCTGCCAGACTACAGCGTCACCAACCCACACGGCTGCCCTAACGGCACCACCGTGGTGATGCTGCACGGTGCCTTTGGCGCGAAAGACTATTGGCGCGACCAGACCAAGGCGCTGGTACAGGCCGGATACCGCGTGGTGGCGTGGGACGCGCCCGGCTATGGCCTGTCGCCGTTTTCCATCGACCTGTGCGCAAAAGCGCTCTGCGCGTTGCTGGAGAAAGTAGGCGGTGAGCGTAATGTCGTGGCCGGGCACAGCATGGGCGGCATGATTGCCCAGCGCGCCTGGTTCTATGCCCGCTCGATGATTCACGGCTATGTGTTGTCGGCGACCAGCGCCGCCTTTGGTCGCTCGGATGGCGACTGGCAGAAAGATTTCGTGCGCCAGCGTGTCGCGCCGCTGGATGCGGGCCGCAGCATTGCCGACTACGCGCCAGAAATGCTGCGGACCATGATGAAGCCTGGCGCTAAGGGCGACGCCGTCGAGTTGGTAATCGCCACCGTGCAGCGCATGCGCGAGGAGACCTTTCGTGCCGCCATTGCGGCCATCGCAGGCTTTGATGGCCGTGCGTTGCTGGCCAGCATCGACGTGCCCGTGCTATGCCTGGCTGGCGAGCACGACGCCACGGCGCCAGCGGCCGTGATGCAGAAAATTGCACAGAAGATTGCAGGCGCTGAATTCCAGGTGATGAGCGGCGTCGGTCATTTCGGCTGGGCTGAGCGTGCCGGAGATTTCAACGCATTGCTGCTGGACTTCCTCACGCGGCGCGGCTTCGCCACGGCGAACACTCAAGACCTCAAGGCCTGAGCCTTTTTTCGCTGCGTTGGCCCCAACCCCGGTGACGGGCCAACACCCATAAATTTCGCTGGAGATGAGACCTATGTCAATGCATCGACGAACTCTGCTACTTTCTACGCTGGCCGCCCCGGTCGCCGGTGTGTTCAACAAGTCGGCCTTTGGTCAGGATAACTGGCCGTCAAAACCGATTTCCTTGATTTCGCCTAACTCCCCTGGCGGCCCGGCCGATACGCTCGCACGGTCGGTCATGAACAGCATGTCGCGTGAGTTGGGCGTCTCTGTTGTGGTGGACAACAAGCCCGGCGCGTCAGGGAAAATTGGCATGCTGGCGGCAATGAACGCGCCGCGCGATGGTCACACTATCGCTGTGACCAGCATCACCGCCATGTGTTCACTGCCTGTGTTCAGTCTCAATGCGGGTTACGATCCGCTCAAAGATTTTGACCCGCTCACTCTGGCGGTTCGAACGCCGTCGGTGTTGATGGTGCACCCCTCGGTGCCGGTGCGGAACATGAGTGAACTCGTAGCCTATGCGAAGGCTAGGCCGCGCGAGTTGAACTATGCCAGCTTTGGCGAAAAAAGTTCATCGCATCTCGCTTTCGAGAACCTGTTGCGCCTATTGGATCTGGAAATGACCCATGTACCTTTCCGAAGCGAGAGTGATGGACGCACAGCATTGCTGAGTGGCCAGGTCCAGTTGATGAGCACTTCGGCCGCTTCGAAGCCATTTATAGATTCCGGGCGCCTGATCGCCCTTGGCCAGTCGAGTGCCGGGCGCTGGAGTGTCATGCCCAATGTGCCCGCGCTGCGTGAGAGCGGCGTGGCTGCGCTGGCTTCGTATGAGTATGAGCCATGGCTGGGGTTTTCAGTGGCGGCAGGTGTTCCGCTCGCGGTGCGCGAGCGGCTGAGCATGGCGCTACGCAATGCCTTGCGCAGCGCGGAAGCGAACCAGTTGCAGACATTGGGCTATCGGGTGGTGGCCTCGACGCCCGATGAAATGCGTAAAGCGGTGGCCGCAGATATCGTTGGATACAAAGTGCTGGCCCGCTCCGGGCGAGTCAAGCCTGAATAAAGGAACTGCGATGAGTGTATTAAAGGATATCCGGGTTGTTGATTTGACGCGGGTTGTCGCCGGACCGTGGGCAACGCAGACGCTCGCCGATTTGGGGGCCGATGTGATCAAGATTGAGCGTCCTGTCAGTGGCGAGGACACCCGCCGTATCGGGCCTTTCCTGGCCGATGCCAGCGGCCAGCCCACCAACGATTCGGCGTTCTACATGGGTGTCAACCGTGGCAAGCGCTCTGTCACCATCGACATTGCCGATGAACGCGGCGCGGCGCTGGTGCGCGAACTGGCGCGCGACGCCCAGGTCTTCGTCGAGAACCACAAGGTTGGTTCGCTCAAACGCTTTGGGCTCGACTACGAAAGCATTCGGCAGATCAATCCTTCCATCGTGTACTGCAGCGTGACCGGCTTTGGACAGGACGGCCCCTATGCCGTGCGGCCTGCTTACGACTCCATCCTGCAGGCCTTGTGTGGCTTGATGAGTACCTGTGGCTCACCCGATGGGGAGCCTACCCGCAGCGGCATTCCGATCACCGACATTGTGGCGGGTCTGTATGCCACGATCGCGATCCAGGCAGCACTGATGCACCGCGAGCACACGGGGGAAGGTCAGTATATTGATTGCGCGATGATAGATACCACGGTCGCCATCAACGGACACCTGGCGTTGGGCTACCTGATGTCGGGCAAGTCGCCGCGGCGTCAGGGAAACAACAACCCGATTGCCGCACCGTCCGAAGTATTCCCTGCCAGCGATGGCCACTTCATTCTTGGCGTCGGCAACGATTCGCAGTTTCGCGCTTTCACTGCCATCGTCGAGCAGCCCGAGCTGGCCTTGCAGGAACGCTTTGCCAGCAATGCCAGCCGGATCCGCCACCGCAAGGAGCTGCGGGAGCTGATCCTGAGTGCGACCGTCACGCGCCCTGTCGCCTACTGGGTCGAACGTCTCGCGGCTGCCAATGTTCCGGCAGGCCCCATCAACGATATGCAGCAACTCTTCGAGGATGCGCAGGTTTGCCACCGTGATTTGAGCTTGCAGGTGCCGCATGCCAGCGGTGTGAATGCGCCCACGCTGCGCAGCCCGCTGCGTATGTCGGGCATGGCTGTCGAGCATCGCGCTGCTCCCGCGCTGGGACAGCACACGGCGGAAGTCTTGAGCGGTCTGCTTGGCCATGACGAAGCCAGCATGGCCCGTCTGTCGGCCGCCGGCGTCATCTGAAACTGGAAGCTCTCAATGACATCACTTGTACTCGTGGGCGGTCTGAACAACACGCCCGACATCTGGGCCGATGTATCCACGGCCCTGAACGCAGCGCTGCCCGATCGCCTTACACTGCACATGCCAGTCTTGCCGGCGCTGAACTCCACCGAGGCGATCGCCCGGGAGCTGCTCGCCAGCTTGCCGGAGCGGTTTTCTTATGTCGGTTTTTCCTTCGGTGGCTTCGTGGGCCTGGCCATGCTGGAAGCGGAGCCGCACCGTTTTGAGCGCTTCGCGCTGGTCTGCTCGTCCACCCAGGCAGATGCAGAATCATCCAGACCCGCCCGCCTGAAGGCCATGGAGATCGCGGCGGGCGGTGGACACACGCAAATGATCGCCAAGGGATTCCCCCATACCGTGCACCCGGACCGGCTGCACGATGCCGTGCTGATTGCATGTCGCGAAAAAATGGTGCCGCAGTACGGAGCGGAACGATTCGTTGCGCACATGCAGGCTTGCATTGACCGCCCCGATAGAACTGCGGTCTTGCGCCGTTTCGACGGGCCAAAGCTGGTGGTGACGACATCGCACGATAAAGTCGTTCCGCCCCAGTTGGTCAGGGACATGACCGAGAAAGTACCCGATGCGCGATTCCGCCTGGTTGAACAGTCCGGTCATCTGTTGCCGCTCGAACAGCCTTCGGCGCTATCGGTGGAGCTTGTCGACTGGCTGGCCTTACCCGTTGTCGGGCACTGATCTGAGCGGTCAGCTAGCAGCGCGAGTGGGCTGGGCCTGTGCGAAATGAAGGGGCGCGGGTAAGTGAAGATCCGTTTGAACATGGGCACTGGCCTCTTGTGCGTGTCATTGGTGTCTGCAGCGACGTTGTTATTAGACGGCATCCATGTTGCACATGAGTGCGCGCCTTGATGGTTTTAGTGTATTTTGCGACGCGTGGTGCTTACTCTTGCAAGCGCCGCCTGCATAATCCACGCCTGAGAATCAGGCGCTGACCTGTCCGCAGGCTGCTGGCAGCTTTTGCGAGAAGCGCGCGCCCGCCTTGCGGTACTGGGTCTCCAGATCCTGGACCACGTCGGCCACCGATTGGACCTGCTTGATGGCGCCCAGCCCCTGGCCGCCGGTCCAGGTATCGACCCACTTGCGTGTCTTCAACGAGCGGTTGCTGTCGTAGTTTCGGGGTGGTGTCGCCGGCAGATTGTCGGGGTCGAGGCCGGCTTCGCGCAGCGAAGGCTTGAGCCAGCTCGCCGGCGTGCCGGTGATGCCGCTGCTGACCACGATGTCGTCAACACTGCAGTCAACCAGCATCTGCTTGTACTCCGGCTTGGCCATGCTTTCGATCGTCGGGACAAAGCGGGTGCCCATGTAAACCAGATCGGCACCGGCCGCGATGGCACCGGCCACACCAAAACCGTCGGCAATCCCGCCGCCCACCACGATCAGGCCGTCAAAGAATTCGCGAATGGCGCTGACGAAAGCGAAGGGCGACAGGTTACCGGTGTGGCCACCGGCGCCCACGCAGACGCAGGCCAGACCATCGGCGCCGGCCGCGACCGCCTTCCTCGCCAGGGTTAGGTTGACCACGTCGGCCAGCACGATGCCGCCGTAGCCGTGCACCACCTCTATCGCAGGCTTGGGACTGCCGAGCGCGGTGATGACGATGGGCGGCTGATACTTTGCGATCAGGGCCAGATCTTCAGGGAGTCGGGTATTCGACGAGTGCGTCACGAGGTTGGCGGCCCAGGGACCGATCATGGCATCAGGGTCGGCGGCACGCGCGGCTGCCAGACCTTCGGTAATGGTGCGCATCCAGTCTTCGAGCACGTCGATGGGGCGGGCGTTGGGCGTAGGAAACGCGCCGATGATGCCGGCTTTGCAGGCGGCCAGCACCATGTCGGGGCCGGAGACGAGAAACATCGGTGCTGCCACAACGGGCAGTCGCAACTTACGCAGGATATTGGTAGTCATTTTGGGTTCAGGGGGTCAGGGGTGGGACGGAGCGCGCACGCTGCCGTTGGCCAGGTGGCCGTCAATTTCGGAAGGGGTAAATCCCGCTTCGCGCAGGATTTCGCGACCGTGCTGGCCTATGCCCGGCATCTGCAGCGAGTCGGCCTTGCTGGACCATGGCGGCGCACCGGGCAGTTGTACCAGCGGGCAAGGCCCTATGCCGTCCAGCTCGACCGACTCGATCAGGCCGAGCGCCTGCGTCTGCGGGGCTGCGATGAACTCGCCGACGGTTCGCACGGCGCTGGCCATCACGCCACCGTCGCTCAACCGCGACTCCCATTCGAGCGCTGTGCGCGCCGAAAGGCTGCGGCTGATTTCCTGTCGTAACTCGACAGTGTGTGTGGCACGAGTGCCGGGCGTTGCGAAGCGCGCGTCGGTCTTCAGGTCGGGACGGCCGATGAGCTCGCAGAATTGGCCGTATTCGCTCGGTTTTCGGGCGGCCACCATCAGCAGCCCTTCGCGTGTCGGATACTCTCCAGTCGGGGCCGCGAAGTAGACGCTACCGGCCTCGCCGCCGCTGAGTACATGGGCGGTGATGCGCGGCGACAGAAAGGCCGCCATCGCGCCAATCAGTGACATGTCGATGCGATCACCGCGCCCAAAGCGCAGGCGACCGATGATGGCACTGCTTATCGCGTGATAGGCATACAGGCCCGTGATCTGGTCAGCAACGACTACGTTGCGGGTTCGCTGTGGCAGGCCCGCGTCATCAGCGTTCAGTGTCATCCACCCCGAGAAAGCCTGCATGATCTGATCAACAACGCCGCGTTCGCACATAGGTCCGGAGCGGCCGAATCCCGAGATTGATGCATAAATCACATCGGGGCGGGCGCTCGCCAGGCTGGCGTGATCCAGGCCGAATTTTTCGACCACTCCTGGCCGAAAGCTCTCGACGATGATGTCGCAACTGCCAGCGATGCGCTGCGCCAGCTCCCGGCCATCGGGGTGTTTGAGGTCGAGCGCAATGCTGCGCTTGCCGATGTTGACGGTGATCGAGGCTGCGGCATGGCCCCGGTACTGGTTGCGCCCCGACCGGATCCAGTCGCCCTCGAAGGGTTCGACCTTGATGACGTCGGCGCCTTGCGCCGCCAGCAGCATGGTGCAGTAGGGGCCGGCGACGCCCTGGCTCAGGTCGAATACGCGAAGGCCCGACAGTGGGAGCGGGGGCATGCTCATGGTTTGTTCGCACCCAGCCGTTCCATGGCCGGGCGTTGCAGCGCGATAGTCACGGTTTTTTCCTCGGTATACAAGTGCCGGAAGCCGTCGATGCCCTCCCGTCCCAGGCCGGAGTCCTTGTAGCCGCCAAAGGGGAAGCGCAGGTCCAGGTTCATCGGCGTATTGACCAGCACCACGCCGGCCTGGATCTGGCGCGACGCCTGCATGCATTGCTGCAAGTCGCCTGACCACAGATAGGACACAAGGCCAAAGCTCGATTCGTTGGCCAGCGCGATGGCCTTCTCGAACTCGTCAAACACCTGGATGGTGGCGAAGGGTCCGAAGATTTCCTCCTGGCAGACCCGGCTCTGATTGGACTCCACCAGCACCGCCGTGGGTTCCATGTAGTAGCCCTGGTCGAGCTGCGGGGGACGCTTTCCGCCCGTGAGCAGTTTGGCGCCGCCGGACTGGGCGATCTCGACGAAGGAGAGTGCGCGCTCGTAGTGTGCAGCATTGGCGAGTGGACCCATTTCGGTAAGTGGATCGAGTGGATCTCCAACGCGAATCTGGCTTGCCCGTTTGATAAATTGCGCAATAAAACGGTCGGCGATTTCCCGCTGGACGAGAATGCGGGAGCCTGCAAAGCATTGCTGCCCGTTATTGGTGTAGATTGAGGTCAGCGCCCCATCCACTGCGTCTTCCAGCACCGCGGAGGCTGTGATGATGTTGGCGGACTTGCCTCCTAATTCGAGGTCAACGCGCTTCAATTGGGGAACGGCTGCCGCTGCGATGACGCGCCCAGTGCTGGTGCCGCCTGTAAAAGAAACAACACGCACTCTCGGGTCGCGCACCAGCGCATCGCCTGTAATGTGGCCTCGGCCGTTCACCAGGTTAACCACGCCGGCGGGCACACCTGCCTCGACCAAAATTTCCATAAAACGTGCCACCGCCAGCGGCGTCTGCTCGGCAGTTTTGACGACGCAGCTGTTGCCGAAGGCCAAAGCCGCGGCGATTTTGGTCGATGCCAGGGCGAGTGGCGCGTTCCACGGTGAAATGAGTGCAGCGACGCCTGCCGGTTCCCGGACAACGAAGCGCAGGTAGTCGTCGTCCTGCATGCTGGCTTTATCTGTGTTTTGCGACAACCAATCGGCAAAAAAAGAGAAGTTTCGCAAGATGCGCGGCAACTGGCGCGAGCGCAAATAACGCAGCGGCAATCCGCTGTTCAGCGCCTCCAGCCAGGCCAGCTCGTCCAGATTCTTACGGGTGAGCTCGATGATTCGGTTAAAGACCTCGCGCTTGGTCGCGGCGTTGGAGCGCGACCATATGCCGCGCTCGAAGGCACTGTGAGCCGCGGCAACAGCATCTGCCGTTTCCTGGGCGTTAGCCTCGGACACCAGTGCAATCTGCTGTTCGGTTGCCGGGTTGATGATGGGTAGGGTGACGGCCGAAGGCTGGGTCCACTGGCCGTCAATGAAGCTGGTGATGCAGTCCGGAATTCTGTAAGTAGTGTTGGTTTTCATGGTGTGAAGCTCCCGCCGTTGACGTGAACGGTCTGGCCGGTCATGTAGGCTGCGGCATCGCTCAGCAAGAACAGAATCGGGCCAGCGATTTCCATCGCCTGACCCAGCCGCTTGAGCGGCACGCCGGACAGAAACTTCTCCATGTCCAGCCGGGTTTCCTTTTCGGGGCGACCGGTTCCGCCGCTGAGAAAGGCTGTGTTGATGGCGCCCGGCGCCACGCCATTGACGCGAATAGCTGGCGACCACTCCGTCGCGAGGGCACGTATCAGGTTCATCACGCCAGCCTTCGATACGCCGTAGGGAGCATAACCGACGTGCGGCACTCTGGCCCCAAAGGTTGAGGAGATCAGGACCACGCCTGGCCGGTGTCCGGATTCGGCCGATTGATGCAGCAGGGCCGCCGCTTCACGGGCAACGAAGAACATGCCGGACAAATTGGTGTCGAGAATACTGCTCCACTCAAGCGTTGAAAGGGACGCCACGGGGATGCGCTCCCCGGTATAGCCAGCCAGGTTGACCAGGCCGTCGATGCGGCCCCACTTCTCGCCAATGCGCTGAAATGCGGCGCGGACCTGCGTTTCATCGGCAACATCGCAGGCAATGTATTCCACGCCCTGGATTTGATCAGCTTTGGCGATGGATCGCTCAAGGTCAAGCGCCGTAATGTCCAGGCCAATTTTCGCGCCGGCTTCCAGAACGGCCTGACCGATGCCGCCGCAAGCGCCGACCACCACCAGGCGATAGCCGGGCTGGGGGGTAAAGTTTAAAAGTGTGTTCATCGGGTTTATTCCATCTTCCCGTATTTTGCGAGTACCTTGTTCCACATCACCGTGTCTATCACCAGGCGCTTTTTCAGCTCATCCGCGCCAGATCCCCAGGGCTGGATGGAGCGCGCCCGGAGTTTCTTTTGAACTTCCGGATCCTTGACGATGTCTTGACCGGCTTTTTCGAGTTGCAGGAGAAGGTCAGGCGTTAGTTTTGATGGTGCATACAGCGCGACGCCGTAGGTCCAGTCGAGCTCACGGAAGCCCTGCTCTTCAAAGGTCGGTAGGTTGGGCAAAAATTCGCTGCGCTGCGATCCAATCACTCCAAGCGGCCTCATTTTTCCTGCCTTTTCCATTTCGCGCGCAACCCCTGGCGGGAGCAGGCCCATCTGGATTTGGCCGCCCAGCATGTCCGCGATCATGGGAGCCTCACCTTTGTAGGGGATGTGCACCATGTCACCCCCTATCTGTTGTACCAGCAAGCTTTGCAGGATATGAGTACTGGTGCCCGTTCCATAGGAGCCAAAGGCCATTTTCTTTGTCTTGGCCAGCGCCGAAAACTCCTTCATGGTCTTGACAGACAGTGAGGTGGGGACGGTTAACACCAGTGGTGTGTTGGCGATGCCGACGATGGGGGCAAAGTCTTTTACTGCGTCGTAATTGGGTTTAACACCCATGCCCGCGTTGGTCAACTGCGAGGTCACCGTCAGCAATAGCGTCGTGCCGTCGGGCGCCGCGCGCGCCACCGATTCGGCGCCAATCGTGCCGGCGGCGCCCGGCTTGTTGTCGACGATGACGATGGCGCCAAGCTTTTTGGCAAACTGCTCTGAAAAAACGCGCGCAATCGTATCCGCGTTGCCGCCAGCCGGGTAGGGTACGACGACCTTGATCGTCTTTCCGGACATCGCTGTCTGGGCACAAGCGCCGCCGACTGCAAGGCTAAAGGCCGTAACAGCGAGGAAGGCTCGCAACGTTAAATTTTTATAAATTTTCATTTAAAAATCCATGCGGTTTTTGTTTAATCAGTATTTGGATTGAAGCGATCGTTTATATTTAATGATGTGAGTTATTTTGATTTTGGACTTAGTCGAGCGTCAAGCCGCCCAACCCATTAATTACTCCAGACCATCGAATCTTGTCTTGCTTAAGGCTTATCTCCAAATCGCCAGGAGTGCTGCCTTTCAAGGTGTAACCCATTGGGCCGAAACGCTTGCGGATATCAGGTCCTTCCAGAACATCTTGCATATCAGTCGCGATTTTTTCGATCACATTTTTAGGTGTGCCGAATGGTGCAAACATCGAAAAGCTGGGATACGTTCCTTCGATGGTGGGATAACCTTGTTCGGTAAATGTTGGAATTTCCTGTAATACAGGATGCCTGTTGGGTCCATTGACAGCGAGTGCTTTTAATTTTCCATTTTTAATATGTGTTAACGCACCTAATGGTTCTGTAAGCAGCATCGTGATCTGCCCACCTAGCAAATCGTTTAGCGCCAGTGAGGTCCCTTTGTAAGGAACATGAATCATTTCGACGCCAGTTGCCTGGCATAACGCCTCCATCGCCAGATGAACGCCAGAGCCAATGCCAAATGACCCATAGCTGAACTGCCTTGGACGTTTTTTTGCCAACAAAATGAGTTCGGCCAACGTGGTAACGGGGACTGAAGAGCTGACCAAAAGTGATGACTGGGCATAGCCGATCTGCGAGACAGGGACAACACTGCGGACAGGATCGTAAGGAAGCTTCCGGTAAATCATCGGATTAATCGTGACCGGAGATGCAGATGTGATAAGTAACGTATAACCATCAGCGATAGAGCGCGTCACGGCATCTACACCGATAATCCCGGAGCCGCCTGCCCGGTTGTCAATTGTCACTGGCTGGCTCCATTGATGGGACAGGCGATCTGCGATAGCTCTTGCCAATATGTCCGATCCGGAACCTGCAGCAGTAGGGACCACAATTCGCACTGGTTTGTTCGGAAAGATACTTTGGGCTTGTGCGTGTCCACCCAAAAATAATGATGCGGCAGCACCTGACGCACGGGCAAGCCACAGGCGCCTCCCGTACCCATCAACACTAATTTGATTATATTTGCCAAATTTAAACATTAGATATTCCTTTGGTTAAACATTTGCGGGTGCAGATTCGTGTAGATGGGGAATTGAGTTCGCATCACGACCGGTGAATTCACTCAGTTCATAAACATGCCTGACATCGGTATAGTCCCGATACCCCATCCGGGCCAGCGGACGCAATCGGACCATGTCAATTCGACCATCTGGTGTAAGGCAATCGTCATGAATATGAATACCGACGACTTGACCCACCAATAACCAGGTATTGGCGCTCGGTGTATTGCCAGGGATCTGCACGCTCTGCGTAAGCCGACACTCGAACTGCACTGGAGAAGCCGCTACGCGACGCGGGCGTACATGAACGGATGGTGAGTAAGGAATGGAGAGCGCTTCAAACTCGTCAATATCCGATGGAAATTCCTGAGAACTGCTCACCACCATTTCTCGAAGTGCGTATGTCGCCATATTCCACACAAACTCCCCGGTGGACAAAATATTGGCCGTGGTGTCACGGAGTTGCCCATCAGCGCGGCAGTTTGCGGCGATCATTACGGTCGGTGGATCCCACGTCAAGTTCTGAAACTGGCTGTAAGGCGCCAGGTTATGAATGCCTTCAGCGCTGACAGACGATACCCAGCCAATAGGCCGTGGAACACAGCATGACTTGAACGGATTGAACGGCAAGCCTGAGGTCTCTTTGTCTGGCGAATAAAACATGTTGTCTCCTGTTTATTTGGATGGAATGAGCGTTGTGAAATGCGATGGTCAGAGTCAGGATGCTGAGAGGTGATGGCTTAGCCAGTCTCTTGCGCTGGAAGCCGCAAGATCAAACTCGGTGGTGTAGGCGTCGAAATGTCCGCCAGGCAATAGCACCAGTTTCTTGGGTTCAAGCGCACGGTTGTAAGCGTCAAGGGCCAGATCCGTGGGCGTAATCACATCATTGCTGGCGACGATCATCATCAGTGGCGTCGGGCTGATACGCTCGATATGTGCCCCCGGCTCATATTCCGAGGACATCTCGCTCGTGGCCAAAGTAACTTCGTTGCGCCATGCGGGTGCCATTTCACCAGCGGCACGGAAATAAATATTCGCGTCTTCTGAGTCGAATACGCAAGCTTGGCCTGGATGCATGGCGATAACGGGACGCAGACTGGCAGGCGCGCCGCGCGCGCGACGCAGCCGTTCGTCGGCGAAGCCTTGCAGAACGCCCGCCATGCGCGCAGGTGGCACGCGGCGCCGCATTTGTTCGTAGCCGCTAATGGTCGGTACCTGCGCCACCACACATTTGACCCGGCGGTCTTGTGCTGCAACTTGTAGGACATGACCGCCGCTGTAGCTGGTTCCCCAGATACCGACACGCGTCTTATCCAAATCGGGCAGCAGGGCCAGGTGCGTGATCACGTCACGATAGTCCCTTGCCTGTTGCACAGGGTCGGCCTCTTGACGGGGCTGACCGCTGCTGCCTCCGAAGTTGCGATGGTCAAACAGCACCACTGCCAGGCCAGCTTGCGCGAAACACGTGGCGAAGCGGTCAAGGTACTGTTCCTTGACGCAAGAAAAGCCGTGTGACATCACGACCACCGGATGCGGACCTGGCTGTGCAGGAAGGTACAGCCAAGCCGAGAGTTCGGCCCCGGCGACCGGGATTTGGATGTCGCTGCGTTGCACCGTCATGACCTCACTCCTTGCCAAGCCCTTCGTGGCGGCTGATCCAGTCAGCCAGCACGGTTGCCAGTGCCCGCGGTTGCTCCAGGGGCAGCAAGTGACCTGCGCCCTCAATCTGCGCGAACTCGCTGCCATGGACCTGATCGGCCAGGCTGCGCACGCCGGTGACCGGCACCACGGTGTCGTGCGATGCAGTCACCAGCAGCGTGGGCCGCTGACCGTTGAGCAACGCCGTGCGGTCAGGCCGCGCGATGCAGGCATGACAATGCGCGATGTAGCGCTCAACACCATAAGCACGCACGATCTCGCGGCGCCGCGCCAGCAGCTCCGGCCGCTTGAGGCTGTCGTGGTGAAAGGGGATGGTTGACGACGCGGCGGTTTCTTCGTAGCCGCCTTTTTCGGCGCTTGCGATCGCGTCAAGGCGGCGTGCCGCCTGGGCCGCCGTGTCCGCCGTGGGTGATGAACAGATCAGCGTGATGCCCAGCACGCGCTCAGGAGCTTTCGCCAGCACCGCCATGGCAACATAGCCGCCAAACGAGAAGCCGCCCAGCCAGAAGCGCGCGGGCGCATCGGCCAGGACGTAGTCGGCAATCGCCTCGACCGTGGTGAGGGCGGGCAGATCCGGGCAATGCGCCCGGATGGTTACAGGCAACGCCGCAGTGACTTCGTCGAACACCGCCGCCGTGTTATTGAGCCCCGGCAGCAGGACCAGATTGACCGCCATCACGGATTCATCCTTGCGTCACGGTTCTCGCCGCGGATGCGGTCGCCCTCAACCCAGCACGCATGCGTGCCGACCGAGATGCGCTCGGGAAGGATGATGGTGGCCAGCGGGCCCCTTGAAATATCGCTCGCATCGAGTACCAGGCATTCCGAACGGTTCAGGTTCATGTCGGTCACGAACACGGTCACGTAACCATCGTCCTCGGCCTTGGCGCCTAGGCGGCGGGCCATCTGCGGCTCACTGCCGAAGCGGCCTGGACCATATTCGTAGCGCTGCGTCTTGCCTGTCAGCAGGTCGAAACGTTTCAAACCACAAAATAGCCACTCGCCCGGTTGATAAAGCACGTTATAGCTATAGCGGTAAGGCCGGCCCACATAGTCGTTGCTGACGATGGGGAATTCCGTGATTTCGTCGTCCAGGTATTGCTCGGTGGTTTGGCCGGTCTTCATGTTGAAGCGCCAGCGGTGCATGATCGTCGGGTTGTTGTGTTTGTCCAGCCTGGCTTTTATGCGGTCGTAGATGTCCATGCTGTCGGCAACGCCCACCGGGTGCAGCTTGGGGTTGGGCATGATGCAGCCGTCCATGACGATCTCGTCGCCATCCTCGTAGCAGTTGGCCAAGTGCAGGATGTGGCAGGCCTTGGCCTCGAACCAGCGCACCTGAGAGTTGTCGCCGCGGCGCGGAACAATACCGAAGCGCGCCGGCATCTCAGGGTAAAAGCCCATGCGTCGCTGGCCGCGCTTGAGGGCCTCCGGCTCGAAGAAGTGCGGAGTGTCGTGCAGGATGGTGTAGTTCTTCGTGATGCCCAGATCATGTGGCCAGCGGGCACCCGGAAGTTCGATAGGCACGTAGTGCACGAGCTGGTTGTTGCGGTCGATGATGCCGTAGTTCATGAACGGCCATTTCTCCGGGTAGTTGAAGAACATCATCTCCCCGGTTTCCGGGTCCACCTTGTAATGCGAGGCGATGCCGTCTTTCAGCTTGGCAGCCCAGTTGGTATCGGGCCCCAGCGTCTCCATCGTCACCGGGTCAAGCCGCCACGGCTCGCTGCCTTGCGACATGGTGGCCAGCAGCATGCCGGCATGGCAGATCACGTCGGTACCGGCGTTGTCCTTCATCGCGCCGATGGCGCCCCAACCGCGTCGCGCGGCCTTCTCGGGCTGCAGTAGGCCTGTCCACAACGATTTTCCGGCCGCCTGCTCGGCGAGAAAGCCGGTGGTCTGCACAAAACGGTTGCGGTAGGTTGCCTTGCCGTCCTGGAATTGCATCGCATGCAGCATGCCGTCACCGTCAAACGGGTGGAAGACCCCCATGGGCTCATGGATCTGGTTGTGCGTGTTGCGGATGAAAATTCCGTCGATGTCCTTCGGAATTTCGCCGATCACCTTCAGGCTCTCGGTGTCTGCAACGTACTCTCTGGTGGTGGGTGTGAAGGGGCCCTGAAGAAAGGGGTTGTCGGTGGGCTTGATCGTTGAGACCACGCTGCTTTCGAGCGTCTGGATCGTCATGTTGTCATCTCCTTGTCGTTTGTGAGTGGGGTATGGGTTGTATTAAGCTTTGATCGGTGTTTCGGTGACGCTGCGCAGGAAGTCCAGCAATGCGGCGTTGAAGGCTTGCGGCTGCTCGGCGAAGGCGTAATGCCCGGCATTGGGAATGCTGACGAATTTGGCGTTCGGAATCAGCGTGGTCAACTCGCGCATGCCTTCGGGGCGGCCTACCTTGTCGTCCTCGCCGGCGATGAGCAGCGTGGGAACGCTTATGTTTTTCAACGTGTCGATGCCGTCGTAGCGCGTGATGGCCTCGATGGCGGAGCAGAAGGTTTCGCTGCGAGTGCTGGCCGCCACGTTGGTGACCAGGTCGACCAGTTCGCCCTTGGAGCTTGGCGAAAACATCGACAGGATGACGGGCATGGCGGTTTCGCGGAATGATTTTCCGCGCTTGAGCGGTGCGATGCGCTCTTCCAGAAAGGTCACCTTGTCTTGTTCCGACTTGCGCGAGAACGAAGCCACCGTGGCCGAAATCACCAGTCCGTGCACCCGGTGGCCTGCCAGCCGCGTGACCAGCGGCGCCGTGATGCCGCCCATGCTGTGACCAACGACGATGTTACGGGCGCTGCCAGTGCGCTCGATCAGACGCGCAGCTGCTTCCGCCAGGCCTTCGATGCTGATCCCGCCCGCGGGCAGGGGGCTGATGCCGTAGCCGGGTGCGTCCCAAGCCACGACGCGGTAGCCGGCGCGCACCAGTGTTTCGATTTCGGCGCGGAAGTAGTCCTTGGAGCCGTAGGCACCGTGCAGCAGATAGACAGTGGTGTCGGCGTCGCCAGCAACCTGGTAGTCGGGAAAGCGGTAATTGCTCATGGGGATTCCTCGTGGTGAAAAAGGCCGGCTCAGGCGGCGCAGGGCATCGATGAAGTTCAACTGTAGTTAACGCTTCAAGGGATGCATAGCGCTCAGGCAGATCCGTTCCGCATCTCGGAACGGCCGTGGTCCAGCGCGCGTGATCGCACGCCACCCCGACAATTCAGACTGTCTGTGTAGCTGGTGCTAATAGCGATTGCTTGCTGCAGCGACGCGCGACCCCGACCGTGTTTTGCATCGCACGGCCACTTGCTGTGCCTATCCTTTGCGCAGCGCGCCAGCGTGAACGGCGGTGAGTATTAAGGCGGGCAACGTGAGGGCTTCGCATGCCGTGGTGAACCGGCTTCCGGTAGCCAAATCACCGTCTTGTCGCGTAAGAACTGCTAGACATTTTGATCGCTCGTCCTCTTGACACGGGGGTGACCAAGATCTCTAGAGCGGGCCGGATATCGCCTCTTTGATTTTTGCCACGGTGTCTGCCAGACGCGGTCCCAGAACCTTTGTGAGGCGAGCCAAGGGCAACTCGAAAGACGGTCCGGCGCAGGCAAAGGTAAAAACACCCTTGGAGCCGAGCACCAGCGGCACGCCGACGCCGCTGACAGTGCCTTTTTCCGAGTGCTGCGAGACCACGAAGCCTTGACGCAAGTAGTCGGTGTGCGCGCGCTCTATGGTTTGACGCACTTCGTCCCAATCCTCCGGATGATGGCGCCGCAGCGATTCCAGCACGCGCACGCGCTCGATCAGCGGAGCCGTCACCAGGTAGGCCAACCCGATGGAAGTGCTCTCTATCGGCACCACCGAGCCGCTGTCGGTATTGACGGTCAGCATGTTGCGCGGTGGGCGCACCAGCTCTAGGAATACCAGGCCCGTGCGGTCTCGCGCACCCAGGATGACCGTGATGTCCAGTTCCTGCGCCAGGGCTTCCATGAAAGGTCTGGCGGTTCGCTGCAGTCCGATATGACGCTGCACGCTGGCACCTATGCCCAGCATGCGTGCGCCTATCGTGTATTTCCGGGTGCGCTCGTCCAGACGCAGGTAACCGAGCGAGCAAAGCGTTCCGGCGAGGCGCGACACGGTGGTTTTGGGCAGGCCGGTGCGGGCGATCAGTTCCTGATTGCCCAGTATGTCGCCGCGCTCGAAGGCTGCCAGCACTTCGAGGCCCTTGGCCAGCGAGCTGACAAAATCCGGGCGGTGAGATTCGGGGGTCGCTGTATTGACTTTGCGGCTCTTCACAATGAACTTTCACGTTTTCTGACACTTCCGTCGCGGCCGCGCGGAAGCAAAGAGACGGGTTTGGGCCGATGGTGCCAAGGTGCCATCAGAGCATAGCCGTTCCGCATCCCGGAATTGCAGTGATTGATCATAGTCAAAGATTGCGCGCCAGCGCAAAAATACTTGCTCACTAGCACAGAGCTTCGGAACAGATGCGGACCCAGCTCAATGGAGTCGGTCATGCAGATCCGATCCAGGGTGCTACCTGTAATCCCAGCGTGAGTGCTTGCCAAGAGGTTGAGACCGCGCCGGGCGAATTTAAATTGAGAATGATGGAGACATTGAAAATGATCAAGAAATCCGCTTGGCTGGCTGCGCTGGTCTTGAGCTGCTGTACGTCGGCATGGTCGGCGTGGCCGGAGAAACCCATCACCATCATCGTTCCGTATGCGGCGGGCGGTCTCACCGATGCCGTCACGCGTGCGTTGACGGACGCCCTGGGTCGCGAGCTCGGGCAGCCGGTCGTGGTCGACAACCGGGCCGGCGCCGGCGGCAAGATCGGCATGGAACAACTCAAGCGCGCACCCAAGGACGGCTACACGATTGGACTCGCGGTACCGGCGACCATGGTCACGCTGCCATTGACCGACCCCAATTACGGCATCTCGCCGCTCAAGGACTTCGAGCCGATCACGGCCGCCGTGGACACCTTCAACGTACTGGCGGTCAGCAAAAATGCACTGCCCAGCGGTGACCTGAAAGACTTCATTGCGATGGCGCGCAGCACGCCCGGCAAACTGAATTACGGCACACCTGGCGCGGGCACGAGCTTTCACTTCAACAACGTGTTTCTGGCCAGCAAGCTGGGCATCGAAGCGATGCACGTGCCCTACAAGGGCGAAAGCGCGGCACTCACTGACCTTGCGGGTGGCGCAATCGACTACATGCTGGCGGGCCAGGCGGCCAAGGCCTTCGTAGATTCGGGCCGTATTCGCGCCCTTGCGGTCACCTCGAAGCAGCGTGTTGCCGCCTATCCCAATGTGCCCACTTTCCGCGAGTTGGGCATCGACTTCACGACCGACGGCTGGGTCGGTTACGTGGCTCCGCTCGGCGTCCCTGTTCCTGTACTGGATCGCCTGAACAGTGCTTTCGTCAAGGCCATCCAGTCACCAGCGGTGCAGCGTTCTTTTGCCAACATGAGTTACGAACCCGTGGGTAGCAGCCGTCAGGAATTTCGCAAAATCGTGGAAGGGGCTTCGCGCCGCTATGCCGATATCCTGCGCACCGGTGCAGTCAAGTTGACGCCCTGACCCGCCCCGGGCCTGAGCCCAAACCCGTTCCCCTCACCAAACAAACGCCACCGCACGATCTGCGTGGCAGCGGTTTGGTTGACCTTTCCTGTCCGCCCCACCCTTACCCATAACTACTGGAGACTTTTCGCATGAACAAAAACGCATTTCTAGGCACGGCACTGCTTGGCCTGAGCACAATCGCCGCCGCCCAATCGTTAGTAAACCTCTCCGGCATTGTCGACGCGGCAATTCGGCACACGCAGAACTCCTCAGGCTCCCAAAATTCTGTGGCCAGCGGCGCCAACTCGACCTCGCGTATCATGCTGCGCGGCACGGAAGATCTTGGCGATGGCCTGAAGGCAGGCTTTTGGCTTGAGTCCACGGTGCTGACAGACACTGGCGTCGGCGGGGCAACCACCACGACTCCGGCCAACCAGCTCTGGGATCGCGCCGCCTACGTGAGCCTGGCCAGCCCCCTGGGCGAGTTGCGCCTCGGGCGCGACTACACACCCGGCTTCCGGGCAATTGCCGCCGCCGACCCGTTCGCCTACGTCGGCGTCGGCGGCATTGCCAACACCTTCAACGCTGCATCGTCGACCGCTTTCAACCGCGCCTTTGGCACCGCCACCACCACCTTTGCGCGCTCCAACAATTCCCTCCAGTACTTCACCCCCGCAACGTTGGGCGGGTTTTACGGGATTCTCATGGTCGCGCCCAGCGAAAGCGCCAACGCGCAGGGCTCCTACCGCCACCGGGCCGCGCGCTTGGGTTACGCGGGCGGCCCGGTTGATATCTCGGCCACTGCCGCCACGACGCGCATCGAGGCGGCGAATGCCGATTTCAAGGTTAATGTGCTGGCGGGTTCGTACCAATTTGACAAGATCAAGCTGATGGCGAGCGCCACGCAGACCACCTACCTGACGTCCAGGCACACCAACATGTTGCTGGGCGCGATTGTCAAGGTAGGTGCTGGCGACATCAAGGCCTCGTACGTCAGGACGAACCAGCAGGGCAGCAATGCCGCTGGCGCTTCCATCGATGCCAACGACGCCAACTCCCTGGCGGTGGGTTATGTGTACAACCTGTCCAAGCGAACGGCGTTGTACACCACGGTGGCGCGCCTCTCCAACAAGGGCCAGGCCACCTATTCCGTGCCCGGCGGTCCAGGTGCTATCGCGGGCGGCTCTTCCTCGACCGGTTATGAGTTCGGCTTGCGGCACGTCTTCTAAAGCGCAAGCTTCAGTGCGGAGACCGACGGCATTTCCGCCTGCACGCTGAAGGGCTATGGCTGGATTAGCTGCTGAAAGACGCAGCGCCATTGCCTAAGCCGGACAAGCCGGAACCAAACAAGTAATACCATGCCGAGTCATGACTGACGGGGCAAGATCATGGAAGCACAGCAGACGCAACGATACGCGGCCAACCTGCACGGCGTA
>JBKJKI010000312.1:0-9664 GCA_046597475.1 Polaromonas sp. | reverse complement strand
AAAGGCGCACGCGAAAAAATCAAGCTGGAATCAACTGCCGGCACTGGTCACTTCTACACGACCACCAAGAATAAAAAAACCACGCCTGACAAAATGCTGATCATGAAATTTGATCCTAAAGCACGCAAGCATGTGGAATACAAGGAAATCAAGCTGAAGTAATTTAGCTATGACTTTGCAGCCTCAAGCTGCACATTAAAAAACCCGCTCAATGGCGGGTTTTTTAATGCCTGGTTCTTTGGTGCAAAGACTTTAGCTGCGGGCTGCCCGCAGCTTCATCGAGAACTCACGCAACGCAGCGATACCGCTTGCTTCAGCCCGGTGGCACCAGGCTGCCAAATCAGTTGCAAGCTGCTCTCGCGAAGCCGAAGTACTCATCCACATCTGGCGCAGCTCTTCACGCATGGTGACCATCTTGTCGAGCACCGGGTGCTCGGCGCGGGCTTGCGCCAGCTTGGACCGGGCAGAGGCAGGCACTTTGTCATCGTCGCGGTGCAGCCAGCGGTTGGCAGCGCGCAACATCGACGCATCACCCTTTTTGGCTTTTATCAACTCAATCTCGGCTTGTCCGGCACGGCGCAACTCACGCGCAAAACCAGCCATGACTTCATAGCGGTGGGCGATCAGCGCTTCGAGCGTCTTCTCGTCAGCTACAGGCTGGATGTTGCCAAGCTGAAGCTTTGGCGGTACCTTCTTGACGGTTGCCAGGCCAAGGCGCTCGAGACCGCGAATGTAAACCCAGCCGATATCAAACTCATAGGGCTTGACCGAGAACTTGGCCGACGTGGGATAGGTGTGGTGATTGTTGTGCAGCTCTTCGCCGCCAATCATGATGCCCCAAGGCGAAATATTGGTACTCGCATCAGGTGCCTCGAAATTGCGATAACCCCAGTAGTGCCCAATGCCATTGATGATGCCAGCCGCTGTAACCGGAATCCACGCCATCTGCACAGCCCATACGGCCAGGCCAGCAACACCAAACAGCGCCAGGTTGATGATCATCATCAGGCCCACGCCCTGCCAACTGTAGCGGGTGTACACGTTGCGCTCTACCCAGTCGCTTGGCGTGCCGTGACCGTATTTGGTCATGGTTTCTTTGTTTTTACTCTCGGCACGGTACAGCTCAGCACCTTGCCAAAACACTTTTTTGATGCCGTGAGCCTGCGGGCTGTGCGGGTCTTCAGCGGTCTCGCATTTGGCGTGGTGTTTGCGGTGAATGGACACCCATTCTTTGGTGACTTGCCCAGTACCCAGCCACAACCAGAGCCGGAAAAAATGCGCGGGAATGGCGTGCAGATCCATCGCACGATGCGCCTGGTGGCGGTGCAGATAGATGGTCACACTGGCAATCGTGATGTGCGTCGTCACCAGGGTGTAGAGCACGATTTGCCACCAGCTCGCTGCCAGCAAGCCATTGGCAAGCCAGTCAAGAGCTGCATCAAAAAACATCATAAAAGTCCTTTAATTAATCTGCATCAGCCGCCCGCCAAAATAGCGTCATGCAACTGGGTTTGAATGTTTCGATTGTAAACGGGTCAGCCTGAAAAGAATAGCCCTGATGGGCCCTCAAATGGAGGAGTTTTTGGGGTCAGACACCAATTTCGCTGCGGTGCATCGCACCGCGCCCTCCGGGCGAGCCGTAGGCTCGGCGAATTTGGGCTCTGACCCCAAAAACTCCAGCATCCACCACCAAAATTACATTGACTTCTGCCAAATAGCTGCAAAAAACCCGTCGGTCTGATGCCGATTAGGCCATAGCCGCAGGTAGGGGCCGCTGCACAGTTTATCGGCATGTTCCACCCCTAGGTGGGTCAATACAGACGCTGTTTCAAGCACGTTGAAGTCTTTATTTGCATTTGAAAAAGCCGCCGCTATTTCTTCATTTTCTTCACGTAAAACACTACAGGTGGCATAAACCAGTCGCCCGCCGGGCTTTAAAAGCCGCGCTGCGCTCTGCAAAATAGCCGTTTGCTTGGCCACCATCTCGGCAATGGCCTTGGGGTTTTGCCGCCATTTCAGGTCTGGGTTGCGCCGCAGCGTACCCAGGCCGGAGCACGGCGCATCGACCAGCACCCGATCAATCTTGCCGGCCAGGCGTTTGATGCGGTCATCACGCTCATGCGCAATCGCCACCGGGTGAATATTTGACAACCCGCTGCGCGCCAGCCGCGGTTTAAGCGCATCCAGCCGATGGCCCGACGTGTCAAACGCATACAGCCGCCCGGTGCTGCGCATACTGGCACCAAGGGCCAGCGTTTTGCCGCCAGCACCGGCGCAAAAATCAACCACCATCTCGCCGCGCTTGGCATCTACCAGCAGGGCCAGCAACTGCGAACCCTCGTCCTGCACTTCAATCGCGCCGCGTGTGAAGGCATCAAGCTTGCCTAGCTGCGATTTATCGGCCAGCCGCAAGCCCCATGGCGAATAAGGCGTAGCCACGGTTTTCAGCCCGGCTTTTTGCAGCTCTTTTTGAATATCGGCGCGCTTGTCTTTGAGCGTGTTGACGCGCATGTCCAGGCCAGCAGGCGCATTGAGGCTTTCGACCAATGGCCAAAAGTCGTCACCCAGTTGCGCCTTCAAAGGCTCAACCAGCCACTGCGGCAGGTTGTGGCGGTGCAGCTCCATCAAGTCGGCGGGTTTGACCTGATCGCAGCGCTGAAGCCAATCGATTTCCTGATCGGTCAAAGCCGCCATCAAGAAATCACGCGGTGCAGTAAAACCCAAAATCGCCAGGCGGCGCTCAGGCGGGCCACTGCCGTGCTGCGCCAGATAGGTGAAGAGATTTTTTTTGCGCAGCACGCCGTAAATGGTTTCAGCCACCGTAGCACGCTCACGCGGGCCGAGACGATATTCACGGAAATAGCGCGACAGCACCATGTCTGCCGGGTGGTCAAATTTAAGAACCTGCTTGAGAAGTGAGGCGCAACTGTCTAGTAAGGCTTTAGGATGCATAACCCCCTATTGTCCCACTGCCCCCAAAACGAGCCGCACATGACTGAAGAAACACTGCCGCCCCTCATTGAAACCCCTCCTGGCCGCTACCGTCATTACAAGGGCATGCTGTATGACGTGGTCGGCACGGTGCGGCACAGCGAAAGCCTGGAGCCCATGACCTTGTACCGCGCGCTGTACGGCGAAAACGGGCTATGGGTGCGCCCTGCAGCCATGTTCAATGAAGAGGTGGTGATTGATGGCGTGCGCCAGCCGCGCTTTACCAGGGTTGCCGACGACACGCCCATCGAATAACCCGTGTCACCGATAATCGTGGGTTATGTCCACAGTCATCCAAGCCCCCCCTACCACCCCGGCCCCCACTGAAATCGCCAAACAAGTCAAGCGCCGCCGCACGTTTGCCATCATCTCCCACCCCGACGCGGGTAAAACCACGCTGACTGAAAAGCTGCTGCTGTTCTCGGGCGCCATCCAGATTGCCGGCAGCGTCAAGGCGCGCAAGGCCGCGCGCCATGCGACTAGTGACTGGATGGAAATTGAAAAGCAGCGCGGCATTTCGGTCGCCAGCTCGGTGATGCAGATGGAATACCGCGACTGCGTCATCAACCTGCTGGACACCCCCGGCCACCAGGACTTCTCGGAAGACACCTACCGCGTGCTGACCGCCGTCGATGCGGCGCTGATGGTGATCGACGCGGCCAACGGCGTCGAGCCGCAGACCCGCCGCCTGCTGCAGGTCTGCCGCGCCCGCAACACGCCCATCCTGACCTTTGTCAACAAGATGGACCGCGAGGTGCAGGACCCGATGAGCGTGATGGATGAGATCGAGCAGGAGCTCGGCATGACGGTCGTGCCCTTCACCTGGCCGGTCGGCATGGGCAAGCTGTTCCATGGCGTGTACGACCGGCGCGAAAAGCGCATGCGCGTCTTCAGCCCCGGCGAGGACAAGGCCGGCGGCGACGATGAAATCCTGGCCGGTCTGGACAACCTTGAAGCGACCAAGCGCTTTGGCGCCGAATTCACGCAGGCGCAGGACGAACTGGAACTGCTGAACGGCGCTTCACCGGAGTTTGACCGCGCCGAATTCCTCAAGGGCCGGCAGACGCCGATGTTCTTCGGCTCGGCCATCAACAACTTTGGCGTCCAGGAAGTGCTCGATGCGCTGGTTGATCTGGCGCCCGCCCCGGCCGACCGGCCCGCCATGCAGCGCACCGTCAAGCCCGAGGAGCCCAAGTTCACCGGCGTGGTGTTCAAGATCCAGGCCAACATGGACCCCGCCCACCGCGACCGCATCGCCTTCCTGCGCGTGGCCAGCGGCGAATTCACGCGCGGCATGCGGCTGAAGGTGGTGCGCAGCGGCAAGGAGCTGCGGCCCAACACCGTGGTGAGCTTCATGAGCCAGCGCAGGGAGTTACTCGATACTGCTTTCGCAGGTGACATCATCGGCATTCCCAACCACGGCGTGCTGCAGCTGGGCGACACGCTGACCGAGGGCGAGGCGCTGCAGTTCACCGGCCTGCCCTTCTTCGCGCCGGAAATGTTTCGTGCGGTGGAAGTGGCCGACCCGCTGCGCAGCAAGCAGCTTCGCGCCGGGCTGACGCAGCTCGGCGAGGAAGGCGCCATCCAGGTGTTCCGGCCGATTGCCGGTTCGCTGTTGCTGCTGGGCGCCGTCGGCCAGCTGCAGTTTGAAGTGGTGGCGCACCGGCTGGAGCATGAATACGGCGTCAAGGCGCGCATCATGCCAAGCAACTTCAACCTGGCGCGCTGGGTGACGTGTGATGACCAGAACGAGCTGAAAAAATTCGTGGACGCCAATGCCCACCGCGTGGCGCTCGACGCGGTCGATGCGCCGACGCTCCTGGTAGATCACAGCGCCACCCTGCGCGCCGTGGAGCAGCAGTGGCCCAAGATCAAGTTCCATGCGCTGCGCGAGCACGCCGGGCTGGTGTTTCAGGCAAAAATGTAGTGTTTAAGGGCTATAGCCCACGTATTTCGGTCATTATTTGCTATTAATTTAATAGCATTAAGGGCGCTTGGCAATCGCCGGATTTCCGGCTTCAAAACGCTGTTTCGTCAGCGCCTCGCGAAATAGCGGCTGCAGGCGGCGGTCAACCGCATGCAGCCTGGTCAGGCACCGACAAGCTGCTCGCTCGTCGCCGGCCTGAATTACCTGGGCAGCAAAACCTTGTCGACCACGTGAATCACGCCGTTGGACTGGTACACGTCGGCGATCGTCACCTTGGCAACATCGCCTTTTTCATCGCTCACCATGACCTTGCCGCCCATGGCGGTCGCGGTCAGCTTGCCGCCAGCCACCGTCTTGAGCGTGGCCATGCCCTTGCCTTCGGCGATGGCCTTGGTCAGTGCTGCCGCATCCATCTTGCCGGCCACCACGTGGTAGGTCAGGATGCCTGAGAGCATGGCCTTGTTTTCGGGCTTGAGCAGGCTGTCCACCGTACCCGCTGGCAGCGCGTCAAAAGCCGCGTTGGTCGGCGCGAAAACGGTGAACGGCCCCGGGCCCTTGAGCGTATCCACCAGCCCCGCCGCCTTGACGGCCGCCACCAGCGTGGTGTGCTCCTTGGAGTTCACGGCGTTGTCGATGATGTCCTGGCTGGCCAGCATGGGCGCGCCGCCAACCATGACCTGTGCGAAGGTTGGCAGGGCGGCCATGGACATTGCCAGGGCCAGACCGAGCGACGCGAGTTTGTGTTTGGTTTGCATGGTAAAAAATTCCTTGAAGTTGATGTGAGACATGAGCCGGAATCGGATGGCTTTCCAAGCGGCTGCAATGAATACGGTCGCAAGGCCAGACCGGATTCAGATTTCATGCGGAGTCAACTTCTTTGGTGCCGAATCACCTGCCCGCCAGGTAAAGCCGGTAAAGCCGCGCGCCGTGGGCAAGCCGTCACATTTCAGGCGCCGTGCTCAAAAAATGCGCGTATGGCTTGCGGGTAGATCAGGTGCTCCTGCGTCAGCACGCGGGCTGCCAGGGACTCGGCCGTGTCGCCGGGCAGCACGGGAACGACGGCCTGCGCCAGGATGTCGCCATGGTCGAGTTCGGCCGTCACCTGATGCACGGTGGCACCGGCGGCCTTGCAGCCCATGGCTATGGCGCGCTGGTGCGTGTGCAGGCCGGTGAAGGCAGGCAGGAGGGACGGGTGGATATTGATCAGCCGGCCCGCGTAATGCTGCACAAACCCCGGCGTCAAAATGCGCATGAAGCCGGCCAGCACCACCAGCTGCGGCGCATGGACATCGATGCGCGCCATCAGGGCGGCGTCAAAGGCTTCGCGCGAGACAAAATCGCGGTGCGGCACGGCGTCCGTTGCCATGCCCAGGCTTTGCGCCAACGCCAGCCCTGCGGCGTCTGCCTTGTTGCTGATGACGGCGGCAATGCGCACGCCGTGCCTTTGCTGCCAGCTCTCTTTCTTTGCGACGCGGGCAATGGCGGCCATATTGGAGCCGCCGCCGGAAATCAGGATGACGATGTTCTTCATTGTTTAAGATTATCGCCATGAGAACCCTTACCCCGAACGAAGCCCGCGTGCTGGCCACGCTGATGGAAAAAGCCCGTACCGTGCCCGACAGCTATCCGCTGTCGCTCAACGCCCTGCTGCTGGGCTGCAACCAGAAAACCAGCCGCGACCCGGTGATGGAGCTGTCCGAATCCGAGGCGCAGCAGGCGATCGACGCGCTCAAGGCGCAAAGCCTGGTGTTTGAAGCCGCTTACTCCCGCGTACCGCGCTTCGAGCACAATTTCCAGCGCGGCTTTGCCGTCAGCGAGCCGCAGGCGGTGCTGCTCGGCCTGCTGATGCTACGCGGACCGCAGACACCGGGCGAGCTGCGCATCAGCAGCGAGCGCTGGTACAAGTTTGCCGACATTGCCAGCGTGGAGGACGCGCTGGCCGAGCTGAAGGCGCGCGGTGAAGACAGCGGCGCGGCCATGGCCCTGCAACTGCCGCGCGCCCCAGGCATGCGCGAGCAGCGCTGGGCCCACCTGCTTTGCGGCGACGCGCCCATCGCCCACCAGCCAGGCTCATCGGTGAGCGAGCCGGGGGATGCCGCCGCCGAGCCCATCTCGCTAGGTCAGGCCGAGCGCCTGCAGCAACGCATCGAATCACTTGAAAGCCAGCTCTTGCAGCTTCAAGGCCAATTGGCGCATGTGTACAAAGAGCTGGGACTGTCCCAAGCCTGACAGAGCTGCGCACGCTGCCGTGATAAAACGCCGGAACTGGAGAATTCGACATGGATTTAGCTTTTACCCCTGAAGAACAGTCCTTCCGCGAGGAGATTCGCGCCTGGGTTCAGGCCAACCTGCCGGCCGACATTTCAGACAAGGTGCACAAGGCCTTGCGCCTGTCGCGCGACGACCTGCAGCGCTGGGCCAGGATTCTCGGAAAGCAGGGCTGGCTGGGTCATGGCTGGCCCAGGGAGTTTGGCGGCCCCGGCTGGAGCGCGGTGCAAAAACACCTGTTTGAAGAAGAATGCGCGCTGGCTGGTGCGCCACGCGTCATGCCCTTCGGCCCGGTCATGGTGGCGCCGGTCATCATGGCCTTTGGCAATGCCGAGCAGCAAAAGCGCTTTTTACCGGGCATAGCCAGCGGCGACGTGTGGTGGAGCCAGGGCTACAGCGAACCGGGTTCGGGCTCTGACCTGGCTTCGCTCAAATGCAAGGCAGAAAGAAAAGCAATACCGGGCCAGGGCGATGTCTACATCGTCAACGGCCAGAAAACCTGGACCACGCTGGGCCAGTACGGCGAATGGATTTTTTGCCTGGTGCGCACCAGCCATGAAGGCAAGCCGCAGACCGGCATTTCCTTCCTGCTGATCGACATGAAGTCGCCCGGCGTGTCGGTGCGGCCGATCAAGCTGCTTGACGGCGAGAGCGAGGTCAACGAGGTCTGGTTCGACAACGTCGCGGTGCCGGCCGAGAACCTGATCGGCGAGGAAAACAAGGGCTGGACCTACGCCAAGCACCTGCTCAGCCACGAGCGCACCAACATCGCCGACGTGAACCGCTCCAAGCGCGAACTGGAGCGCCTCAAGCGCATTGCGAGGGCCGAAGGCGTCTATGACGACAGCCGCTTTCGCGATGAAATCGCCAAACTCGAAGTCGATGTGGTGGCGCTGGAAATGCTGGTGCTGCGCGTGCTGTCGGCCGAGAAATCCGGCAAGAACTCGCTTGACATCGCCGGCCTGCTCAAGATCCGCGGCAGCGAAATCCAGCAGCGTTACAGCGAACTCATGATGCTGGCCGCCGGCCCTTTCAGCCTGCCCTTCATCGAGGAAGCCATGGAAGCCGGCTGGCAGGGCAACTTCCCCGGCGGCGTGGTGGCCAATGCGCCGCTGGCCTCCACCTATTTCAACCTTCGCAAGACGACGATTTATGGCGGCTCCAACGAGGTGCAGCGAAATATCGTTTCCCAGGTCGTACTCGGCTGAATGAAGCTGGCTTAAAGGACAAAAATCATGGATTTTGACTTCACCGACGACCAGGAACAACTGCGCGACGCGGTTCGCAAATGGGTTGACAAGGGCTATGACTTCGGGCGCCGCACCCGCATTGCCGGCGCCGGCGGTTTTTCACGCGAGGCTTACGGCCAGCTGGCCGAACTGGGCCTGGCAGGCCTCTACATCCCCGAGGCGGACGGCGGACTCGGCATGGGGCCGGTCGAGGGCATGGTGGTCATGGAAGAGCTCGGGCGCGGCCTGGTGCTCGAACCCCTGGCGGAGACGCTGATCGCCGGGGCGGTGCTTTCCGGCTACGCACCGGCGGCGCTCCGGGCCGCCTGGCTGCCCGAAGTGGCATCGGGCGAACGCCTGGTCGTGCTGGCTTGCCAGGAGCGCGCAGCGCGCTACCATTTTGAAAAATGCGAGGCAAAAGCGACTCAAGCCCAGGATGTATGGTCACTTGTTGCTACAAAAAGCATAGTACCCGCAGGTGACCAGGCCGACGCCTTCATCGTGCCGGCCCTGGCCAAGGGCGCGCTGGCGCTGTTCCTGGTCGAGCGCTCGGCCAGCGGTGTCGCCACGCAAGGCTACGTCACGCAAGACGGCGCCCGCGCCGCGGAAGTCACGCTTGACAATGCCCAGGCGGCGCTGATTACCCTCGATGGCTTGAGCGCGCTTGAGCACGCCATGGACATCGGCATCGCCGCGACCTGCGCCGAAGCCGTCGGCGTGATGGACAAGACCCTGGCCGTCACGGTCGAGTACCTGAACACGCGCAAGCAGTTTGGCGTGCTCATCAGCAGCTTTCAGGCGCTGCGCCACCGCATCGCCGACATGAAGATGCAGCTGGAGCTGGCCCGCTCCATGAGCTATTACGCCTCGCTCAAGCTCAATGCCCCGGCCGACGAACGCCGCCGCGCCATGGCCAGGGCCAAATACCAGCTGGGCGTTTCCATGCGCTTTGTCGGCCAGCAGGCGGTGCAACTGCACGGCGGCATTGGCATGACCGACGAATACATCGTGAGCCACTACTTCAAGAAACTCACGCAGCTTGAAATGACGTTTGGAGACACGCTGCACCACCTGGGCGAGGTGTCGGCGGGCATGCAGGACAGGGCCGGGGTGTTTGCCTAGTACATCAACACATAAATTTAGAAACATAATGACGGCCTAGTTTTTTGTCCGCGTCCTGCCGGGTAAAGTTCCACTCGATGATTTGCTTTTCCTCATTGCGGGCTTGCTGCCAAGCAGCAACCTCTGA
>JBKJKI010000282.1:0-10907 GCA_046597475.1 Polaromonas sp. | reverse complement strand
AAGCCTTCGTGACCCACTACAACAAAACGGCCGCGCCATTCGTCTGGAGAAAACGTGAGGTCAAAGGCGCTCAGCTTAGAAATACAATTGTTAACTTACGCAATTAAACACTAGTTGAGCGCGTAACTCTCCGCTTTCGTCAGCCGGTGCTTGTGGCGGCACCAATGGGCCAGACCTATAGGTCGATTCTTTAAACGTCCGGTGAAACCACAGACACAGCTGCCAACAAAGCTTGAGCGTTGACAGTGCGGCAGCATGGTCACCCTGCAGGGCGTGGTTTGCGGCGTTACCGTTGATACGGATTTGGTCAAAGACTTGTTTGACTTCTTTAGGCAGCATGCCTTCGCCTTGCAGCCGGCGAATCAGCTCATATTGTGACTCTTGCGGATTGGTATAAAGGCCGGTGCGCGCCGCCAGTGACTGGGCCAACAGCTCTGAAAACTGGCGCAGCTTGAGCAGGCTGGTGTTGGGGTCTTCCGCGAAATACCGCTCGGCCAAGGCACCCAAACGCCAAAGCTGCTCTTCATAGGCGCGCAGCATGTCAAAGTTTGAGCGAATGTTATTTTTCATGGGGCGTGGTCACTGGTCCTTGTGCGGGTGCGTAGAGGGCAAGGCCAGACAGCCTGTGATTTTGCCCGCCAAAAGGGCATATTTCGGAAAGCAATATTGTTTGATTCTCAATAGGCGGGCGTGTCATAGGCGTTGTCCAAATGCCGAAGGTCCACCCACTCCAATCACCAACCGCTGCGTAGCCCGCGTCGCCGCCACATAAAACACCCGCGCGGCCTCTTGCTCATCCTCGCCCGCCGCCGGCATGTGCCCCACGCCGGGCAGTGCCACCACCGGGAACTCCAGGCCCTTGCTGACTTTCATGGTCATGACCTTGCCCGTATCGCTGGCCGGGTCGAAGTCGCCAGGGCCTATGCGCATTTGCACCGGAATCTTGCGCTGGTGCAGCACCCCGGCACACAGGTCGCGCGTGTGGCGGTCTGCGCACAGGATGGCCATGTCGCCCCAGGCGTGCCCTTCCTGGTGCGCGGCGCTCAGGTGGTCGGCAATGGCAAAGGCCTCGTCGCGCAAGCTGGGCAGGCGGATGATCAGCGGCGCCTCGCCATCTCGCCCGCAGCTGATGGGCTTGAGCAGCGGAATGCCGTCGTCGTCCTTGTCGTCTGCCGTCAGCAGGTCGGCGGCAATCAGGCTGGCGGTCTGCAGAATCTGCCGGGTGTTGCGGTAGTTGATTTTCAGGATGGTGGTGCGGCCTTGCGCCTGAATGCCGACGCTCTTGAAGCTGAAGTTCTTTTTGCGGCTGCGCTCGTAAATGCTTTGCGCGTCGTCATACAGCACCAGCAAGCTGTTGGTGGCCGGGTCCACCATCTGCGTGACGAGTTTGAGCCATTCGGGCGCGAAGTCGTGGCCTTCGTCGATCAGTACGGCCTGGTATTGGCCGCCGGGGATTTGCTTGCGGTCCACGCCGTGGATGACGCGCAGCACCATCTCTTCCATCTTCGCGCCCACGGGCAAATGGTGGGCGGGCAGCGTTTGCCCAAACGTCACCAGCTGGTCGCGGCACCACTTGTGAAAATGCCGCGCATGCACGCTGCCTGACAAGCCCTTGGCTTCCATCACGCTGGCCAGCTTGACGGCCAGCGGCTCGTTGTAGCAAAGAATCAATATGGGTTTGGATACGGGCGTGTGGGCCTTGGCCAGGTATTCGGCGCGGTAGCCCAGGATCATCGTCTTGCCCGAGCCGGCCACGCCGTGAATCACGCGGTGGCCGTCGCCCAGGCTGCGCGCGAGCTGCTCTTGCTGCAAGTCCATGACGCGCATGATGCTGGGCAGCTCGGCCTCTACGTCGCTGTCATCAAACAGGGCACCTTGCGTCTGCACCCGCACCTCGGGAAACAGAATCCAGCGCACGCGCTCCAGTTGCGGCAGCGACATGACGCCGCCCATCATGTAGGGGAACATGCCCCACAAGCGATTTTGCAGGTCTTCGGCATCCACCGACTCATACATCTCGTCGCTGCAAATCACCTGATGCGGTTCAATCACTTGGTCCAGTTGGCCTTCGGTGAATTGTTTGCGCGTCATGTTGGGAAACACCACGCCGTAGCTCCACGGAAAACGCAGCCCGCCCCGGTATTTGCCTTCGGCATGGACCAGTTGCGGGTCGCGTTTGAGGGCGTCGACCACGGCATGCGCATACTGCCTGGCTTGCTCGGAGGGGTTGGGCAGGGTCTTTAGCCTGCCGTCCGTGAAGACTTGCCAGCTTTGTTTGTCGGCCTGCTGGATGGTGCGGGGGCTCCAGTCCTTGACTTCCAGAATCAGGAGGCCGCGCCTCGGATGCATCACCACAAAGTCAGGGTGCAAATGCCTGGGCCCCACCGGCACGTCGTACCAGAGCAGGTAGTCTTCGTCGAGTTTTTGTTCGAGGCGCTCGGCCAGTCGCCGTTCGCCGCTGGTCATGCGTGCAACGCACGAACCGATTGCCGGAATAAGAATCGCCATGCGGACGTTACCAACCTCTCAAACGCAAATCAACATCTTGTCACATTAAATGTACCGTCTGGCCAGTGCGGTTTGCCGGTCTGTGCCCGGGCGGCACAGACCGTACACCAGGGCGCCGTTCGCCGCCCGTCAAGCGCCTGAAGACATGAAAAACCGGTCTTCAGGCATCAAAACCCATTCATGTCCAATGAATACGGTTATACATTGCTATAAATAATGTAGCACTCCCAACTGGCGCGCAGGCGCAGACCTACAGGCGCCGGGCAACCAGACCGATCAGCGCCGACCGGCCCAGGTGGTGATTGCCTTCGCTCAGTTCTGCCTCGTAGTCGCGCAGCTGGAGCAATTCAAAACCGGCCTCTAAGGAAAAGGCCTCGCGCAGCATGGCCTCGCTGTAGAGGTGGTCGAGCTGCGGCGGGCCGCCGGTCTTGTACTCAAGCTGCTTGGGTGTGTAGCCCTGCAGCAGCAAGGTGCCGCCGGGCTTGAGGCAGCGCCTGATGTTGGCGAACAGCCGGGTGCGCATGGCCGGGTCGGCGAACTGTACAAAAATCGCCGCCACGCCGTCATAGGTGTTCTGCGGCCAGGGGTAGGCGTCGCAGTCGCTGAGTGTGAAGTTGACGGACACGCCTTTTTCCGCGGCCAGGCGGCGAGCCTTGGCGACGCCCACGCTGGCCACATCAAAGGCATCGACCACCAGCCCCTGGCCGGCCAGCCACACGCTGTTGCGGCCTTCGCCGTCGGCCACGCAGAGCACGCGCTGGCCCGGCTGCCAGATGCCGGCCTGCTCACGCAGCCAGACGTTGGGCTCGGTGCCAAAGAGGTAGGCCTCGCTTTCGAAGCGCTGGTTCCAGGTATCGGCCGCATCGGTAAAAGAGCTGGGGGCTGAGGTGTTCATGGTCTTGAAAGCGGGTGCGGCGGGCGCCTGGCGTTGCAGGGTTGTGGGTCGCATCATGATATTCCCGGCAAGCGCCCAGCGCTCCTTGCAAAGGGCATCAGCGGCCTATCGTGCGAGGGCGTCAAGTGCAACGTGATGTAAGCGCCGTCAACAACTGCCGGTGCCCGCCCGTTGCATGTCCGGTGGCAACGAAATCATTCGCGACGCCTCTCAATCTCAAAGGACTCCACATGAACAAGTTACTCGCTTCCCTGATCGCCGGTCTGTTTGTCAGCGCCGCATTTGCCCAAGCTCCTGCTGCGCCCGTTGCCCCTGCAACGCCTGCGGTTGTGAAAGCTGAAGCCAAGGCTGACAAGGCCAATGCCGCTGCCGCTAAGTCGGAAGCCAAGGTCGACGTGAAGGCTGATGCCAAGGTTGAAAAAGCCGAAGTGAAAGCCGATGCCAAGAAATCGAAAGCCCATGCAAAAGCCATGAAGGCCAAGGCCAAGGCCGCATCCACCGCTGCAAAGGCTGACGCCGGCGACAAGGTAAAAGCTGAAGCCAAGGCCGACAAGGTCGACGCCAAGGCCGACGCCAAGGCTGACAAGTCAGTGGTCAAGGCTGATGCCAAAGTTGAAAAGACCAAGGTTGATGCCGCCACCGACAAGGCCGTGGCCAAGACCGAAACCAAGGCCGTGAAAGCCGAAGGCAAGGCCGACGTCAAGGCGTCCACCGCCAAGTAATCGCACGCTTCATCGCGCTTCCCGCGATCCATAAAAAAGACAGGCAATGCCTGTCTTTTTTTGTGGGCGGCGCAGCGCTTCAGCCGGCGCGCGGCGGGCCGGGCAGCAGCGTAAAGGCCAGCGCCCCGGCGGCCAGCAGCGCGGCAATGGTCGCCAGCGCCACCGTGAAAGGCTCAAGGCCGTGGGCCGATGCGGCCGAGGCCGCCACGCCGGTCAGCCACTGCATGGCCGCCACGCCCATGAACATGGCCATGGTGAAGACCGCCATGGCGCGGCCCGTGATGGCCGCCGGGTAGGCGGTGCGCACGTCGGCGTACTGCAGAACCAGGTAACCCGAGAGCAGGCCAATCGCGATCGGGCCGATCACGTCGACGGCGCTGCTGTGCGTGAGGGCAAATGCGGCAAACAGCGCGGCCTGCAGCAGCGTGAAGCCGACAATCCAGCGGCGCCGGTGCAGCGGGCCGGGGTCAAGGCGGCCGAACAGCGGCGGCCCGAGCAGCGAGGCCAGCGACATCAGCAGTGCCACGTTGCCGCTTTGCACCAGCGAGAAGCCGTGGCGCTGCATCAGCAGGGGCCCCAGCCACAGGCCGCGCAGCGAGATGAAGGAGGCATAGCCCACGGCCCCCAGCAGCACGATGCCCAGCGTGTGCGGCAACCTGAACAGCGCGCCGAACTGGCCTATGGCCTGCCATAGCGATTCCCTGGGCAGCGCCTGCCTGGCCTTCATGACCGCTGCGGGCGGCGCGGGCTCGTGCACCAGCAGGAAAATCAGCACCCAGGCCAGCGCGCCGGCCAGGCCAAGCACCCAAAAGCCCATGCGCCACGAGGTGGCCTGGATCAGCCAGGCCAGCGGCGTTCCGGTCAGCAGCATGCCGATGCCGCCCAGGCCCAGCGCGAGCCCGGAAATGGCGGCAAAGCGCTCGCTTGGCAGGTGGCGCGCGATGAACACCGTGCAGGCCAGAAAGGCCGGCGCGCAGCCGATGCCGATCAGCACCTGCCCCGCCACCAGCATGCCGAAGCTGCCGGCCAGCGCGGACAGCGCCGAGCCGGCAATCGCGAGCGGAAAGGCCACCAGCACGGTGCGCCGCACGCCGTGCAGGTCCATGCCAATGCCCATGAAGAGCTGCATGGCGCCAAAGGCAAAATGAAACGCCCCGGCAAACAGGCCGAGCGCCTGCGCGTTGAGGTGAAAGTCGGCCTGCAGCGGCGCGGCCATGATGGCGGCCACTGTGCGCCAGGCCTGGCTGAGCGCAAAACCGCAAATCAGCGCGAACAGCATGACCCAGACGGAGTGGCTTGATGCGCGGGGGGTGGAATTCTTCATGGCGCTGTCGAGCGTACACCGGCAGCGCAGGCCAGCGCCCGAAGTCCCTGGTTTAGATGAAAAAAAGGCCGCTTGCCCAGAGGGTGCGGCCTTGATTAGCTATAAAAAACAGAGCGTTGAAGGGCTGCCGGCTTTATTTTGCCGCTGCGCGGGCGGCATCGGCCCTGGTCTTGGCCTCGTCGGCCTTGCGTTGCAGCTCACCGGCTTCCTTTTCGGCGGCCTCAGCTTCCCTGGCCTTGGCGTCCTTGTTGGGCGACAGGCCGCCGGCCAGCGCGTTGCCCGCCACGGAGCCGACAACCGCGCCCACGGCAACCGCGCCCATGGTGCCCATCAGGCCCGGGCCTGCGGCGGCCGGGGCAGCAGCCGGCGCTGCGGCGGCTGCTGCCGGGGGCGTTGCAGCCCTGGGCGCGGCGGCCGGGGCCTTGCTCACGCCGGACGGCGCGGACTTGCTGCCAAAGCGCTTGGCGTGCGCCAGGGACGGCGCAAACGCTAGCGAGGCGATGGTCAAGGCCATCACGCTGGCTGCGGTGGAACGAAGGGAAGTGGAAGTGCGGGAAGTGCGCATGGAAATGTCCTGAAGTAAAAAATGATCAAGGTGAAGAAAGGGCTGCGGCGGGCTGCCGCAAGCGCCGGGGTCGAGGCGCTCAGTCGAAGATCTCGCTGAGCCACGATTTTTTTCTGCGCTGGCCGTAGCCCTGCGCGTGGCGCGAATCAAAGCCGGAATCGGCAAAGTCGGGCCGGCGCGCGGGTTGCTGGTAAGCCGGCTGGGGCGCGGCTGCCGTGGCAGCGCCTTTTTCAATCAGCTTGTCCAGCTCGCCACGGTCCAGCCAGACGCCGCGGCACTGCGGGCAGTAGTCGATCTCGACGCCCTGGCGCTCGCTCATGACCAGGGCGGTCTCAATGCAATGGGGGCATTTCATGGGTTTTTTCCTTTCGGTCAGTCGTTGCTGCCGCCAAAGCCAAACAGGCTCAGCAGGCTGGTGAAGAGGTTGAAGATCGAGACGAACAGGCTCACGGTGGCCATGACGTAATTGCTTTCGCCGCCGTTGACGATGCGGCTGGTCTCGAACAGGATCAGGCCGGCCGACAGCAGCGCCACCATGGCCGACACCGCCAGGCCCAGCGCGGGCAGCTTGAAGAACATCGCCGCCAGTCCGGCCAGGAGCGCAATCACCATGCCGGCAAACAGCAAGCCGCCCATGAAGCTGAAGTCGCGCCGGGTGGCCAGTACCCAGCCCGACAGGGCCAGGAAGGTCGCGCCCGTGGCGCCCAGCGCCAGCGCGATGGTCTGCGCACCGCCCGGCAGCGCGAGATGGGCCGACAGCATGGGGCCCAGCGTGTAGCCCATGAAGCCGGTCAGCGCAAACACCGCCGGAATCGCCGCGCCGCTGTTTTGCAGCTTGTGGATCAAAAACAGCAGACCGAAGTAGCCGACCAGCGTCACGATCAGGCCGGGCGAGGGCAGGCGCAGCGCCACGGCAGCCGCTGCCACGCCGGCGCTGAACAGCAGCGTCATCGACAGCAGCGCGTAGGTGTTGCGCAGCACCTTGTGGCTGGCCAGCAGGCCGCCGCGCCCGGCGGGCAGCGTGCCGGTGGAATGAACAAGAGAGCGATCCATGATTGACCTTTGGTTGAAGTGTTACGGGGCAAAACCCCGGGTACCGCAAAAGATAAGGCTTTTGATGCATCGAAAAAAGAAGACAATTATTGAATTTTATTCCCGTAAATACTGAGAATACTGACCATGAGCCTGGCCTTCAACTACCGGCATCTCTACTACTTCTGGGTCGTGGCCAAGGAGGGTGGCATGTCGCGCGCCGCCGCGCGTCTCGACATGGCGGTGCAAACCGTCAGCGCGCAGGTGCGCGAGCTGGAGCGCGACCTGGGTTGCCAGCTGCTCAAGCCCGCCGGGCGCGGACTGGCGCTGACCGAGGCCGGGGTGGCCGCGCTGCAGCAGGCCGAGCAGATCTTTCAGCTGGGCGAGGCCTTGCCCGCGCAGGTGCGCGCCGCCACCCAAAGGCGCTCGGTGCGGCTGGCCGTGGGCATTGCCGACGGCCTGCCCAAGCTCGAAGTGCAGCGGCTGCTGCAGCCGGTACTTGGCGTGGCCGATCTGCGCCTGGTCTGCGACGAGGGCGAGATGGCCGACCTGCTGGCCGACCTGGTCGTGCACAAGCTTGACGTGGTGCTGACCGACCATCCCGCGCCGTTCAACCCACGCTTGAAGGTGCACAGCCACCCGCTGGGCAGCTCGCAAATGGGCTGGTACGCCTCGCCGCACTGGTGGGCGCTGGCGCATGAGGGCTTTCCGGCGTCCTTGCAGAACGTGCCGGTTTTGCTGCCCACCACGCACTCGATGGTGCGCAGCCAGATCGACCGCTGGCTGGCCCAGCAGGGGCTGCATCCGCGGGTGGCCGGTGAGTTCGAGGACAGCGCGCTGCTGGAGACCTTCGGGACGACCGGCCTGGGCGTCTTCACGGCGGCGGTCGGGGCCCAGGACGAGCTGTTCAAACGCAGCCAGGTCAGGCTGATAGGCGCCTGCGATGGCGTGCAGGAGAACTACTACGCCATCAGCACCGAGCGCAAGGTGGCGCACCCGCTGGTGCAGCTGCTGCTGCAACGAAGCTAGAGCGCGCAGGCCCGTTGGCCCCAGAATTCACGGTTTCAGCACAAAAAAGGCCGTTAGCCCATTCAGTACGGCCATTGTTTGCTCTTAAAAACAGAGCATTGAAGCCCGCGTCAAGGTGGCGGCGAAGGGCTGACTGACAGGCTCAGGCTTCGCGCATGGTCCTTGCAAAAATCGACCAGCTTATCCACATCCTGTGACTTGTCGAAAACCTCGTCGGCGCCAAGTTCGCGGCAGCGCTGCAGCAAGCTGCGCTGGCAGTAGCCGGTGAGCACCACCACTTTTTGCCCGGGCCGGCGGATCTGACACTTTTTCAGTACGCCAAAGCCGCTGCCTTGCGCCAGAAAAAGGTCAACGATGGCCAGGTCCCAGTCGCCGGCATGATTTTTCAGCCATTGGGTGGCGGCGTCTTCCGAATCGGCCACGCCGACAAATTTGACGGGTGCGATTTCTTCCATCGCCTCAACCAGAGTTTCAAGGATGTCGAGCTTGTCCTCGACCAGAAATGTGCTGATAAACGGGGCTGCCATGAAGTTTCCTGAATTGCAGGGTCAGGATACTGCCCGCGCGGCCGGGCCGTCTGTGGGTGCGCAGCCTCAAGCCTTGTAGGCCTATTCCCGCGATGCCGGTTCGCCCGCGCCCGGCAGGCGCGTTGTGGCCGGATCAGTGGTGGTGGCCGTGCTCGCCGTGCACATGCTGGTGCGCGATTTCCTCGGGCGTGGCCGGCCGCACGTCGATCACCTTGATGGCAAAGCGCAGCGCCTTGCCCGCCAGCGGGTGATTGGCGTCGAGGATGACGATGTCGCCCTTGACCTTCGCCACGTTGAACAGCTGTTCGCGGCCATCGCTGCCACGGCCTTCGAGCTGCCCGCCGACCTTCACGCCGGGCGGAAACTGGCTTCGCGGAATGGTGCGCATCAGCTCCTCGTCGCGCAGGCCAAAGGCGTCTTCGGGCGCCAGCGCCAGCGTGGTCTGAAAGCCAGGCTCCTGGCCTTCGAGCGCTTCCTCGATTTTGGGCAGCGTGTTGCCGTAGCCGCCGTGCAGGTAAACCATCGGCTCCTTGTCGCTTTCGAGCACCTTGCCCTGGGCGTCCGAGACCTTCAAGCGCAGGGTGACGGCGGTGTTTTTTTCAATTTTCATGGTGATTTCTCTCGGACTGGAAGAATGGACAGGCCCGCGCGCCGCAGGCCCTCAAGAGGCGTGATCTTAGCAATGATGGCCCGGCAATGACGCACAGGGACGGCCCGGCGAACGTTAAACTGAAGCCCTGTTTCCCGCCATAGCGCGGCCACGCCGAGCCCATCATGAATCCACCCGACATCGAAACCATCGAGCTGCTGCCCGCCGCCGGAAAGCACGGGCAGCTGTTCGTGCTGCTGCATGACGCGGGCGGCAGCGCCACCGACATGCTGGCGCTCGGCGAAATGCTGGGCAACGCGTTTGCGCAGGCCGTGGTGCTGATACCCGAAGGGTTGACCGGCGCGGCGGCGGCTTTTGACGATCTGGCTGGCCTGGTACAGGTCGATGCAGGCGCGGCTGAAAACCTGGCCGCCCGCGTCGCGGCGCTGGCCGCTTTCCTGCGCGCCCAGCAGCAGGATTTCGGCCTGTTGCAGTCAGATACCGCGCTGCTCGGTTTTGGCGCGGGCGCCAGCCTGGCGCTGGCGCTGAGCGCGGCGCACGACGGGCTGGCCGGCCGCGTGCTGGCGTTTGGCGGCAGCCATGCGGACTGGCCCGCCGGCGCGCCGCAGCTCACCACCTTGCACCTGCTGCACGGCCAGCGCGACCTGGTGGTGCCGCTGGCGCGGGTGCGTCAGGCCTACGAGTTGCTGATGGAGCTGGGCGCCGATGCCACGCTGGACGTGGCCAGTTCGGTCGGCCATGAACTGCACCCGGCGCTGATGGAGCGGGCGGTGACGCGGCTGCAGACCTGCGTTCCGCTGCGTTTCTGGAAGGCCTTGTAGGTGCTCAACGCCGTTTTGTGCATGAAACAGGCCTCAAGCCCAAATAGAACGGTCGTTTGTAGCTATAAAAAATATAGCAAATGACGGCGCCGCAACTCAGGTTTGCAGGCGCGCCGCCATGCCCGGCGACAGCCACAGCTGCTGCCGGGCTTCGACGATCAGCGTGTCCACGCCGCGCAAGGGCGCCAGCAGCCTGCGGCCGGCGTCCGCGCCCGCCACCATGATGGCCGCGCCCAGGCCGTTGATGTCCTCAAGCCTGCGCGATACCAGCGTCACGCCGTGCGGGCCGCGCGTCGGCTGGCCGGTTTTGGGGTTCAGGATGTGGT
The DNA here is from genome assembly GCA_046597475.1 of Polaromonas sp. Classification (GTDB taxonomy): domain Bacteria; phylum Pseudomonadota; class Gammaproteobacteria; order Burkholderiales; family Burkholderiaceae_C; genus Polaromonas. The sequence continues at coordinate 548 of JBKJKI010000282.1, read as the reverse complement.
GGTAGCGACGGCCTTCGCGCATGAAGCTGCGTTCGTAGTCGCCCGATGCTGCAACAAAGCCTTCACTCAGCGCCAGCACGCCCAGAATGCGCCCGGGCGCGCGCGGGTCGCGCAGGCCGACGCGCCAGTCGCGTCCCTGCAGCTGCCCGCTGACCAGCACGTCGCCGCCGCCATTGATCATGGCGTTGCCTATGCCCTGGCGCTTGAGCGTGTCCATGCCCGCCTGCAGTATCGGCAACTTGGCAATGCCGCCCAGATCGACGCGCATGCCGCGGCGGCGTAAAAAGGCGCTGGCGGCTTTTTCGTCGAGCACCAGGTCGCGGTAGTTCACCAGCGGCAGTTCACCCGCAATTTCCGCGGCATCCGGCATGGCCGGGTGCGCCGGGTCAAAGTCCCAGCCATTGAAGGCCCCCACGGTGATGTCAAAGGCGCCCTGGCTGCGCTCGGAGATGTGGTGCGCCATTTTCAACACGCCCACCATCTCGGGCGCCAGCGCGACGGGCTGCAGCCCGGCGGCAAGGTGCAGCGCGCTGACCGCGCTGGTCAGG
>JBKJKI010000254.1:0-30963 GCA_046597475.1 Polaromonas sp. | reverse complement strand
GCCCAGCTTTGGTTACATGGAGCCCACGCTCAAGGTCGCCAAGGACTTTCCCGACCTGAAGTTCGAGTCCATCACCGGCTACAAAACTGCGCCCAATGTGGCCGTGGCTAACGCGCGTTATTACGAGGGGCGTTACCTGGCGGGCATTGCGGCGGGCCGTCTGGCCAGCCGTGCCGGTTATGTGGCGGGCTTTCCGATTCCCGAAGTCGTGCAAGGCATCAACGCCTTCGCGCTGGGCATGCGATCAGTCAATCCGCAGGCGATGGTCAAGGTGGTGTGGCTCGGTGCCTGGTTTGATCCGCCGCGTGAGCGCGAAGCGGCGATGACGCTGTTCAACCAGGGCGTGGAGGTGATTGCCTTTCACACCGGCTCGACCGCGGTGATGAGTGCGGCGCAGGAGCGTGGCAAGCTGGCGATTGCCTACCACTCCGACATGCGTCAATTTGCGCCCGATGCGCAGCTGCTGGCGGTGACGCACCACTGGGGCGGCTACTACACCCGACGCGCCCAGGCCGTGCTCGACGGCACCTGGAAAAGCGACACGCTCTGGGGGGGTGTCAAGGAAGGCATGGTCCGCGTGGACAGCTTTGGCCCCAGGCTGCCGAAAAAAGTGGCCGACGAGGTGCTGGCGCGCCAGCGCGACATTGCCGCCGGCAAGCTGCAGCCCTTCAGGGCGCGCACCGCGCTGCTGGACAACGAAGGCCGTGAGGTGCTGGCCGCCGGCAAGACGCTGAGCGACGAACAGATTCTGGGCATGAACTTCCTGGTGCAGGGCGTTCAGGGCAAGCTGACCAACTAGAACCCGGGATCACCATGAGTTACCAGGTCAAGGAAATTTTTTACACGCTGCAGGGCGAGGGCGCCAACGCCGGCCGCCCGGCCGTTTTCTGCCGCTTTGCCGGCTGCAACCTGTGGACAGGCCGCGAGCAGGACCGGGCCAGCGCCGTCTGCCGCTTTTGCGACACCGACTTCGTCGGCACGGACGGCACGCTGGGCGGCAAGTTCAGGAGTGCGGACGCGCTGGCTAGCCAGATTGCTGCGCAGTGGCCGGCCGGCGACAGCGACCACCGCTTTGTCGTGATGACCGGCGGCGAGCCGCTGCTGCAGGTCGACGGCGCCTTGATTGCCGCGCTGCACGCACGCGGCTTCCAGATCGCGGTGGAAACCAATGGCACGATAGCCGCGCCCGAGGGCATCGACTGGATTTGCGTCAGCCCCAAGGCCGGCGCGCCCTGGATTCAACGCGAAGGCCACGAGCTCAAGGTGGTGTGGCCGCAGCCTGCGCTCGACTGGGCCGAGCTGGAGGCTGCCCGCTTCACCCACCGTTACCTGCAGCCCATGGACAACGCTGAGCGGCAGCGCAACCTCGACGCCTGCATAGCGCTGTGCCTGGCCCAGCCGGCCTGGCGGCTCAGCCTGCAGACCCACAAGATCACGGGCATACGATGAGCAGCATTCCCATGATGTGCGAGATCAGCCAGACCTTCTTTTTTGATGCCGCGCACACGCTGGATCGTGCCATCGAAACCGCCAGCAGCAAGCGCATTCACGGCCACACTTACAACGCCGAAGTCTTCCTGACCGGCCAGCCCGATCCGCGCACCGGCATGGTGATGGACCTGGGCCTGGTGCGGCGCGAGGTGGCGCTGCTGCGCGAGCAGCTCGACCACCATCTGCTCGACGAAGTCGAGGGACTGGGGCCGCCAACGCTTGAAAACCTCTGCCAGTTCATTTTCCGCAGGCTGCGGCCCGGCCTGCCGGCGCTGACGTCGGTGCGGGTCTGGCGCGTCTCGGTCGGCGACGCTTGTACGCTGAAGCTGGCTGACAATTCCCGGGCTGCCGCAACGGCCGGGGGAGGGTGACAAGATTTGTTCAGGCCGGCGCGCGCGTCGCAGCGTGATCGGCCTGGTTCCTGAAATCTAAATTCGCCGCACGCGAATCGTGTAGTCGCCCTTGCCGCTGGCGCGGTTGTAGTGCCGCACCTGCGCGTAGTACAGGCCCGGCACGAGACTGGCGGTGATGCGGGCGTTGGTGCCTTCGCCGCTGTCGTCGTCTTCGGCGATCACATTGGTGTGGCTGTCGGGGCCAAACAGCCGCATCACCACGTCGGTCGGCCCCTTGGTGTCTATCATGTGGCTGCCGCCGGTGGTCACCACAAACTTGAACAGGTCTTCCTCCCCCGCCTGGCCGATGCGCGCAGCTGTGCGTCGCGCCGCGTTGACCTTGATTTCGGCGGCGTCCACCACCGTCGGTGTGTTTTTGGGATAGGCCTGCGCGCTGGCGACATAGGCTTTGTCAACGGCGGACAGCACGTCGTTGGCGTGGGTTCCGATGCCGCTCTTGACCCAGCTGCCCGGAAAGAAATACAGCATGATGGAGTCCGGGTCGAAGGCCGTGCCCTGGATCTGGTTGACCTGGTACTTTTCAAGCACATTGTGGCGGATCATCGCTTCGTCCCAGTTGTTGGGCGGCCCCTTCAGGCTCTGGATGACTGTCGCTTCATTCCATTCAATTCCACCTGCCGGGTTCTGGTGTTCATGGGCCAGGCCGATGGCGTGGCCGAACTCGTGGGCGGCTGTGCCTCCGTCCATGAATCCCAGATTCATGGTCGGCTGGTTCAGGGGGATGCTGCGGTTGTCGGTGCCGATGTACGACCACGCGCCATCGTTGGGATCGAACGTGACACGGATTTCAGCGTCTGGCGCGTTGTTGAAATCGAAGGTCAGGTTGGCGAAGTTTGTCCACCACAAGGCCTGTTCCTTCGCCTTGGCTTGCTGCGCGTTGGTGCCCCCCTGAAACCGGACCCGCAGCGTGCTGCCGTTCATCCAGACCTTGCCAATAGGCATGATGGCACGCGTGCCGCCGCCGCGGCGCACCGTCGATTGAAAGCGCATCTGGTCGCTCGGCAGCACCCGGTCGGTACAAAAATGGACAGGTTTTTCCATGGTGATCTCCCTTGACGTTATGTGGGACATTCGGCCAGCGGCCAAGCGCGGTGCGGGCTACGCCCCAATGGCAGTGTCGTAGTCGGCCTATTCCCGGTCAAGCGCCGAGGCGCATTTTCAAATTCGAATTTGTATGCGACGGTAAACCCGCCCTTTGGTGTCTCTGCGGTAACCTTGCAGCCATGAAAACCTACCGCGCGTCGGTGTTGTACTTTGCCGGTCCTGAGCAGGCCGTCCTCGAATCCGACGGCTTGCTGGTCGTCGGCCCGGACACGCGTGGCCGGCAGGTCGTGCAGGCAGTCGGCTCTTGCGCGGAGCTGGCGCCGCGCTTTGCCGATGTGCCCACCGAGCATTTTCCGGGCCGCATCATCGCCCCGGGCTTTGTCGACATGCACATCCATTACCCGCAGATCGACGTCATCGGCTCGCCCGCCGAGGGCCTGCTGCCGTGGCTGGAAAATTACACGTTTCCGCATGAAAAACGCTTCTCATCCCCCGAATACAGTGCGCAATTAGCTACATTTTTCATAGCGGAACTGCTGCGTAACGGCGTCACCACGGCGCTGGCCTTTGCCTCCTCGCACCCCGAATCGGTCAACGCGCTGATGGCCGAGGCGCAAAAAAACCAGTTGCGGCTGATCAGCGGCAAGGTGCTGATGGACCAGAACGCGCCCGAGGGCGTGCGCGACGCGACCGAGCAAAGCCTGATCGACACCGAAGCGCTGATCAATCGCTGGCATGGCGTGGACCGGCTGGGTTATGCCATTACGCCGCGCTTTGTGCCCACCTGCAGCGAAGCCCAGCTGCGCGGCGCGGGCGAGCTGGCGGCCCGCTACCCGGACGTGTGGATACAGTCCCACGTCGCCGAGAACAAGGATGAAATCGCCTGGGTGCGCCAGCTCTACCCCGAGGCGCGCAGCTATCTGGGCGTGTATGAACAGTTCGGCCTGCTGCGCCCGCGCGCCGTCTATGCGCACTGCATCCATTTTGACGACGAGGACCGCGCGCTGATGCGCAGCAGCGGCGCGGCGGCAGCGGTCTGCCCGACCAGCAACCTTTTCCTGGGCAGCGGCTTTTTCGACTATCTGGGTGCCGACCGCGCGGGCCTTCAGTACGGACTGGCCAGCGACGTGGGTGGCGGCACCTCGTTCAGCCCCTTCCACACCATGCTGGCGGCCTATTACGTGGGAAGGGAAGGGCAGACCAAGCCCGGCGTGTCGCTCAAGCCGCAGCAGCTGTGGTGGCAGCACACGGGCGGCGCGGCGCAGGCGCTGGGCCTGGACGGTGTGGTCGGCAATCTGCAACCCGGCTGCGAGGCCGACTTTGTCGTGCTCAACCCGCAGGCCACGCCCCTGCTGGCGCGCAGAACCGCGCAGGCCGCCAGCCTGGACGAACTGCTGTTTGCGATGATTGTGCTGGGCGACGACCGCGCGATAGAGCGAACGGTGATTTCGCAGGCCAGTAGCGCCTGATTTTTTGACTTTTATGATGAAAAATGCCTCTAGCCCATGAATGGTGGTAATAGTTTGCTATCTAAGTAATAGCGATCGGCGATGACTGGCGTTTCACGGTGCATGCCTACAATCTAGCCACACCCAAGGAATCACCCGAATGAGCATCAAGAGCGACAAATGGATACGCCACATGGCCGAGACCACCGGCATGATCGAGCCCTTCGAGCCTGGCCAGATCCGCGAGCGTGACGGTCACAAGATCATCAGCTACGGCACGTCGAGCTATGGCTACGACATTCGCTGCGCACCCGAGTTCAAGGTCTTCACCAACATCCACAGCACCGTGGTGGATCCGAAAAACTTTGACGAAAAAAGCTTTGTCGACTTCCACGGCGACAGCTGCATCATCCCGCCCAACAGTTTCGCGCTGGCCCGCACGCTGGAGTACTTCCGCATCCCGCGCAATGTGCTGACCATCTGCCTGGGCAAAAGCACCTACGCGCGCTGCGGCATCATCGTCAACGTCACGCCCTTCGAGCCCGAGTGGGAAGGCTATGTCACGCTGGAGTTTTCCAACACCACGCCGCTGCCGGCCCGCATCTACGCCGGCGAGGGCTGCGCCCAGGTGCTGTTTTTCGAAAGCGACAAGGACGATGTCTGCGAGGTCAGCTACAAGGACCGCGGCGGAAAATACCAGGGCCAGGTCGGCGTGACGCTGCCCAAGGCCTGAGGCTGGTCCGCCTTCGCGGGCGCTGGCGGCCCGGCCGACCGCGCCGGTTCAGCGTTTTTGCGCGACCATGGCAAACATGGCGCCCTGCGGGTCCAGGCACTGGATGATCCAGCTCCCGCCGGGAACCTGCTGCGGCTCCATCAGGGTTTTGCCGCCGCCTTGCGTGACACGGGCCACGGCGGCGTCAAGGGCCTCGACATTGAAGTAGTACAGCCAGTACGGCGCCGGTGCCTCGGGCATTTTCTTCATCATGCCGCCGACCGCCGCGCCGCCCGTCGCAAATATCTGGTACACGCCCATGGGGCCCATGTCGATGGCCTCGGTCTTGGTCCAGCCGAACAGCCCGGCGTAAAACGCGAAAGCGCTTTCCAGTTTGCCAGCCTGCAACTCGTGCCACCCGATGTGGCCGGGCGTCATGGGCGTCATGGGCGGGGTGGGTGGGTTCTGCGCTTCACCATTGCCTTTGAACAGTATGAAGGCCGCGCCATCCGGGTCGGCCACCACGCAAAAACGGCCGACGCCAGCAATGTCTGCGGGCGGCCGGTGCACCGTGCCACCTGCCGCCTTGAGCCGCACTGAGCAGGCATCGACATCGTCAACCCCGACGTAGCCCATCCAGCCAGGCCGGGCGCCCACGGCGCGCGCCTCCTCGGGAATGGGCATCAGCCCGCCGACCATCGCCGGCCCCATGGAGAAAATCGTGTAGGCGTGATTGGCCATGCCCGAATCCCGGGCGTCCCAGCCGATCACGCTTTTGTAGAAGGACTCGGCGGTCCGGGTGTCGCTGGTCATCAGGTCGTACCAGACAAATTTTGAGGGAAGCGTGCTCATCTGGATTGACTCCTTGGCTTGGGTGGGTTGATGCGGCCGCGTCAGATGGCGCTCCGCAGGCGGGTCCCGGAACGGTAGCGTCGGGCGGGCATGACGTCAAGCAGGCACAGCGCGCAGCCCGGCCCGGCAGGCCGCCGCCGGTTCGGGCTTCTTTACCTGCTCCCGGGGACGTAGAATTATTTTCCGTCTGGCGTCCTGCCTGCAGGCAGAGGCAGATTTTCAGGGCTTGAACCTATGCGCGTCAAACCATCCGTGTCGCTGGTTCTGCTCATGCTTTTTCCGGCCGCGACTGTCCTCGCGCAGCAAGAGTTGCTCAACCCCTTCGGCGACCCCTTCATGCAGCTTACGTCGGGGCTGCCCGGCTGCCCGGTGCCCTCGGAGCCGGTGTATAGCCAGGCGGAATTCCAAAGTCTTGCCCATGAAAGGTCGCAGCGCGGGGTGAGTTGCTGGCTTGCCGGACGTTGCCGTTTGTCCAACGGCTACCTTTATGACCGCGAAATCATGCCGCGCGTCAATCAGGCGGTTACCGTCTCGGGCCGGTTCAGCGACACCAGCGTCTGGGCGCTTGGCGAGCGCCGGTTCATCTGGCTCAAAGGCTGCGTCAGGTCGGACGAGCAGGCCCGGCAGATCGAGCAGCTGGTGCGCGGCCTTGACGACGTGGAAGGCGTTCAGCTGGAGCTCATGGTGGGTACGGCGGGCGCGGCGCCTTACCGCACAGGACACTGAACCGGGCCGCAGCCGCCATGACAAGGCTACAGACTGCAACCGGCATGGCAATTCATTGCAAGACGTGTCAGACTGACCGGCACGATCAAAGGATGCCCAACATGTTGCGCAAACTCTTTTTCATTTTGTGGGCGCTCGTGGCGCTGTTCTGTCCCGTCCAGGCGGCCCTGTCGGCCGATGAGCCGCCATTGGTGCCCGACGGCGATGTCAATGTTCAGCGTTCTGGAGGGAGCTTTACCGTTGACACGAGCATGTTCACGCCGGTGCCGCCGGCGCTGGCCTGGGCGGTGCTTACCGATTTTGATCACATGGGCAGTTTTATTCCCAATCTCACCAGCAGCCAGGTGCTTGAGCGCGGCGATGCCATGCTCAAGGTCGCGCAAAAAGGCGTGGCGCGCTACGGGTTTTTTTCCGCCAACTTTGAATCCATCCGGGAGATCAGCCTGAGCCCGCAACGCGAGATCCGGGCGCACAACGTCGGCGGCAACGTCAAGCGCATGGAAAGCGTGATGCAACTGCAGGCCGAGGGCAGCGGCACCCGGCTGCACTACCATGCCGAGGTGCAGCCAGGCTTCTGGTTTCCGCCCCTGATCGGGCCTGCGCTGGTGCGTCACGAGACGGCCGAGCAGTTCTCGGCCATGCTGCGCGAAATGGTCCGGCGTCAATGATGCGAACTAGGGGCTACGAGGCGCGGCCGCCTGGCCCTGATCGGTGAGCCGCAGTTTCTGCACGTCGAAGCCTTTGCCGGCCAGGCGGCCCAGCAGCGCCTCATAGGCCTTGGCCTCCACCGTGGCGGTTCGGGAGAGCACCCACAGGTATTCGCGCGAAGGTTCGCTCACGGCGACCAACTGGTAGGCCTGGTCGATGTCAATCACCCAATAGTCACCCCACACAAAGGGGATGAACGAGAGCCACGCGGGAGCGAATCTGACCTTGAGCCGGGGCGAGTTGGCGTCGCCCAGCTGGCGGGCGCTTCCAACCGCCTCGCTCATGTCGCCTCCTTTCACCCTGCACCGGTTGACCACCTGCACGCTGCCGTCGGGCTGGGCGCTGTAGTCGGCCTGCGTGAAGCCCGTGCATTTTTTCTGGAACGGGTTGGGGAAGCTGGCAATTTCGTACCAGGTCCCCATGTAGCGCGGCAGGTCCAGAACGGCAATGGCGGTCAGGGGGGCTTTTTCACCCTGGCCCTGCGCCATGGCCGGTGGCATTGCCAGCGCGCCGATAGCCAGGGCGGCGGCGCAGGCGTAAGGTGTCAGTGATTTCAGTCGCATGGTCGGTTTGTTTCGGTTCGTGTTGGATTCAAGGGCTGGCGCGCTTTTTCAGCCAGCGCATCAGGCTGCCCACCACGGGCAGCTTCTCATACAACTCCTCGGCGGCGTCCCAGTAGTCGCGGTGTAGCGTGATGAGTCCCTGCCCGTCCAGCACCAGGTGCGAGGCGCCGCGCACGGTCTGCGTCACGTCCGGCTGCAAGCTCCTGAAGCGGAACAGGAAATCCCAGGTCAGAAAGCACTGCGAGCCCTGCACCACGCGAGCCGTCACCACGAAGCGCGGCGCGTCCAGCGTCTCGAACATGTGCTGAAAGATTCGCCGGATGGGCGCGAGGCCCTGCACCTCGCTGAACGGATCCTTGAAGCGTGCATCCGGTGCGTAAATGCGGTCCATGGCGGCCACGGCGGCCGGGCTCAGCTGCTCGAAAAATGTCACGATGCCGTCCATCGCGTCTTCAGGCGGAATGGGGGGTGTTGAGTTCATGGATCACAGGCCCGTAAAGCGGCGCACGGCCGGAAAATAAAGGCGGTAGGGCAGCAGCCGCAGCAGCTTCATCACCCGGGTGAAACGCTTGGGAAAATGAATGTCGAAGTCCCCGCGCGCCCAGCCCAGCACAATGGCGCTGGCCGCAGCCTCTGGGGAGATCAGCGCCGGCATGGAAAAGTCGTTGCCGGCCGTGAGCGGCGTGGCCACGAAGCCGGGGTTGATCACGCTCACGCCCATGCCGAGGTCGCGCAGGTCCAGGTACAGGGTCTCGGCCAGGTTGATCAGCGCGGCCTTCGTGGGCCCATAGGCCAGACTCCTGGGCAGGCCGCGAAAGCCTGCCACGCTGCTGACCAGGCTCAGGTGTCCGGGTCGCCCGCGCCGCGCGGCCTGGACCATGGCCGGCAAGACGGCGCCCAGCACATGCAGCGCACCGGTGTAGTTGACTTGCTGGTGCTGCAGCATCTGGTCCAGATCGAAGGCCGGGGCGCGCATCTCGCGGTAGGTGCCGGCGCAGTAAAAAACCATGTCCAGCGGACCGCTTGCGAGCAGCTGGTCGGCGGCGGCCTGCACGTCCTCGCGTCGCCCGGCGTCCAGCGGCAGTGCCGTGCTGCCGGGGTGAGCGTCGACGAAAGACTGCAATGCGGCTGCGCTGCGGGCCGATACCACGACTTGCGCGCCCCGCGCATGCAGGGCCGATGCCGTGGCCCGGCCTATGCCGCTGGAGGCGCCCACCAGCCAGGCCCGGCGGCCCTGCCAGTCGCGAAGGGGAGGGTTCAGGCTCATCGCTTCAGCGCTTCGTGAAAGACAGGGTGACTTCGCCCAGGCGAACGCCGAACTTGCTCATGGTGGCCCGGTTGAGCATGACGCGTTCATCCATCAGGTACATCCAGTCATCGAACTGCAGCTCATGGACCTTGCCGTCCACGGGCAGGCTCAGCGTGTAGTTCCAGCGGAAAGCGTTGCCCGAGATCTGACCCTCCGCCTCGCCCACCACGTCGCCGGCCGTGCCGGTATAGCGCCCGTCAGCATGTTTGGTCAGGCGCCAGACGCGGCGCTGCGTACTGCCGTCGGAGTAGGTGAAAGCCTCGTCGAGCACGCCCTGATCGCCGTTCCACTGGCAGTCCATGACGACGGTGAAGCGCTTGACGATGCGGCCGCCGCGGTCCTGAAAGATCCCGTGGGCATCGATGCGTCCGTTGAAGTAGCGCGCCAGATCCAGTGCCGGCTTTTCCTGGGCGTAGTCGGCCAGGTTCTGGCTGGCGCAGCCCGTCAGCGCGGCCGTGGCCGCGAGGGCGGCCGAGAGAAGGAGACGTCGTTGCATCATGGTGTGCCTTGTCCGTGTGAAAGTGAGGGCGCGCGGGCTTCGGGGCGCCGGATGATGAGAAAGTAAAGTGCCGCTGCCGCCAGCAGCTTGAGGCCGCAGGGCAGCACGGCATAGGCCAGACTCAGGGTGCGCAGCGCTTCGGGGTCGCGCGTGCCGGGGCTGTAGCCCAGCGCGCCCAGCAGCGGCAGGGCCAGGCCGGCTGCCAGCGCCAGGTTGAGCTTGGTGGCGAAGTTCCACCAGCCAAAGTACGCGCCTTCGTGGCGGCCGCTGTCGCCCTCATGCGCGATCACGCCCGCCAGCAGGGCACTGGGCAGCGCGAGGTCGGTGCCCAGCGCCACGCCAGAGAGCGCGCATACCGCCAGGAAAGCGGCTGTGTCGCCTTCGCCCAGGCCCGCGGCGCCCGCGAACATGGCCACGGCCAGCAGCATGCCGGTCAGCCAGGTGCGGGCCAGTCCCCATCGGGCCACCGCTTTGAGCCACAGCGGAATCGACAGCGCCGCGCAGAGGAAATACGCGCCCAGGAACAGCGGCTCCTGCGCTGGCGCGGCACGCAGCCGATCCTGGATGAAGAACAGAACCAGGGTGGCCGGAACGGCGCTGGCGGTGCCGCTTAGCATGAATACCGCGAGAAGATGCCGGAAGTCGGTGCTGCCCCAGGGGCGCCACAGGGCGGCTGCGCCAGCGCTCTGGCCCGGGGAGACCGCTGGCACGGGGGCGCGGGACCAGGCCAGCCAGCCCAGCATCAGCGTGGCGACGAACACGCCCAGCATCACCGGCAAGCCCAGCAGCGCGGGCAGCACCGACGCCAGCACCACGCCCACCAGGCCGCAGCCTTCGCGCCAGGCGACGATGCGCCCGCGCTGCAGCTCGTCGCCGCCCAGCCGCGCGCCCCAGGACTGGTGGGTGATGCCGAGCTGGCTGTAGGCGGTATAGGTCACGAGCAGGCCGCCGGCCGCCCAGGCGGCAAGTGCCTGCGGCCCCTGCACAGCCGGAAAGAACAGTCCAACCAGCCCCAGGGCCAGCAACAGCGCGGCCAGGGCACCGGCGGCCAGCACGGAACCGATGGAGCGGGCAAACAGGCGGTCGCTCAGGCGTCCGAGCAGCGGGTCTATCACCGCGTCGAGCAGCCTGGCCGCCAGCAGCACACTTCCCAGGGTCGCCAGCGGCATGCCGAACTCGCGCGCATAGTGGTTGGGCAGCAGCACATACAGCGGCAGCGCCACGAAGGCCAGCGGCAGACCGAGCAGCCCATAGGCCAGGCCCTGACGAACCGGCAGGGGCGGCGCCGCGCTCACTGGAGTGCCTTCGTGCTGCGCACTGCGGTGCGAGCTTGCTTGGGAGCGGCCCGGCGCGGCGCTCATGGCTGTCCCGCGGTCCGGGCGGTGATCAGTTCCTGACGCAGCCGGGGTTCGGAGGTCTGCGGCGAAAGCCAGATGCCGAAGAACAGCCGGGCAAATTCTGCGTCCGCCACTTCGCCCACGGTGCGGCCCTGCATCTGGAACACTGCGCCCGCTCCCGGCCGGTACAGGCCGGTGAGCCGGTCGCCGGCCTTCACGTCGGGCAGGGCGGACTGCAGTGCCTCTTGCCAGCGAGCGGCCTGCTGGGCGGTGAACGGGGCCACCCGCCGCATCTCCTCGATGGAGCGCCTTGCAATGTCCCGGGCCGTGAAGTCGCGTTGGTAAACCAGCTCCAGCGCCAGCGGCTGTGCGGCATAGTCATCGGGCTGGAAGCCCGGGCTGACCCACAGCCGGGCCTGGTAAATCTCAAAGCCCAGAAAGCGCAGCGTACCCTGACCGGCGGGACGCACGCCAGGCAGCGGCAGGACTGGAGCGGCCGGTTGCGCTCCCGCCGTTGCAAGCCATAAAATGGCTGTAGCCCAAGCAATCCGGTTGTATTGTGCTATCTTTTTCATAGTTGTTTCCGGACCAGCGTGTACTGCACGAGGTCGATGTTCTGCATGCTGAAGGCGGCTTCGCAATACGCCAGGTAGAACTCCCAGATATGCATGAAACGCTGGTCAAAGCCCAGTTGCAGGATCTGTGCGCGCTGCGCCACGAAGCGCTCATGCCAGCGCCGCAGCGTCTCGGCGTAGTCCTGGCCAAAGGCAAATTCGTCTTCCACGCGCAAGCCTGCCGCTTCGGCTTCGCGGCGGAACTCTGCGGGGCAGGGCAGGCAGCCGCCTGGAAAGATGTATTGCTGGATGAAGTCGGTCGAGCCGATGTAGCGTTTGAACAGGCGGTCGTCAATGACGATGCTCTGGATGCAGGCCTTGCCGCCCGGCTTGAGCAGCCGCTTCACGGCCTGGAAGTAGGCGGGCCAGTACTCGCGCCCCACGGCTTCGACCATCTCGATGGAGCAAATGGCGTCGTAGGGCCCGTCGGTGATGTCGCGGTAGTCCTGCAGGCGCAGGTCGGCGCGGCCGGCCGTACCGAGGCGCTGCATGCGCTGGCGCGCAAAATCCAGCTGCTCGGTGGACAGCGTCACGCCGGTGAGCGCGGCGCCGAACTCGGTGGTGGCCATTTCGGCCAGCGCCCCCCAGCCGCAGCCAATTTCCAGGATCCGGCTGCCGGGCCGCACGCCAGCCAGGGTCAGCGCGCGCCGCACCTTGGCGTGCTGCGCGGCGCGCAGATCGCCGTCCAGCTCGCCATTGAACCAGGCGGACGAGTAATTCATGGTGTCGTCCAGCCACAGCTGGTAGAAGGCGTTGCCCAGGTCGTAGTGGACGTGGATGTTCTTCTGGCTGTTGGCACGGGTGTTGCGGTGCAGCAGGTGCTTGAGGCGATAGAGCAGGCGTCCGGCCCAGGTGCCGTAGACCATGTCCTCGATCTGCTGGCGGTTGGCGATGAAGAGCTTCAGCAGTTCGGTCAGATGGGGCGTTGTCCAGTCGCCCGCGATGTAGCCCTCGGCAAAGCCGATGTCGCCGGACTTGAGCGCCGCGCCGAACACCTTCCAGTTGCGCAGCGTGATGGCCGCCACCGGGCCGCCTCCCGGGCCGAAGTGCTGCAGCGATCCGTCGGGCAGCTGCATCGTGAGCGAGCCCTTCTGAAGACGGTGCAGAAGTTGCAGCGCGGTGCGCGCGGCGGCGGGAACGTCCTGGGGCAGGGCGCGGGTGGAGCGGGGTGCGGTGGTACTGTTCATGGCAAGTTCCGGGCGGGTTGTCAACGGCTTACGGGGGCGGCGGGCGGGACGGGTTTGCGGTGAAAGGGCAGGCGCTTCATCCACAGTTGCAGTGCCTGCCAGTGGATGCGGGCCATCACCGCCAGCGTCATGCCGGGGTAGCCCCAGAGGGCGCGGCGCAGGGTGGCCGGGGTGATGGGCAGCAGCTGGCCGCTCACGCTGGTCTGCAGCAGCGGTCCGTCCTCGTCGTCGTGGTCGATGCGCACCACGGTGCGGTCCTCAGCGCCATGGCGGGTGCGCAAAAAGCGGAAGCGGTAGCCGCCACTGACGTCGCAGAAGGGCGAAACGTGAAACACCTTGCGGGCATGCAGCTCCGCCCCGTAGCGCGGCGCATCGAGCAGGTAGCAGTGGCGCTCGCCGAAGGTGTTGTTGACTTCGACCACGATGGCGCGCAGGCTGCCGTCGGCGCGGTGGCAGTACCAGAAGCTCACGGGCTTGAAGGTATAGCCGAGCATGCGCGGGTAGCAGTGCAGCCAGGCCTCGCCCGTGGCATCGATGATGCCTTCGGCGTGCAGCAGCGCGTCGAGCCAGGCGAGCGCGCCGCCCTCGCGGGGGGCGCGCCCGTCGCCGTGGTCAACGTCGTGAAAGCTGATGGCGCCGCGCCGGTTGATGGCCAGTCCCGCAGGCGTTTGCGGCTGCGCCCGCAGGCTGCGCATGGGCAGCATCAGGAAAAAGGTCCGGTAGGCGAAGGCATGGCGCGCCGGACGCAGCCGGGTGTGGCGCACCAGGCCAAAGCCGATGAGCGGGGCGGCGGCCGGCAGCGCGGGGGTGTTCACTGGAGTACCTTCGTGCTGCGCACTGCGGTGCGAGCTTGCTTGGGGGCGGCCCGGCGCGGCGCTCATGCGGCCTCCGCCAGCGGTGTCTGCAGCTCGACCTGCAACTGCCGCGCCACGGCCAGGCCCGACTTGAGACCGTCCTCGTGAAAACCGTAGCCCGTCCAGGCGCCGCAGAACCAGGTGTGGCGCTGGCCCTGCAACCGAGGCACATGGGCCTGCGCGTAAATGGCCGCGAGGTCGAACACCGGGTGGTCGTAGTCGTAGCTGCCGATGACATGCTGCGGGGCAATGTCGCGCACCGGGTTCAGCGACACCACCACCGGCTGACTGAACGGCAGCGGCTGCAGGCGGTTGAGCAGGTAGTGCAGGCAGACGCGCGCCGATTCGCGTCCGCTGTCCTGCGCGCGCTCATAGTTCCAGGCCGCCCAGGCGCTGCGCCGCGCGGGCAGCACCGCGGCGTCGGTGTGCAGCACGGCGCGGTTGGGCTGGTAGCGTATGGCGCCCAGCACTTCGCGCTCTTCGCGCGTGGCGTCGGCGAGCAGGCCGAGCGCCTGGTCCGAATGGGTGGCCAGCACCAGCCGGTCGAAACGCTCCGCGCCACGGTCGGTCTTCACGCGTACGCCGGCGGCATCGCGCTCGATTCGGCGCACGGGGGTGTTCAGCCGCCCGTGGTCCACGCCAGCGATGATTTTCTCGACGTAGTGGCGCGCGCCCCCGGACACCGTGTGCCAGCGGGGCCGGTTGCTCACCTGGATCAGGCCGTGGTTGCGACAAAAGCGGATCATGGTCGCCACCGGAAAGCGCAGCATCTGGTCCGTGGGACAGCTCCAGATGCAGCCCAGCATGGGCAGAAGATACCAGTCGCGAAAGGCCTCGCCGAAGCGGTGCGCCCGCAGGAAGTCGCCCAGCGGCCGCGCCAGCGCGGCTTCCTCGTTGGCCTCGGCGATGCGCGTGGTCAGCGCATTGAAGCGCCGCAGGTCGGCCAGCATGCCCCAGAAGCGCGGGTTCACCAGGTTTTCACGCTGGGCGAACACGGTGGCCAGACTGGAGCCGCTCCATTCAAGCGTGCGTCCGCGCAGCGCGCCGGGCACCTGCACCGAGAACGACATGTCCGACGGTGCGGTGGCGACCTCAAGCTCGGCCAGCAGCGCGATCAGGTTCGGATAGGTGCGTTCGTTGAACACCAGAAAGCCGGTGTCCACGCCGTGGCTCACGGGCCCCTGCGGCGTGGGCAGCGTCACGTCCACGGTGTGCGTGTGGCCGCCGAAATAGCTGCCCGCCTCGAACAGCGTGATGTCGGCCTGGCCCCGCAGCCGGTGGGCCACGGCCAGACCCGAGATGCCGGAGCCCACGATGGCGATTTTCATGATCGCGCTCCGGATGCTGCGGTCGGGAAGAAAAAAGTTGCGAAGCATCCCGAAACGAACCGGAGGAGGAAGGAAACCCGTTTCGGGACGGCACTGGTTTGCCCTGAGGGGGCTCTGCTTCGCAACGCTAAAACGTCCGCAAGACTGGGGTGTTCAGGCTTCCGTTGCAAGGTGGTCATACCTGCCGTAGCCGGGTTCAGGGGCCGCGCAGGGAGGACGGCAGACGCGGAATTCTTGAGCGATGTCCGACGGGTGAAAGGCCGGCGGGGAATGGATTGCGTATTGGACATGTTTATAATTTGTCTATGACAAAACTAGATTTAATCATATTTTGTCCAGTAGTGGTTTAATATTGCTCATGTTGTTTACGCAAGCGCATGGGTTTTGGATTCGGTTCTGCTGGTGTGAGAGGCTTGCCGTGAAATGAATGAGCATGAAGCTGGTCCGGCGCAGAGCTTTTCCATCGCTGGGGTGGAAAGGGAGACCGGCCTGTCGAAGGACACGCTGCGCGTGTGGGAGCGTCGCTACGGCTTTCCTTGCCCCCGGCGCGATGGCGCCGGGGACCGCTTGTATCCGGTCGAACAGGTCGAACGGCTGCGCCTGATCCGGCGTCTGATGGACGCCGGCCACCGGCCGGGGCGCATCGTGGCGCTGAGTCCGCAGGCCCTGCAGGCCCTGTCGGCGCAGGCAACCGGGCCTGGCTCGCAGCTCGACATGAGCAGGGTGACCGGGCTGGATGCTTATCTCGATCTCATCCAGCGCCACGATTTGCTGGCCCTGCGGCATCGGCTCAGCCAGGCTGCGTTGCGCCTGGGGCTGGTCGATTTCATCACCCGGGTCGTGGCGCCACTCAACACGGCGGTGGGCGAGGCCTGGATGCAAGGGCGGTGCCGGGTGTTCGAGGAGCACCTTTACACCGAATGCGTGACCGGAGTGATGCGCAACGCCATCGCGGGCGTTCCCGCGCCTCAGGGCGCGGGGGCTCCCCGGGTGCTGCTGACTACTTTTCCGGAGGAGCCGCACGGGCTGGGCCTTCTCATGGCCGAGGCCTTGTTTGCGCTGGAGGGGTGTAACTGCCTGCCCCTGGGGCCGCAGACACCTGTGTCCGACATTGCGGGGGCCGCGCAGGCCCATGGCACGGACATCGTGGCCCTGAGTTTCACGCGGGTGCTGGGACCGAACGCGGTGGTCGCTGGCCTGACCGAGCTCAGACGCCAGCTGCCGCCGCAGGTGTCCATCTGGGCCGGCGGGTGCAACCCCGTTCTTTCGCGGCGCGAAATCCCGGGGGTGCTGCCGGTGCAGGCGCTGGAGGCGATCCGGGACCAGGTGGCGCGCTGGCGCGGCCGGGCCGTTGACGCCGTTCAGAACGCCGTTGGCGCCTGAGCGCGCCGACCCCGCGCGGCGTCTTGGCCGCACTGCGCGGGAATCAGCCCGGGTCGCGGGAGCCGGCGGTCTCTGAACCTGCGGGTGTGGAGTCGGGCAGGGCTTGTTCCTGCCAGCGCACCGAACCGCGGTAGGCGTGCCAGCTGGCGTGACCGAGCAGCGGACCCACCGCGATCAGTCCGAGACCCCAGGGCAGCAGCGCTGCGCCGATCAGTAGCGTGATCACCAGGCCCCAGAGCAGCATCACGCCGGGGTTGGAAAATACCACGCGGATGCTGGTGATGGCCGCGGAGACCGCGTCGGTGTCGCGGTCGAGGATCATCGGAATCGATACCACCGCCGTGGAAAAAACCAGCGCGGCAAAGAGGCCGCCCACGGCCAGGTAAACCATCACGAATTCCAGGTTTCCGGGGTTGAAAATCGCCTTGATAACCCCCGTGGTCGAGGGCATGCCGGTATTGAAGAAGACGGCAAACACCACCAGCGAGGCACGCCCCCAGAGCAGCTCCAGCACCACGAGCACCAGCACCAGCATGCCCATGCTGCGCAGGTGCGCGTCCCAGCAGGTCAGCGATGCGCCGAGTTCTGGCCGCAGGCCCTGCTCACGGCGGCGACTGACTTCGTACAGGCCCATCGCCAGGAAGGGGCCAAGCAGCAGGCAGCCTGAGGCAATGGTCAGCGTGTATTCGGGCCTGGCGCGAAACACCGCGCCCAGCGTGATGGCCATGAACCAGAAGCACACGCCGTAAAACAGGCCGATGCCAGGGTGCGCGCGCAAATCTCGCGCTCCCGCTGCCAGCCAGCGAAAGGGCGCGGCAGGCCCGAGCGCGCACATCAGCGCTTGCGGACCGGTTGGAGGCGGTGGCACATAGGGCTGCGCCATGACGGGAAGCCCGTCAGCCGTGGCCTTGCTGGCGAGCGGCGCATCAGGCGGCAAGTGACCGTCCGCGGAAGATGCAGAAGATGCCGGAGAAGAAGATGCAGGGGATGTCATGAGCTTGGGGTTGACCGGGCCGACTGGTATCGGCCATCAGCCAAGAGACTAACCCCTTCCTCGCCGCTTGCACATCAGGAAAATACCGAGCCGCGGCGCGCCGGAGACGTCGGCCATCGCTGGGCAAACTGGCGTGATCAGGTCACGGAGGGGTCGGTCGCCATGCTGTCGAACTTCTTGAAGTACTGCCGCGCGAGGGCCACCAGTTGTGCGTCGCTCGGGTGGTCGCTCGCGACAGAGTCGACGATCATGCCGGCCACGGCGGACTTGTGATGGCCGCACCATTCGCGGAACTGATTGCGTGCCAGGCCCGGACCCACCAGCAGCACCTCATGCGTCCCGGCCAGGGCGGTGGCAATCGCCGCAAAAAAGGCGCTGTTGTCGTCGTCCTTGCCTTGATGCCTGTGGTGGCTGCGCGACTTGATCCGCTGGGTCTGCATATGCTCGCGGTCAAACATCAGCACATGCGCTTGCGAGTGGTCCATCCAGACCACGGTGTGAAAAGTGCTCATGTCCATGCCGTCGTGAAAGTTGCGGATGTGCGGGTGAAAAGGGGGAGATCAGGAGGCGAGACGCTGCTCGACTTTTTCCTGGCATGGAATGCAGCGCGCCACTTCGGGGCTTGCGTCCAGCCTGGCTGCCGGAATCTGCACGCCGCAGGCGATGCACTCGCCGTAGATCCCCGTTTCAAGGCGACTCAGCGCGGCGTCTATTACCGCAAGTTCCTCGGCCTCGCGGTCCGAAAGCGCGAATTCCAGTTCCCGCTCGGTATTGGTCTGGGCCCGTGAATCCTCGGGGTGTCCAAAACGATCGGCGGCTGCATCCGCACGGCTTCCGGCGCCGCCGCGCTGGTCGGAAATCTGCGCCTCCAGGGCGGCACGCATGGCCAGCAGTTTCGCTTTATGGTCCGCCAATTTTTGTTGCTTCATTTCGGGAACTCCATTTCTTGCTGATTTGTTTCATCATGCGTCTCAACACCCCCAAGGTTTTTGACGCTGGTCAAGTGTTGTAGCCGGTTCCCGCAAATGGCGCTGGCGGGACGGAATTTACAGGTAAGCTCCAACTCCATCGTGCCTCATTCCCCTTCTCCACGTCCGCAGCACCCCCATTCCCCGCAGCCCGGCAAGCACGGGCCCCTGGCCTTGCCAGTCATTCGAGACATCGGTCTTGCCCAGCCTTGGCAGTGGTTGTCGCGTGGCGCACGGGACATGGTTCATGGCGGCTGGCTGAGCCTGGCGCACGGGCTGGTGCCGGCCGCTTTTGGCGGCTTGCTTTTGTTGCTGGCTGGCGACCGGTTCTGGTTGCTGGCGGGCGCGTTTTCAGGGTTTCTGGTGGTGGCCCCGGTGCTGGCCACCAGCCTGTACGCCATCAGCCGCGCGCTTGAACGGGGCGAGCCCGTCAACCGGCAGCTCATCATCAAGACCTGGACCCGCTGGCAATACTCGCGTTACGCGGTAAGCGGGGGCTACTGGAGCCTGGTGCGCTTTGGCCTGCTGCTGGCCCTGGCCGGTACCGGCTGGGTGCTCACGTCTGCCGCGCTCATCACGCTGCTGGCCGCGCAGCCGATTCACACGCCGCTTGATTTTTTGCGTCATGTGGTGCTGGGTCCCAGCCCCTATCTGTTTGAGCTCTGGCTCACCCTGGGCGGCCTCATGGCGGCGCCGATCTTCGCGTCCAGCGTGATTGCCATGCCGCTGCTGCTGGACCGCCGCGTCAACGTTCTGCAGGCGGTACTGGCGAGCTGGCAGGCGGTGCTGACCAACCCCGTGCCGCTGGCGTTGTGGGCGGCGCTGATCATGGGGCTGACCTTGCTGGGGCTGGGCACGCTGCTGATCGGCCTGATCTTTGTCATGCCGCTGCTGGGCCACGCCAGCTGGCATGCCTACCGCGACCTCGTCGATGCCAGCGCGCTGCCGGAACGCCTGCCGCCCGAAGAGGTCGCCTGATGTTCGGCTACTCGGAAGAGCAGGTCGCGGCCTTTGGCCTGTCCTTTGGCGTGGGGGCCTTCATGCTCTACATGCTGTTCATCATCGGTCACCTGGCGTGGCAGTCCAAGGCCGGCAAGTTTGGCACCTTCGTCATCTTTCTGGGTCTGGCCTTTGGCATGGTGGGCTTCGTCGCCAAGTACGTCATCCAGTGGTTGCTGGAGAAGTAGCCCGGCACGCAAACTGCCTTCCGCAGCCCTGCAGGGGCTGGACCAGACGCGGCGGAACCCGCGCCGATGCACCAGCAGCCAGCAGCGGTTGCCTGATCTCCCCGGCCAGCAGGCCATGAGGCAGGTGCGCGGCGGTCTGCGACGGGCCGAGCACCCCGGTCAAGAGGGTTTTCTCGATGTTCATGCGGCGATGGTCAGGCCAGACTTTCCTGACGCGCTTTTATCCTACAGCGTCGTGGGTAAATCACCGGATGGAATGAGTTCGCGCGGCAATAGCATTGGCGCAGTGACCCAAGGAGCCTTGCATGTTTTCCGAGCAACTGAAAAAAATGGACGAGATGCCCTACAAAACCATGTGGGGTGTCGCCGCTTGCCTGGTGATACTTTGCCAGCTCCTTGCCATGGTGCTGGTGGTGCAGGGTCAGGTCAGGAAGGCGGAAATACGCGATTCAAGCCTGGATTCCCGGCGCATGGCGATTGCCAAATGCAACGAAGCAGCTTCCGCCGCGGCCCGGCAAAGCTGCGTGCAGCAGACCCTGGCGGCGTTCAGTTCGCCGCCTGAGCCTGAAGCCGCAAACCAGGCTCAGGCGCTTGCCAGTCCGGCCTCGTTCGAGCGCGGCGATGCAGCCGCAGGCAAGGCGCAGGGTTTGATGCCGGCGTCATACACGATTCGTTGAGACCGGGCATCCGGCCGGGGCTGGCGTGCTGGCGGCCCGCATGAGTCGCGGGGAGGCGAATGGCGACTGTCACAGGCGGCCGCCTCGAAACCGCCGCGGACGAGAAAATCGCCTGTGTTTCCCCGTTCGGGGGGATGCATCCGGTACAGTCCCCGCATGGGCCAGGTCGTGGGCCTGGCCGGCAGGCGCAAACTAGCTGCTGGCGCCATTGATTTTTAATGGGCCTCATCATCTTCTGAACGGGGAATTCACATGAAATGGGAAGGCAATCGGGAATCCGACAATGTCGAGGACCGGCGCGATGATTCGGGCGGTGGCTTTGGCGGGGGCGGCCTGCTCGGCGGGCGCAGCATTGGCATCGGCACCATTGTGGTGGCGCTGCTGGGCGGCTGGATCTTCGGCATCAATCCACTCACCATACTTGGCCTCTTAAGCGGCGGCGCGCCGCCCGCGCAGGTGCAGCAGCAGGGCCAGTCGCATAGACCGCCAGCGGATGACCGCATGGCGGCCTTTGTCTCCACCGTGCTGGCCGATACCGAGGATGTCTGGAAGGACGTGTTCGCCAAGGCCGGCGCAACTTACCGCGAGCCTCATCTGGTGCTGTTTCGCGGCGCCACGCAAACCGCCTGCGGCCAGGGCCAGGCCGCCATGGGCCCGTTTTATTGCCCGGCTGACCAGAAGGTGTATATCGACCTCGGGTTTTACGAGATCCTCAAGAGCAAGCTGGGCGCGCCCGGAGACTTCGCGCAGGCCTATGTCATCGCGCATGAAGTGGGCCACCATGTGCAGAACCTGCTTGGCATCAGCGCGAAGATGGAGCAGATGCGCGGCCGCGTCAGCAAGGTTGAATACAACGCCCTGAGCGTGAAACTCGAACTGCAGGCTGACTGCTTTGCCGGCGTATGGGCCAACCACGCCCAAACCGCACGCCAGATCCTGGAGCAGGGCGACGTCGAGGAAGCCATGACCGCAGCCGCCAAAATCGGCGACGATGCGCTGCAGCGCTCCTCCGGTGGTGCGGTGGTTCCGGAAAGCTTTACGCATGGCACCAGCGCCCAGCGGCAGCGCTGGTTCGACTCGGGCTTGAAGACGGGCAGCATCAAGGCCTGCGACACCTTCAGCGCCAGAAATCTATAGGAATACGGCTATAGTCCAACAGGTACGGCTATAGTTTGCTATATATTTGATAGTTTGCAAGGTTTTTTCACGGGCCGATCCAGTTTGCCATGAGGCCCGCTTGAGCGGGAATTCGATCGCGCGAAAGTGCCAGATCGCCGGGATTGAGCCAAAGTGCGACAATAGTGGGCTAAATGACATCTTCTTTTTCCAATCTTTCGCTGGCAGAACCGCTGGCCCGCGCCGTAGCCGAAATGGGCTACGAAACCATGACTCCCATCCAGGAACAGGCCATTCCGGTCGTTCTGCAGGGCAAGGACGTGATGGGCGCCGCGCAAACCGGCACCGGCAAGACCGCCGCTTTTGCCCTGCCTTTGCTGCAGCGCATGATGAAGCACGAGAACGCCTCGACCTCGCCGGCGCGCCATCCGGTGCGTGCGCTGGTGCTGTTGCCCACGCGTGAACTGGCGGTGCAGGTGGCCGAGCAGGTCAAGCTGTATGCCAAGTACACCAACCTGAACAGTGCCGTCGTGTTTGGCGGCATGGACATGAAGCCGCAGACGGCCGAGCTCAAAAAAGGCGTTGAAGTGCTGGTCGCCACGCCGGGCCGCCTGCTCGATCACATCGAGGCCAAGAACGCCGTGCTCAACCAGGTCGAGTACGTGGTGCTCGACGAGGCCGACCGCATGCTTGACATCGGCTTTCTGCCCGATCTGCAGCGCATCCTGAGCTACCTGCCCAAGCAGCGCATCACCTTGCTGTTCTCGGCCACTTTCTCGCCCGAGATCAAGCGCCTGGCCTCGAGCTACCTGCAAGACCCGGTGACGATCGAGGTGGCGCGCTCCAATGCCACCGCCTCCACCGTCGAGCAGCATTTCTACAGCGTGGGCGCCGACGACAAGCGCCGCGCGCTGCACCAGGTTCTCAAGACACGCGGCATGAAGCAGGCCTTTGTCTTTGTCAACAGCAAGCTCGGCTGCGCCCGCCTTGCGCGTTCGCTGGAGCGCGAAGGCCTCAAGACCACCGCGCTGCACGGCGACAAGAGCCAGGACGAGCGGCTCAAGGCGCTCGATGCCTTCAAGAAAGGCGAAGTCGACCTGCTGGTCTGCACCGACGTGGCCGCCCGCGGCCTGGACATCAAGGACGTGCCGGCGGTGTTCAACTTTGACGTGCCCTTCAACGCCGAGGACTATGTGCACCGCATCGGCCGCACCGGCCGGGCCGGCGCGTCAGGCCTGGCCGTGAGCTTTGTCGCCAGCAGTGACCAGCGCCTGGTCGCTGATATTGAAAAGCTCATCAAGACCAAGATCGAGCTTGAACCGATGGAGTTCGATGAAGATCGTCCGCGCATCAGTGAGCAGGGCCGCATCAACGACGGCCGGCGCATGTACCGCGAAGGCGGGGACGGCGCCGTGCCGCCGCGTGAAGCGCGCCAGCCACGCGAGCGTCGTGAATACACACCGCATCGCCAGCCGGCCGCATCGCGCGACCCGTTTTTTGACAAGCCCTATGAGCCCAGCGCCGCCGCCGATGCCCAGCCGGCATGGGAGTCCGCCGTCAAGGCCAGCTCCGCGCGCAGCGGCATTTCGGCCAACATCAAGCCCAGGAAGAAAATCGCTGCGCTGTTCAAGACCAGCACCAGCACCTGAAGCACGGGCCTGGTGCCCCAACTGCTTTTTCCTGCGCTCGCCGCGCGCGCTTTTCCCGCAGTAGGCCTAACCCTACGGCTATTTGCGCGCGCGTCCGCTTTGAATCCGTATGCCGGCTTTGTAATATTTCGTGCATGACGATGATGGCCAAACCGACCCTGCGCATCCGTGCCTTGCCCGCCCTCGGGCTTTTCATGCTGCGAAAGATAGTCCGTCCCCTGTGGGGCGCGGTCCTTCGCTGGCTGGAGGCGGACGGCCTGCGTATGAGCGCCGCCATGTCGTTTTACGGCATTCTCAGCCTGGCACCGCTGCTGGTCTTGCTGGTTGCCGTGATGGGTTGGTGGCTGGACCGCAACTACATCCAGACCAGCCTGGTCGAGCAGATCCGCGGCGTCATAGGCGCGCAGGGCGCGGAAGTCGTCAGGCAGGCGCTGACCAGCGCGCAAAAGCCGTCCGAAGGCATCACGGCCTCGCTCTTTGCCTTTGGCCTGCTGCTGTCAGGTGCGACTGGTGTTTTCGTCGAGTTGCAGGACGCGTTTGAGCGCCTGTGGCGCCAGGGCAGCGGGCAGGCGCCGCAGCAGAAGTGGTGGCACGGCGCCACCCTGCGCCTGCGCGGCATCGCCTACATCCTGGCGCTGGGTTTCCTGCTGCTGGTGTCACTGGTGATCTCGACCTTTTTCAATCTTCTGTCAGGTTGGGCGGGCAATTACCTGCCGCTTGAAAAAGTCGCCTGGGTGATCAATGAAGTCGTCTCGTTTGCGTTTTGCGTGGCCCTGTTTCTGGCGCTCATGAAGATGAGCAAAGGCCCCAAACCCGGCCTTCGCTACCTGGTGATGGGCTCCGCAGCGGGCGCGCTTCTGTTTCAGGCCGGCAAATACCTCATGGCCATTTACCTGTCCACGGCCGCCGTGGTGTCGGCCTACGGGGCTGCGGGGTCGCTGGTGGTGATCCTGATGTGGATTTACTTCTCTTCAGCCGTGCTGCTGCTGTCGGCCAGCGTCGCGCGCGCCTGGGCCGATGAAGCTGCCCTGCCACCGGCCGTGGCGGGCATCGAAACCCAAAAAATTGATAAAAATGGCCTGTAGTCCAATGAGTACGGTCATAGATTGCTATTGATTTTATAGTATACGCAGGCCGATATTCGGCAAACATTTCAATCTGCCTTGCCGGGCCTGAGGGCCTGCTCGCACTGCACATGCAGCAATTCAAACCGGCCTGCTTCGTCGCCCAGCCTGGCCGCCGTCAGGCAGCCGCCCCAGACGCATCCCGTGTCCAGCGGCAGAACCTTGCCGCGCAGGCCGGTGCCGCCAGCGCCCTGCGTCAGCGTTGACCAATGGCCGAAAGCCATGGGCGTGTCGCTGGTCAGCCGCCCTGGCACCTCGAACCAGGGCAGGTAGCCCGGCGGCGCGTTGGCCGCGCTTTCGGTACTGCTGAAGGCCATCACGCCTTGCGGCGTGCAAAATCGCAGCCGGGTGAGCGCATTCACGATCACCCGCAAGCGATCGGCACCTTGCAGCCCGTCATCCCACTGAGCCGGCGAGTTGCCGTACATGTCGCTTAGAAACGCCTTCAGGCCGCGGCCCCTGAGGGCTTGCTCCACCTCGGCGGCCAGCGCCAGGGTCTGCGCCACGCTCCATTGCGGAAGCACGCCCGCGTGCACCATCAGCCAGCCGTGTTGCTCAATCGCCATCGAACGGTGGCGCAGCCAGTCGAGCAGGGCCTCGCCATCCGGTGCCTGCAACACGTCCTGCGCGGTGTCCCTGCGGCCCGCTTTGCGCACGCCCTGCCACAGCGCCAGCAGGTGCAGGTCATGATTGCCCAGCAGGCACCGCGCCGCATCGCCCAGCGCCGCCAGGCTGCGCAACACCCCCAGCGAATCGGGCCCGCGGTTCACCAGATCACCCAAAAGGAAGAGGGTGTCGCGGCTCGGCGAGAAATCAATTTTCTCCAGCAGGCGCTGAAATGGCGAGAGGCAACCCTGCAGGTCGCCGATACAGTAAAGTGACATGGTCTTCATTCTGCCCCTGGATTCATGGATTTCCTTCTTATCGTCTTTCTGACACTGCTCAACGGTGTTTTTTCCATGTCCGAACTGGCGCTGGCGTCCAGCCGCAAGGCCCGGTTGAACGCCATGGCTGAATCTGGCGACAGGGGCTCCGAGGCGGCGCTCGGCCTGCTTGACAAGCCCACGCAGTTTCTTTCGTCGGTGCAGGTCGGCATTACGTCCATCGGCATGCTCAACGGCATTATTGGCGAGGCGGCCTTCAGCGGCGGCGTTTCGCTGTGGCTGCAGGGCTTGGGCGTCTCGCTGCGGGCCGCCGACATCTCCGCGACCGCCCTGGTGGTCGCCGCCATCACCTACGTGACCATCGTGTTTGGCGAACTGGTTCCCAAGCGCATTGGCCAGCTTTACCCTGAAACCGTGGCGCGGCTGGTGTCGCGGCCCATGATGTGGGTGGCTGCCGGCGCCAAGCCCTTTGTCTGGCTGCTGTCCTTCAGCACCCACGCCGTGCTCAGGCTGCTGCGGGTGGACAACAGCGCCGGCCGCTCGGTGACGGAAGAGGAGATCGCCGCCAGCCTGGAGGAGGGCGTTGACGCCGGCCTGATCGAGGAGCACGAGCACCAGATGGTGCAAAACGTGTTCCTGCTGGACGACCGCCTGCTGACCTCCTTGATGCTGCCGCGCTCCAGCATCGAATGGCTCGATGCGTCCGATACCGTCGCCCAGGCCATCGACAAGGCCGGTGCCACCGGGCATTCCTGGTATCCGGTCTGCCGGGGCAGCCTCGACGATGTGGTTGGCGTGGTCAACGTGGCCAAGCTGCTGGCCTTGCGCGGCCAGATTCAAATGGCGCCGGCGACTGCCATGGCGCCTTCAGCGCCCACGGTCGATGACCGCATCGGCAACTATGCGGTTCCGGCCGTCTTTGTGCCCGAAACCCTCACCGGCATGGAGTTGCTCGAGCAGTTTCGTGCCCGGTCCACGCGGATCCTGTTCGTGGTTGATGAGTACGGCGTGGTTCAGGGCCTGATGACGCCCATGGACATGCTCGAAGCCATCACCGGCGAGCTGCAGACCGGCGCGCAGGTCGATGCCTGGGCCATTCAGCGCGAGGATGGCAGCTGGCTGATTGACGGCGTCATGCCGGTGTCCGAGCTCAAGGCCAGGCTGGACATCCGGGAATTGCCGGAAGAAGACAGGGGACGCTACAACACCATGGCTGGCCTGCTTCAAAGCGTGTCGGGCCGCCTGCTCAAGACGGGCGACCGGGTCGAGTGCGCGGGCTGGCGCTTTGAAGTGCTGGACCTGGACGGCAAGCGCATTGACAAGGTGCTGGCCAGCCTGGTTGGGCCAGACGGGCCTTAGTGAAGTGTTTCACGCCATTTAAAGCACGGGGGCGCTAAGCGCGGCGATTCTCGACCGGTGCTCGCCATCGTCAGTCATCGGCATCGAACCTTCGGAGGGTTTTCTCGGGAAGGCTGCTGGGCAGCTAACCGGCCGGGTAATGCTCAGGCAGGCAGGAACCGAGGCGATTCCGCTTGACGACGGTTCGGTCGACGTGACTGTTTCGGGGCCGGTCCTGAACTTCGTTCCGGGCATGGATGGGAAGGTTGCTCAATCGTCAATGCGACACAAAACGCAAATCTGTCGCTCGTTCCTCGCGACGGTATGTCAGCATGCGTTGAGCAATACCCTCCTCCTCAGCAAGCGGGAAAAAGAAGGGGTAATACGACCGCCGGGGAATGTCAGCCATGTCTCCCAAAAGAGCGCGCTTCAGAATTTCGCGCACCCGGGAGAATTCAAGAACCATCAGAACCGAAGGCGCATTGACCTTTTGATTGATTTTTGCTTTGCCAACCGTTGCGAATGAAAGAATGGTTCGATAAAAGCCGACATGTCGCGGGTTCACTTCAATGATGACCCGGCTGGCGCCATTTAAACGATTGGCGTAAATGTAGGCCGTATGAAAAAGGGATGCCAAAACCTCGCGCGAGCACATTGGTTCTTTGACTGCAAGGCAGGTGAATTCGCACAATTTACCGCCCCGACTGCGCAATTCAGCGATTTCATCGGCGAATATAGCCGTCGCCGCAAAAGGCTCAACGTCATCGAATCCCACCGTGAGCGTGCCGATGGCCTTTTCATGCGCAATCGCCACCAGCGTGGCCTTGGATCCGTCGTTGACGTCGTCTTCCAATTCCGGAGTGTTGTCATGCTCTGCCGGTGGCGGCCCGTATCCGCGCCAGGCATACATCCGGCGCAGCAGAATCTTGGCACGGCTGCGCAGCCCTTGACTGCTTGCGCCCCGGATGGTGAACATCAAGGGGTGCTGGGCCCAATCGTCTTCCCGTGATGTCGCATGCGACGTTTGTGCTGTCGAAAAGACGGTTTCATTTTGCGGACAGGACATTCCCTCATTTTAAAAGCAGCAAACTCCTTTTTTCTGGAAAACTGCCATTTGAATAGGTTTCAAACGTTAGGTAATGTGTGGGCTTCCCCCTCGGATCATGGACACCAGGTGCGCAAAGACTCCAAGCTGGACGTCCTCAGCCCGGGACAGTCCGAAGAATGTTTAAAGGGCTAAATCAACCATTCGGGAGACTGTGGAGACCCAGTTTGCCACTCATTTAACCAAATGGTGGTTGCAATGGTTGAGTGCGGCATGCGCGCATCCTTCATGTCAGAGAAAATTTTTTGCCCACAATAACTGCCAAAGAAATCACGCGCCATTCATTGGGCCTTGCCTAATTGTAAAAAAAGGTTACCTAAATTAGTTGCAAAAAAGGGACAGACCATGACAGACTGTCCCTTTATATATGGTGCCGGAGAGATGAATCGAACACCCGACCTTCTCATTACGAATGAGCTGCTCTACCGACTGAGCTACACCGGCTTAAGCGTTCAATTATAGCGCGGAGTGGTAGGCGCTGACCCGCTCGACTTCATTTTTGGAGCCGAGCATCACGCTGACGCGCTGGTGAAGCTTGGCGGGCTGGATATCGAGGATGCGCTGGCTGCCGTTGGTGGCGGCGCCGCCTGCCTGCTCGATCAGCCAGCTCATGGGATTGGCCTCATACATCAGGCGCAGCTTGCCGGCTTTCTCGGGCTCGCGCTTGTCCCAAGGGTACAAGAATACGCCGCCACGGGTCAGGATGCGGTGAACGTCGGCCACCATGGAGGCAATCCAGCGCATGTTGAAGTTCTTGCCGCGCGGGCCCTCCGTGCCTTGCAGGCACTCGTCGATGTAGCGCTTGACGGGCTCGTCCCAGTGGCGCATGTTGCTCATGTTGATGGCAAATTCCTGGGTATCGGCCGGGATTTTGATGTTTTCTTCGGTCAGTACGAAAGAGCCCTGCTCGCGGTCGAGCGTGAACATGGCCACGCCGTCGCCCACCGTCAGCACCAGCGTGGTTTGCGGGCCGTAGACGCAGTAGCCGGCGGCCACCTGCTGCTTGCCGGCCTGCAAAAAGTCGCTTTCTTCAACGCCGGCATCGCCTTCCGGCTTCTTGAGCACACTGAAGATGGTGCCTATGCTGACATTGACGTCGATGTTGCTGGAGCCGTCGAGGGGGTCGAAGAGCAACAGGTATTCGCCTTGGGGGTAACGGTTGGGAACCACATAGATGTGGTCCATCTCTTCGGACGCCATGGCCGCCAGGTGGCCGCCCCATTCGTTGGCTTCTATCAGCACTTCATTGGCGATGATGTCGAGTTTTTTCTGGACTTCGCCCTGCACGTTTTCGCTGCCTGCCGTGCCCAAAATGCTGTTCTCGCCGCCCAGCGCCCCCTTGTTGACGGCCTGGCTGATGCTTTTGCAGGCGCGGGCGACCACTTCGAGCAGCAGTCGCAACTCCGGTGGAATGTGGCCATCGACTCGTTGCTGCTCAACCAGGTAGCGGGTCAGTGATATTTTCTGGGTCATGAATACTTCCTTCAGGGAGTTGGGCCTGGCTGGTCAATAAAGGTAAAGGCTTGGCCAGCCCGGGCAGAACGGGAAAATCTAGACGGCCAGCGCACGCGTGACGACTTCATGCGTGTCCTTGCTCAGGTCGCCTCTGGCGGCGACGCGGGCAATCGCCTCGCGCGCTGCGCTTCGGTAGGGCTCGGCCAGCTTGCTCCAGCGGTCCAGGGCGCGTGCCAGCCGGGCGGCGACTTGCGGGTTGATGGCGTCGAGCTCGATCACGCGCTCGCTCCAGAAGACATAGCCGGCGGCGTCGAGGCGGTGAAAGGCGGCCGGGTTGCCCTGGCAGTAATTGCTGATGACGCTGCGGGCGCGATTCGGATTGCGCAGGCTGAAGTCAGCGTGCTTCATGAGCTGCCTGACGGCTGGCAAAATGCTGCCGCCGTGGTCGGGCGCGCTGGCCTGCAGGCTAAACCATTTGTCAATGACCAGCGCCTCGTTCTTGAACATGGCGTGGAATTTCGGCAGCGCTTGGGCGGCCAGCGGGTGGCCGCTGGAGACGAGAGCGGCGAGGGCGTTGAAGCGGTCGGTCATGTTGCCAGCGTCCTTGAATCTCTGCAAGGTCTTGCCGGGCCAAACGGCATCGCCGCTGGCTTTGGCTGCCAGGCAAAGATGCGTGAGGGCCATGCCCGCCAGGGCGCGGCGGCCACTGGACAGCGGGTCGGGCGTGTAGGCGCCGGTGTCGTGGTTGGCTTCGTAGGCGGCTTCCCAGTCGGCCTTGAGCGCGGTCGCAAGCTGCAGGCGCATGGCTTCGCGCACGGCGTGGATGCGCTGCGGATCAACCACGTCAAGCTGCTCGGCGAGATAGGTTTCGGACGGCAGTGTCAGCACCAGCTCCTTGAAGGCGGAATCAAGCGTTGGGTGGCGCAATACCTGCCTCATGGCATCCAGATATGCCTCATCCAGCCCTGTAGTCCAGGTAGCATCGGCATTGTTAGCTATTGATTCAATAGCATTGACGGCGCGATTCACGGCCAGGCGTTGGCCGGCTTCCCAGCGGTTGAATGCGTCGCTGTCGTGCGCCAGCAGGTGCAGTAGTTGGGCGTCCAGGTAGTCAAACTCCAGCACCACCGGCGCGGTGAAGCCGCGCAATAGCGAGGGCACAGGTTCGGCCTCAAGGTTGACGAAGGTGAAGGTCTCGCTGGCCTGTGTCAGCACCACTGTGCGGCTGCTGGCCAGGGCATGGCTTTCCCCGGCAAGTTGCAGCGGCAGGTCTTTTCCGTCGGCGCCCAGCAGGCCGAGGGCGAGCGGAATGACAAAGGGCTGCTTGTCCGACTGGCCCGGCGTTGACGTGCAGCTTTGGGCCAGTGTCAGGGTGTAGCTGCGGGCAGCGGCGTCATACACGCCTTGCGCCCGCACGCGCGGGGTGCCCGCCTGGCTGTACCAGCGCTTGAACTGCGGCAGCAGGCGCGCCAGGTTAGACGCCGGGTTGGCGTCGGCAATCGCCTGCGCGAAGTCGTCGCAGGTCACGGCCTGGCCATCGTGGCGCTCGAAATAAAGCGTCATGCCGCGTGCAAAACCCAGCCGGCCCAGGGTGTCGTTCTCGCTGGCGACCAGCGTCTGCATCATGCGGACGACTTCGGCGCCTTTTTCATAGATGGTGACGGTGTAGAAGTTGCTGATCTCGATATAGCTGTCGGGCCGCACCGGGTGCGCCATCGGGCCTGCGTCCTCGGGGAACTGGGCGGTCCGCAGCACGCGCACGTCCTCGATGCGCTTGACGGCGCGGGCCGAGGGCTCGCCGCACAGGTCTTGCGAAAATTCCTGGTCTCGGAAAACCGTCAGGCCTTCCTTCAGGCTGAGCTGAAACCAGTCGCGGCAGGTGATGCGGTTGCCGGTCCAGTTGTGGAAGTATTCGTGGCCGACCACGCTCTCGATGTTGGCAAAGTCCACGTCCGTGGCGGTGGCCTGGTTGGCCAGCACGTACTTGGAGTTGAAGAT
>JBKJKI010000075.1:0-4099 GCA_046597475.1 Polaromonas sp. | reverse complement strand
CTCCGTTGAGGCAGCAATTAAATCATCAAGTGATGATCAACGCTAAACCAATATTTCAGCCAGCATCCGGTCCACGCCTTGCTGCCATGCGGGCAGAGTCAGGCCGAAGGTGGTTTGCAACTTGCCGGTGTTTAAGCGCGAATTGTGCGGACGCCGGGCCGGCGTTGGAAAGGCGCTGGTCGGCACGGCCGCCACTTCTTTTACTAGCAAATTAATAGCTGACTTCACCCGTCCTGCCTGGGCTATGACGTGTTTTGCATACCCATTCCAGGTGGTTTCACCGCTGGCCGCCAGATGGTAGAGCCCTGCGTCCTGTGGCCGCTGCAGCACCTGGCGAACGGCGTGCGCGGTGATATCGGCGATCAGCTCGGCGCCGGTGGGGGCGCCCCATTGGTCGTCGATCACGGTGAGGCGTTCGCGCTCCTGTGCCAGGCGCAACATGGTTTTGGCAAAGTTGGCGCCGCGTGCCGCGTAGACCCAGCTGGTGCGAAAAATCAGGTGGCGCTGGCAATGCGCGGCAATCAGCTGCTCGCCTTCGAGCTTGGTCTGGCCATAGACGCTGAGCGGCGCGGGCGTGTCGGCTTCAAGCCAGGGCCTGGTGCCGCTGCCGTCGAATACATAGTCGGTGGAGTAATGCACCAGCCAGGCGCCGATCTTGTCGGCTTCCTGCGCCAGCAAACCGGGCGCCAGGGCGTTGATCGTGCGGGCCAGCTCAGGCTCGCTTTCGGCCTTGTCCACCGCCGTGTGGGCGGCGGCATTGACGATGAGATCGGGGCGTACCGCTTGTACGGTGGCGGCCAGACCCGCCAGGTTGCCCAGGTCGCCGCACAGGTCCGCACTGTGCCGGTCCAGCGCGATCACTTCACCGAGCGGCGCCAGGCTGCGTTGCAGCTCCCAGCCCAGCTGGCCGTTTTTGCCAAGGAGGAGGATCTTCATGCGTTCATGATTCCGCGCTTTTGTGGAGGCCAGTCATTGCGGGTTGCCCTAAAGCTTTCGGGCAACGGACATGTCGTGTTGTAGAACTGCCTCAGCCATTCAAGCAAGCTTGAATCAGGCAACGCCGCTGGCTGCGTACCGTATTGCGCCTTTACGCCCCGGGGGCTGGGCGCCTCGGCAGATTTATCTTTGATGAAGGTCATCACTTCAAATCCCCGCCAAGCGTTGCAAGGTATCCGGGAACCTGGCTGCCAGCATCAACAGGCGCCGCGCCGCGCCGGTAGGTTCAGCCCGGCCTTGCTCCCAGTTTTCAAGCGTTCGTTTGGACACGCCCAATGCCTGGGCAAACTCAAATTGCGACATGCCCGATTGCGCCCTCGCAGCCATCAACTCCCAGCGGGGGCCGGTGAGCAACTCTTCTTTTTCCACCGTACCGTCTGCCCGCTCAATCCGGCGCTGCACGGCGCCGTCAGGCTGAACAGCAAACACGGTCTTGCGCGCCCAGCGCCCGGCCTTTACTTCGCGCACGGCACTTAGCAACTCGGCACCGATGTCGCGCTGCGCATCACGTTCCAGCAACTCTTTGTCAGTCAATGCCATTTTCCAGTTCCTCGCGTAAGGCCTTGAGCACATGACCCGACAGGGACTCGCGCGTGCTTTTGGCATAAATTACCAGCATCAAAATCTGGCCTCGGCGCGTACGTGCGTAGTAGCAAATACGCACACCGCCGGATTTTCCGGAACCGGCGCGCGCCCATCGCAACTTGCGCACGCCACCAGAGCCCCGCACAAAGTCCCCTGCTTCGGGCGTCTCACACAGGTGTTCTTGCAGCGCGGTGTATTCCTCATCGCTTAAGTAGTCAGGCAAATAGGAAGAAAACGCAGACGTCTCAATAAACTCATAATGCGCCATTATTGTACGTCAATTGCGTACATCAAGCCACAGCCGCAGCGTACTGGGTCTGCACCCAGTCGCGGTAGGCGCCGCTTTGCACATGGGCCACCCACTCGGGGTTGGCCAGGTACCACTGCACGGTCTTGCGGATGCCGGACTCGAAGGTCTCGGCGGGGCGCCAGGCCAGTTCGCGCTCAATCTTGCTGGCGTCGATGGCGTAGCGGCGGTCATGGCCGGGGCGGTCCTTGACGTAGCTGATCTGCGTGCTGTAGCTGCCGCCGCCTTCCCTGGGGCGCAGTTCGTCGAGCAACGCGCAGACGGTATTGACGATGTCGATGTTGGGCTTTTCGTTCCAGCCACCCACGTTGTAGACCTCGCCCGGCCGGCCGGCCTGGAGCACGCGGCGGATGGCGCTGCAGTGGTCCTTCACATACAGCCAGTCGCGCACCTGCATGCCGTCGCCGTACACCGGCAGCGGCTTGCCGGCCAGCGCGTTGACGATCATCAGGGGAATGAGCTTTTCAGGGAAATGGTAGGGGCCGTAGTTGTTCGAGCAGTTGGTGGTCAGCACCGGCAGGCCGTAGGTGTGGTGGTAGGCGCGCACCAGGTGGTCGCTGGCGGCCTTGCTGGCCGAGTACGGGCTGTTGGGCTCATAGCGGTGGGTCTCGGTAAAGGCCGCATCGCTAGAGCCCAGGGAGCCATAGACCTCGTCGGTCGAGACGTGCAGCAGGCGGAAAGCGGCTTTTTCAGCCTCGGGCAAACCGCCCCAGTGGGCGCGCACGGATTCCAGCAGGCGAAAGCTGCCGACGATATTGGTCTGGATGAAGTCGTCAGGGCTGTGGATGGAGCGGTCTACGTGGCTTTCGGCGGCGAAGTTGAGCACCGCGCGCGGCCGGTGCTCGGCCAGCAGCCGGGCCACCAGCGCGCTGTCGCCAATGTCGCCCTGCACAAAGAGGTGCCGCGCATCATTTTGCAGCGGCGCCAGGGTTTCAAGATTGCCGGCGTAGGTCAGCTTGTCGAGGTTGACGACGGGCTCGTCCGACTGCGCGAACCAGTCGAGGACGAAGTTGGCGCCGATAAAGCCGGCGGCTCCGGTGATGAGAATGGTCATGGCTTATTGATTACTCGGCAACATGCTGCTTGCTTGGGTGATTGATGAATCCGGACACAGGGCCAGAGCCGCTGCGCTTTCTGGGCTGCCCATGCCTTGAACAACTCTACTTAAAGCCCAACGCCCGGCGAATGCGTGCCAACTTCGCGGCGCTAGTCTCGCCCGCCGTCGTGTTGCGCAGCGCTTGCCGCATGAACACAAACAGCAGCAGCAGCAGCCCTGCAGCCAAGGTGGCGCCAACGGTGACCAAGCCTTTCTTGGGTTGGCTGGCTTTTTGCGGCAAGGTAGGCGCCTGAACCAACGCAGCCGCGCTCAAGACATCCAGTTTGGGTTCAAGTGCGCTGATCTGACCTTGCGCGGCGCCAGATACGTTCAGCAGTTCCGCATACCCTCGTGCCAACTCGACCCCAGCGCCGACGCCAGAGCCGTTTGCCTCCAGCCGTTTAAGCAGGCCGGCTGCAGCTTCCTGAGCATTTTTGAGGCGCGTTTTCGCCTCCGCTAGCTGCGTTTCCAATCGAGCCAGCACAGCGCCCTTGGGGCGGCTCTCCAGGTAGGTCTGCTGAAGCACTGCCTTGGCGATGGCTTGGGCCTGTTGCGCCGAACCGGCAGAAACGGTCAGCGTAAGGAGTTTGTCGGTTCGTCCAACGGCGGTTTTGATTTGATCTCGCAATTTGAGACGGGCAGCCTCAACCGTATCGTCCTTTGCCAACCCCAAGGAGGCGATCACAGGATCCAGCACTGCGGCGGTGCTCATCACACTGGCAGCGGTAGCCATCACACCGTCAGCGGATTGCTCCGCCTGTAGTACGGCCACGCTCTGGAAGGTTTGGGGCAGTACAAAACTGATGCCTAGCGCGCACAAACCCACAGCCAACGATCCGAAGATCAACAGTTTGATGTTTTCCGCCAATGTGACCAAAAGGTCAAGAAAACCGAGCTCTTCTCCGGTAGTGGAAGGCGCCATTGGTACTTCTTCATTCATCTCTTATGCCTGTCTGGGTATCCCTGAGGTCCACGATTCTACGTGCAGTCCATTTTTAGACCTCCGGAACAAACTATCTCAGGCGCTGCAGGCCAATGTCAAAAGAATGCAGGCGAATTAAAAATTCCGCAGAGTGCAAGCAATGGTAATTTTTGCGCCTTACAAGCTACAAAAC
>JBKJKI010000001.1:0-10786 GCA_046597475.1 Polaromonas sp. | reverse complement strand
GGAAATCGAGTATTCAGGGCGTTACAGCAGCAGTTACATGGATGCGTTGCCCAATTTCGTGAAACTGGCCGAAGCCTATGGCCATGTTGGCATGCTGATCGAAAAGCCGCAGGATGTTGAGCCGGCGCTGCGCGAGGCGCGCAAGCTCAAGGACCGCACGGTGTTCATGGACTTTCGCACCGATCCGACGGAAAACGTGTTTCCGATGGTGAAGGCCGGCAAGGGCATCACTGAAATGCTGCTGGGGTCTGAAGACCTCTAGGCGCATCACTCCTTCATTCATTCACCCGTCAGTTGACGAATCTATTGCCTGCCGAGCCTGCGCATTACCGTGCGCAGGGGAGGGCAGCGAAAAGAGGAATCCTTATATGAAACACATCATTGCAGTTTTGCTGGAAAACGAGCCTGGCGCGCTTTCCCGCGTCGTCGGGCTTTTTTCGGCCCGTGGCTACAACATCGAAAGTCTGACCGTCGCGCCGACGGAAGATCCGACCTTGTCCCGCATGACCATCCAGACCTCGGGTTCGGATGACGTGATCGAGCAGATCACCAAGCACCTGAACCGCCTGATTGAAGTCGTCAAGGTGGTGGACCTGACCGAAGGCGCCTACACGGAGCGGGAACTTATGATGGTCAAGGTACGTGCTGTGGGCAAGGAACGTGAGGAAATGAAGCGTATGGCTGATATATTTCGCGGGCGGATCATTGATGTGACAGAAAAAAGTTACACGATTGAGTTGACGGGCGATCAAACCAAAAACGATGCGTTTCTGGAAGCGATCGACCGCAGCGCTATTCTGGAAACCGTGCGAACGGGTTCAAGCGGCATTGGCCGTGGTGAGCGAATTCTGAGAGTTTGAGCTTGACCGAACATGGTGGTGAGCCGTCGCGCGTGACTGCTTTACCTGCTTTGGTTGAGTATTTTTTATGATTTATTGCTGATTACTTAGGAGCGACAGATGAAAGTTTTTTACGACAAAGATTGTGATTTGAGCCTCATCAAGGGCAAAACAGTGGCCATCATTGGCTATGGTAGCCAGGGTCATGCACACGCCCAGAATCTGAATGACAGCGGCGTGAAGGTGGTAGTTGGATTGCGCAAAGGCGGCGCTTCATGGCCCAAGGTCGAAAAAGCGGGTCTTAAGGTTGCTGAAGTGGCAGATGCTGTCAAAGCCGCTGACGTCGTCATGATTCTGTTGCCCGACGAACAAATCGGCGCTGTCTATAGAAACGATGTGGCGCCCAATATCAAGCAAGGCGCTTCCCTGGTTTTTGCGCACGGCTTCAACGTGCACTATGGCGCCGTCATTCCGCGTGCCGATCTCGATGTCTGGATGGTGGCGCCCAAAGCCCCTGGCCACACCGTTCGCAACACCTACACCCAGGGCGGCGGCGTACCTCATCTGGTCGCCGTGCACCAGGACAAGTCGGGCAAGGCCCGTGATCTGGCCCTTAGCTACGCGATGGCCAATGGTGGTGGCAAGGCCGGCATTATTGAAACCAATTTCCGCGAAGAAACCGAAACCGACCTGTTCGGCGAGCAGGCTGTGTTGTGCGGTGGTACGGTCGAACTCATCAAGGCTGGCTTTGAAACGTTGGTGGAAGCCGGTTACGCACCTGAAATGGCTTACTTCGAATGCCTGCACGAGCTCAAGCTGATCGTGGACCTGATCTACGAAGGCGGCATCGCCAACATGAACTACTCCATCTCCAACAATGCGGAGTATGGTGAATACGTGACGGGCCCGCGCATCGTGACGGAAGATACCAAGAACGCCATGCGCGCGGTACTCAAGGACATCCAGACCGGCGAATATGCCAAGAGTTTCCTGCTGGAGAATCAGGCTGGCGCGCCGACACTGATTAGCCGCCGCCGCCTCAATGCGGAGCACCAGATCGAAGTCGTGGGCGAGAAGCTGCGCGCCATGATGCCCTGGATTGCGAAAAACAAGCTGGTTGACCAGACCCGCAACTGATCTTCAGCAAAGACGGGTTTTGGCCTGCAGTGAGCCGCGCAAAGTTGTTGCGCGGCTTTTTTAATGGTGCGGGTAACACTTTTGCCGCCCCGCGTTCGGTTCGATTACGGTGATGCGCAAGGGTTGAACTGACTTGGTATGCTTGCCCCTTTGTTGCCGTTTAGATATTTGCTGCGCGGCGAGAGGCGTCACCGATGTCGTGAGTCCAATGGCTAATTGCGCGCACCCCGGGTGCGTGAGGAGTATTTTTATGCATGATGGCGACGAATCGGATCGGGTGGACACTCAGCAAGTGCCACGCAAACGGCGTAAGGGCATCTATATCCTGCCGAATCTGTTTACTCTTGCCGCTCTGTTCGGTGGCTTTTACGCCATCGTCATGGCCATGAATGGACGCTTTGATCAGGCCGCCATCGGCGTATTCTGTGCCATGGTGCTCGACAGCCTGGATGGGCGCGTCGCACGCATGACCAACACCCAGAGCGCTTTTGGCGAGCAGATGGATTCGCTCTCCGATATGGTGTCTTTTGGTGCAGCGCCGGCGCTCATCGCCTACGTTTGGGCGCTGACGAGCCTGGGTCGCTGGGGCTGGATTGGTGCGTTTGTGTACTGTGCTTGCGCAGCTTTGCGTCTGGCACGCTTCAATGTTAATACGGCCGTGGTTGACAAGCGATTTTTTCAGGGCTTGCCTTCGCCGGCTGCCGCCGCACTGGTCGCCGGGTTTATCTGGTTGATGACAGATGCAGGCATTGAAGGCGTGGAGGTGCGATGGATCACATTCGGTCTGACCCTCTACGCAGGCTTGACGATGGTGACCAACCTGCCCTTTTATAGCTTCAAGGACATTCAGATGAAGCGCAGCGTACCCTTTGTGGTGATCGTCCTGATTGCGCTGGGCATTGCGGTCATCAACATTCATCCGCCTACAGTGATGTTTGGCCTCTTTGTGGTTTACGGCCTGTCGGGTTATGTCCTCTACGGATGGCGCAGAGCCAAGGGCCAGCAGACCAGTGTCATTTCGACGTCTACCGATGAGCCGGACGAGCGCGGACTTCACAAATAGCTTGTGGTATATTGATATCATGAAAGAGATTTCACTAGCACTACTACTGGCTGCCAACGGGCGGAGA
Organism: Polaromonas sp.; assembly: GCA_046597475.1. Taxonomy (GTDB): domain Bacteria; phylum Pseudomonadota; class Gammaproteobacteria; order Burkholderiales; family Burkholderiaceae_C; genus Polaromonas. The sequence goes on along the minus strand of JBKJKI010000001.1, from coordinate 7,680 downwards.
CGGTAGTGCACGCGTCAAATTAATACGCGTCAAGCTGATTCCAACGGCCCGTTTGCTCCAGCAACGGGCCGTTTTGTTTTTGGTTGCTGGTTTTTTTGATACCTAGAGGATTGACGGAATGACCATGTTGAAAACACCTTCGAGCAAATACAAGTCGTTCGCCCCGATTCGCCTGGGTGACCGGACCTGGCCAGATACCGTCCTGAGCAAGGCGCCCATCTGGTGCAGTGTTGATCTGCGTGATGGCAATCAGGCGCTGATTGAGCCCATGGACATTGAGCGCAAGCTCAAGATGTTTGAAACGCTGGTGAAAATCGGATTCAAGGAAATTGAGGTCGGTTTCCCCTCGGCATCGCAAGTCGAGTACGATTTTCTTCGCAGGCTTGTGGATGGGCAGCTGATTCCTGATGATGTGACGATCCAGGTGCTCACCCAGGCACGGGAGCCCCTGATTCGCCGCACCTTCGAGTCTCTCCAGGGTGTCAAGACGGCGATTGTTCATCTTTACAACGCCACGGCACCTGTCATGCGCCGAGTCGTCCTCGGGATGAACGAAGACGAAATTGTGAAACTTGCGGCCGACAACGCCCGTCTTTTTGTCCAACTGGGTGCCGCTCAACCGGAGACGCAATGGACTTTCCAGTATTCACCCGAGATGTGGTCGGGCACTGAGCTTGCCTTTTCCAAGCGTGTCGTTGATGCGGTCACGGATATCTGGCAGCCGACGCCCGAGCACAAATGCATTGTCAACCTGCCTTCGACAGTAGAGCACTCAACGCCCAATATCTTTGCCGACATGATGGAGTGGATGCATCGCCACCTGGCGCGGCGCGAGTCCATTGTCCTTTCGGTCCATCCTCACAACGATAGGGGCACGGGAACGGCGGCAGGTGAGTTCGCGTTGATGGCCGGCGCCGATCGTATTGAAGGCTGTCTTTTTGGCAACGGTGAGCGCACCGGAAACGTGGATCTGGTTAATATTGCGCTCAATCTCTATACGCAGGGTGTATCGCCAGGTCTCGATTTTTCAGAGATCGACGAGATTCGTCGTACCGTAGAGCATTGCAACCAGTTGCCCGTGCATCCCCGCCACCCTTACGCCGGTGACCTCGTCTACACCTCGTTTTCAGGCTCGCACCAGGATGCGATCAAGAAGGCATTTTCCGCGCGTAAGGAATGCGATATCTGGGATATGCCTTATCTCCCCATAGATCCGAAAGACCTTGGCCGAAGCTATGAGGCTGTGATTCGGGTCAATAGCCAGTCTGGAAAGGGTGGCATTGCCTACCTGCTTGAAAGCGAGTTTGGCCTTGAGCTTCCACGTCGACTGCAAATCGAGTTCAGTCAGGTGGTTCAACGCGTGATGGACGCCACCGGCAAGGAACTGACGGGACAAGACCTTTTTGCCTTGTTTGAAAAGGAATACGGCGTACAGACTGTCGCCGCGCCTGAACATCTCGTTATCGAAGAATCCGGTGGTACGGATGCCAAGTCATTCGGTATCAGGGCCCAGGTGATGGTCGCGGGTCGCCGCCATGAGGTCGAGGGGACGGGAACCGGGCCGATAGACGCCTTTATCGGGGGACTCAATGAGGCAACAGGACATGCCGTGCGTGTACTTGATTACCATGAGCACGCTATTGGATCGGGCGCGGGCGCGCACGCCGTGGCATACCTGGAGCTGCGCGTCAACGACCAGACTCTCTTTGGTGTGGGCATGGACCGCAGCATCGTGTCGGCCTCATTCAAGGCGATCCTGTCGGGGCTGCAGCGCAGTACGGCGGGACAAACGGCAACTGCGCTCGAACTCGTCCCCTGATTTTGAGATCCCGGTTAACTACTTCGGACTATTGCAGAAACCAAAATACACCAGACCAACAGGAGCCATCCATGACCGACAAACTTATTATTTTTGACACTACCTTGCGCGACGGCGAGCAGTCGCCTGGCGCGTCGATGACCCGGGATGAAAAGCTGCGCATTGCGCGCCAGCTTGAGCGCCTGAAAGTTGACGTCATTGAAGCGGGCTTTGCGGCAAGCTCAAACGGCGACTTTGAATGTGTCAAGGCAATTGCCGAGGTCATCAAGGATTCGGTCATCTGCTCATTGGCGCGCGCCAATGACCGTGACATTTCGCGTGCCGCGGAAGCGCTGAAACCGGCCAATGCCGGGCGCCTGCATCTTTTCCTTGCCACCAGCGCCTTGCACATGGAAAAGAAGCTGCGGATGACGCCTGACCAGGTTTTTGAGCAAGCCAGGCTGTCGGTGCGTTTCGCGCGAAATCTGATGGCCGACGTCGAGTTCAGTCCGGAAGATGGTTACCGGTCTGACCCGGACTTTCTGTGCCGGGTCATCGAAGCCGTCATCAGTGAAGGTGCCACCACCATCAATGTTCCCGACACGGTGGGGTATGCCATTCCGGAGCTTTATGGGAACTTCATCAAGAACCTGCGTGAGCGAATCCCCAACAGCGATAAAGCCGTATGGTCGGTGCATTGTCATAACGACCTCGGCATGGCGGTTGCCAATTCTCTGGCGGGGGTGAAGATTGGAGGGGCGCGTCAGGTTGAGTGCACCATCAACGGTCTGGGTGAGCGTGCCGGAAATTGCTCGCTGGAAGAAGTGGTGATGGCCGTGAAAACACGCAGGGACTACTTCGGCCTCGATGTTGGCATCGACACCCGGCACATTCTGGCTGCGAGCCGCCTGGTGAGCCAGACCACGGGTTTTGTGGTGCAACCCAACAAGGCAGTGGTGGGAGCCAATGCTTTTGCCCATGCCTCGGGGATCCACCAGGATGGTGTACTCAAGGCGCGGGATACCTACGAAATCATGCGGGCTGAAGATGTGGGCTGGAGTGCCAACAAGATCGTGCTGGGCAAGTTGAGCGGCCGCAATGCTTTCAAGCAGCGCCTGCAGGAACTTGGCGTCGCCATGGAAAGCGAATCGGACATCAACAATACCTTCATTAAATTCAAGGACCTTGCCGATCGAAAGAGCGAAATTTTTGATGAAGACATTCTTGCGCTCGTGAGCGATGAAAGTGCTGCTCATGGCCACGAACAATATGGTTTCGTGTCTCTGTCGCAGCACAGCGAAACTGGCGAACGGCCTCAGGCCTGTGTGGTGTTCACGATGGGGGGCAAGGAGGTCAAGGGTGAGTCTGATGGCAACGGGCCGGTCGACGCGTCGCTCAAGGCCATTGAATCACATGTCAAGAGCGGCGCGGAGATGGTGCTCTATTCCGTCAACGCCATTAGCGGCTCGACGGAAAGCCAGGGTGAGGTGACGGTGCGTTTGCAAAATAGCGGCCGCGTGGTCAATGGTGTGGGCGCAGACCCGGATATCGTCGTCGCGTCAGCCAAGGCTTACCTGAACGCCTTAAATAAACTTCAAAGCAAGGCGGACCGCGTGGCGGCTCAGGGTTAACCGGCTGCGGTGAAAAAAGCTCTTTGTATTCAAGCACTTGAATCGCATTCTGGAGGCGGCTGGTGGGCCAGGCCGCATACAATACCCAGCTTGAAGCGGTTTTTTAGGAAAGTCGCGCAAGCTTTTGATATTGCGCGACTTTTTCTATTTCTATACACTCCAGCCATTCCATCAATTGCAACCCAAAGCAGGCAATATCCATCATGTCTAAACAGATTTTGAGTCGCATATCAAAGATCGTTGGATTCCTTGCTTTATCGGTTGCGCTTGTGGCGCCAACGGCGCATGCGGCCGCAGCTAAACGCACGGTCGTGAAAAAGCCTCACGCCACCAAAATAACGGCCACCAAATTGATAGTGGTCAAGGCAAAGCCCGGCACGAAAGTCATTGTCGCGCGCAAGAGTGCCCGCTTCGAGGCCAAGGAAAAACGCCGTTCGGTGGTTTACGCCATCGTTCCCGCCAAGCCTTCATTTGGCCAGATTGCCGGGCTGCACGGCGCCCAGGACTCGCTCGACTTGAAGTCAAGTGTTGCGCTGGTGATTGACCAGGATACGCGCGAGGTGTTGTTCAGCAAGAACGACCACGCCGTTCTGCCCATTGCATCCCTGACCAAATTGATGACGGGAGTCATCATCAGCGGAGCCAAGCTGCCGCTTGACGAAATGATTACCATCACCCAGGACGATGTTGACACCGAAAAGCACAGCAGTTCACGGCTCAGGGTGGGCACCACGCTGACGCGCGGGGAGTTGTTGCACCTGGCGCTGATGTCCAGTGAGAACCGGGCGGCACATGCCTTGGGCCGTACCTATCCTGGCGGCATGGCGACATTCGTCAATCTGATGAATGCCAAGGCAATAATGCTGGGCATGCGTGACACCAGTTACGCGGAACCCACCGGTTTGTCCAGCCGCAACCAGTCCAGCGCGCAGGATCTGGCCACACTGGTGAATGCCGCGCATGGCGACCCCATGCTGCGCGAGTTGACAACGTCAACCGGGTATCAGGTGGCGGTAGGCAATCGCACCCTCCAATACAACAATACCAACCGCCTGGTGAAAAATCCAGATTGGGATATCGGCCTGCAAAAAACCGGCTATATCTCGGAAGCCGGCCAATGCCTGGTCATGCAAACCAAAATTGCAGGACGCAAACTGATCATGGTGTTTCTGGATTCCGCTGGAAAATTGAGTCGCCTTGGCGATGCCGAGCGCGTGCGTCGTTGGGTCGAGTCCAATCCTGTGGCCGACCAGAAGGTGCGCATCAGCGCATCGGCCAAGGAAATCAGCGGCTAAGCAGGCAAGGGCGCTTGAGCGGCCAGCAACTGGCGGCCTGGCCCAACAGTCCAGTCATCGAGTGCCGGCCGCATTTCGTGATGTTCATGGCAGTCTTTTCTCGGGTAACAGTCACCCCGACCGCCGTTTACCGAAACTTGTAGCCAAGCGCGGCAGAAATTTCGTTCGCGGTCGCCTGCAGTTTGGGTAACCACTGCTCGTCCAGGCGGTCAGCGGGCGCTGAAATTGAAAGGCCTGCCACCAGCTGGTTCTGGTCATCATAGATGCCGGCAGCCATGCAACGGACCCCCAGTTCAAGCTCTTCGTTGTCGCGGGCGATACCGTATTGGCGTGCTTTGGAAAGCTCGCGCTCCAAGACGGGTAATTCCGTGATGCTGTTGCGTGTTTGTCCGGGCAATCCTGTCCGGGTGGCGTAGGTGCGCAAGCGCTGGGAATCGTCAGAGGCCAGAAAAAGCTTGCCGACCGAGGTCAGGTGCAGCGGGGCGCGGCCTCCAATGGCACGTACCACCTGCATACCGGAACGCTCGCTGTAAGCCCGCTCCACATAAACGATTTCGTCCCCCTGACGCATGCTCAGGTTGACGGGTTGCTGTGTAAGCTTGTGCAATTCACGCATCGGAATGAGGGCGGCATCGCGCACATTCAGCCGTGCCTTGACGAGGTTGCCCAGTTCAAGCAGACGCATGCCAAGCCGGTAGTTGCCGGCTGCCGGACGGTCGACAAAACGCCCTGTCGCCAGGTCGTTCAGAATTCGGTGCGCCGTCGATGGGTGCAGGCCTGACTTTTCACTGATTTCTTTCAGCGAGACCGCCTCCTCGCGTGCCGCCAGAATTTCAAGCAAGGTGAAAATTCGCTCTATGACCTGAACGGTCGGGGTGGCGGGAACAACACGGTCGGGCTTTTTCATGAGCAGGCTTTCTGCACGAAATTTTATCCTATGAAATTCAAGTGCACTTGTTGATTTTCAGGCGACGGCCGAGTCCGCATGCGGCGTCCCGGTTTCCTCTTCTCCTGAGCTGGCATCCCAGTGGATCCAGTGGCCATTGCGCAATATCTGATTTGGCGCGAACCCCAGCTTGTAGTTCATTTTCGGGCTTTGGGCGATCCAGTAGCCAAGGTATAGGTAAGGCAGGCCAAGGCGCCTGGCCTGCTCTATTTGCCATAGCACGCTGTAATTGCCGTAGCTGGTGCGCGCCTCGGGGGCGTAGAAGGTGTAGACCGCAGAGATGCCATCTTCCAGCACATCGAGAATGGACACCATTTTCAGGGCACCAGCCTCGCCGTTGGGCAGGCTTTCACGAAACTCCACCAGGCGCGAGTTGACGCGGCTTTGCAGCAGGAATTGGGTGTATTGGTCGATGCTGTCGTGGTCCATGCCGCCGCCCGCGTGACGCCTGTTCTGGTAGTCAAGGTAGAGCTGGTAGTGCTCGGGCATAAAACACAATTTCAGAACGCGCACCTGCAGCGACTGGTGCTGCCTCCAGGCACGGCGCTGGCTTCGGTCTGCCTTGAAGGCGTCAACCACCACGCGCAGGGGAACGCAGGCCTGGCAGCCTTCGCAGTAGGGGCGGTAAGTGAACATGCCGCTGCGTCTGAAGCCCTGGGTGACGAGCTCTGAGTAGGCATTGTTGTGGATCAGGTGACTGGGCGTTGCGACCTGCGAGCGCGCCTGCCTGCCGGGCAGATAGCTGCAGGGATAGGGTGCAGTGGCGTAAAACTGCAGCGCTTGCAGGGGCAGGTCTTTGAGGTGCGTCACGGTGGTTTGGGCGTTCCGGCAGTCAAAATCTGGCTCCAGTATACGGGTTCGAACTCCCATCGTGGGGCCGTCTGGCTAACGGTCTGGCGCAGGTGAAGTGCAAAGTCCGGGCGACTGATTTCCGCCGCTCCCAATGAAGCCAGGTGGCGCGTATTTTGCTGGCAGTCGATCATCGGGATGTCTTGTGCTCGGCAAAAGCAGAGCAGGGCGGCCAGCGCGATTTTTGAGGCGTCGGTCTGATCGGCAAACATGGATTCGCCAAACACCATCCGCCCCAGATTTACGCAATACAGCCCCCCCACCAGCTCGCCGTTAACCCAGGTCTCCACGCTGTGGGCATGGCCCTCACGGTGCAGGGCAGCATAGGCCTGAACCATGGCCGGAACGATCCACGTGCCATCCTGGCCGTCGCGCGGCTTGCTTGAACAGGCTTTGATGACCTGCTCGAAGGCGGTGTCGAACCTGATTTCGCAAGCCGGATTTTTCAGGAAACGGAGCAGGCTCTGGCGCAGCGACCGGTGCAACCTGAAATGGCCGGCTTGCAGCACCATGCGCGGGTCTGGACTCCACCACAGCACCGGCTGGCCGGGGCTGAACCAGGGGAAGATGCCGAGCGAATAAGCCTGCACCAGCGTGGGCACATCCAGCGTGTCGCCGGCAGCCAGCAGGCCGGGCGCCGGGGCTTCGCGGCCCCAGGCGGCTTCGAGCGGTGGAAACGGCTGCCCCGCCGCCAGCCAAGGGACGGGCGGCGCAAGCTTCTGTGGCGGCTGAACCGTCAGTGCCATGAATGCCTCAACTCCCCTGTGTCATGTGCTGTCTTTTCTCAAGCTGCTTCAATTGAACAGGATTCGATGAGAACTATAAATTTAATAGCAAAGAATGACCGCAACATATGGACATAAAACCTATTTGGTCCCGAAAATGCGGTCGCCGGCATCGCCCAGGCCCGGCAGGATGTAGCCGTGCGCGTTGAGTTGCCGGTCAATCGCCGCGGTGTAGATGGCCACGTCAGGGTGCGCTTTTTGCAAGGCGGCCACGCCTTCCGGGCAGGTCAGCAGGCAGACAAACTTGATGGACCGCGGTTTGAGCTGCTTGAGCCGGCTTACCGCCGCGATGGCCGAATTGCCGGTGGCCAGCATCGGGTCGACGATGACGATGTCGCGCTCTTCCATCTCCTGCGGCATCTTGAAGTAATACTCA
>JBKJKI010000249.1:0-15765 GCA_046597475.1 Polaromonas sp. | reverse complement strand
TCCTGCGGCGTGCTGCAATGCCAGGAAACCCTGCGCACCGCCATGGCCATTGGCGCCGACCGCGCCATTTTGGTTGAAACCAGCGAAGAGCTGCAGCCCCTGGCCGTGGCCAAGCTTTTGAAAGCGCTGGTAGACAAAGAACAACCCGGCCTGGTGATCCTGGGCAAGCAGGCCATCGACGACGACTGCAACCAGACCGGCCAGATGCTCGCAGCCCTGCTGGGCTGGGGCCAGGCCACCTTTGCCTCCAAGGTGGAAGTCGCTGGCGACAAGGTCAATGTCACGCGCGAAGTCGATGGCGGGCTGGAAACGCTCAGTCTCACGCTGCCGGCCATCGTCACGACCGATCTGCGCCTCAACGAGCCGCGCTACGTCACGCTGCCCAACATCATGAAAGCCAAGAAAAAGCAGCTCGACAACGTCAAACCCGAAGAGCTCGGCGTCGATGTCAAGCCACGCCTGAAGACCCTCAAGGTCAGCGAGCCGCCCAAGCGCAGCGCCGGCATCAAGGTCGCCGACGTCGCCACGCTGGTGGACAAGCTCAGGAACGAAGCCAAAGTAATTTAAGGAATTGACGACATGACCGCTCTTGTAATAGCCGAACACGACAACGCCAGCATCCGCCCCGCCACCCTGAACACCGTCACCGCTGCCGCCCAATGCGGCGGCGAGGTGCATGTGCTGGTGGCAGGCAAGGGTGCCGAAGCCGCCGCCCAGGCTGCCTCCAAAATAGCCGGCGTCGCCAAAGTCATCCACGTCGAGGGCGAGCATTTCGCCCATGGCCTGGCCGAGAACATGGCCGCGCAGGTGCTGGCCCTTGCCAGCAGCTACTCGCACCTCCTGTTCCCGGCCACCGCCTCGGGCAAGAACATCGCCCCGCGCGTGGCCGCGCTGCTGGACGTGGGCCAGATTTCCGACATCACCAAGGTCGATGCGCCAGATACCTTCGAGCGTCCGATCTACGCCGGCAACGCGATTGCCATCGTGCAAAGCCTGGATGCCACCAAGGTCATCACCGTGCGCACCACCGGCTTTGACGCCGCGGCCAGCACCGGTGGTTCTGCCGCCATCGAGACACCTGCTGGCGTGGCCGACAGCGGCAAGTCCACTTTCATGGGCTCAGAGATCGCCAAGAGCGACCGGCCTGAGTTGACGGCTGCCAAGATCATCGTCTCCGGCGGCCGGGCTCTGGGCTCAAACGAGAAATTCCATGAGGTGCTGGAGCCGCTGGCCGACAAGCTGGGCGCGGCACTGGGCGCCAGCCGCGCCGCCGTCGATGCAGGCTACGCACCCAACGACTGGCAGGTCGGGCAGACCGGCAAGATCGTCGCGCCACAGCTCTACATCGCCATCGGCATCTCGGGCGCGATCCAGCACCTGGCGGGCATGAAGGACTCCAAGGTCATTGTCGCCATCAACAAGGATGCCGAGGCGCCCATCTTTGGCGTGGCCGACTACGGGCTGGAGGCGGATCTGTTTATCGCCGTGCCTGAGCTGATTGCGGCGCTGTAAGGCACTCGAATTGAAAGGCGGGCAGCGCCAATTGCGGTGTGATGCACGCTACCCTGTTTGCAACTTACCCCAACCAAAGGACTGAATCCATGCCCACTACCCTCGTTACCGGCTCGGCCTCCGGCATTGGCGCCGCCACCGTTGAAGCACTGAAGGCCGCCGGCCACACCGTCATTGGCGTGGACCTGCGCAACGCCGAGATCACCGGCGACCTGTCCACCGCCGGGGGTCGGCAGGCCATCATTGCGCAGGCCCTGGAGCGCTCGGGCGGCACGCTAGACGGCCTGGTGCTATGCGCCGGCCTGGGCGCGCAGGTGCAGCCGGCATCACTGGTCACATCGGTCAACTACTTTGGCGCGGTCGAACTGCTCGACGGCCTGCTGCCGGCGCTGCAAAAAGGCAAGAACCCTTCGGCCGTGGTGATTTCGTCGGTCGCCTCGGCCATGCTGCCTTGGGACAAGAACCCGCTGGCCGCCGCCTGCGAGGCTGGCGACGAAGCCGCCGTCAGCGCCATCGTCATGGGCGCGGGCGCGCAAGGCGGCAACCTGGCCTATGCCGGCTCGAAGAACGCGCTGACCGTGGCCGTGCGCAAGCGCGCCCCCACCTGGGGCCAGGCCGGCGTGCGCCTGAACACGCTGGCGCCTGGCGCCACCGAAACCCCGCTGCTGCAGGCCGGGCTGCAAGACCCGCGTTTCAGCGAATCCATCAAGAACTTCGTCGCGCCCATTGCCCGGCGCGCCGAACCGCGCGAAATGGCGTCGGTGGTCGTCTTCCTGATGAGCGAGGCCGCCAGCTTCGTGCATGGCGCGCAGTTTTATGTGGACGGCGGCATCGACGCGGTGACGCGGCCAACACAGTTCTGAGCACGGCGCGCCCATGCCCATGCCCATGCCCATGCCCACGCCCGAACACATGCAGGCCGCTGTAGAGGCCTATGTGTGCGCGCTCAACGCCTCCGACCTGGACGCCATCGTTGCACTGTACGCCGCCGATGCACTGGTCGAAGACCCGGTCGGATCAAAGCCCAAGCGCGGTCTGGCCGAAATTCGCGCTTTTTATGCCGGCTCGCTCAGGCTGAAACTGGAGGTCGCGCTCGAAGGCTCAGTGCGTGCCGTGGCCGGCGAGGCGGCCTTTGCCTTCAGTGTCTCGTTTGAAGTCAATGGCCGGCGCACCACCATCCGGCCCATAGACCTGTTCCGCTTTGACGACGCCGGTCGCATCGTGCAAATGCGCGCCTTCTTCGGGCCCGCCAACATCAGCGCGGGCTGAGCACCGGTTTTCGGTCTTGCTTCTTCGTAGGGTGGGCACTGCCCACGTGGCTTCATGCCTGGTAGCCCGTAGAGGATGACGTGGGCGGTGCCCACCCTACAAGGAGCTGATCCGTTACTGGTTTTAAGCCTTATCGGCCTCTTGTCCATACACCACGGCCGAATCAAGCTATTTAAATCATAGTAAAAATGCCGGCACGACTATCTGTGGTGCCGGCATTTTCATGGTCATCACCTGACTGCTGCAACGGCTCGCGCACCAACAAAAAAGGCCTGGGTTTCCCCAGGCCTTGAACATAAAGTCAGCTGACCTTAGAACGAGTATTTCATGTTCAACGCCAGCGTATCGCGATCGGCCAGCAAGCGACTGCTCGTCACATCCGTGGACGCACCGCCGGCATAACCCAGGTAGGTCACGCCAACGGAGAAGTTGCCCCGGCGGGTGAAGGAGGCGCCGATGCTGTAGCGCTTGTCGCCCTTGCCGCCACCAAAGCCACCCAACAGGGTACGGCCACTCAGCTGTTGCGAATAGGCGATGGGAACAGTCAGGTCCCAGCCCTCGAAAATACCGGGATAGCCCAGCGCCAGGGTGGCGGTAAATGCCACGCCAGAATCGGTCTTGAAAGTCAGGCCGCTCTCGGGGCCGTCGTACCCTCTGTATTTCACCGCCGACATTTCGGTCAGAAGGAGTACCGACTCGGCAATCGGGGTTCGGCCGAAATTGGTCAAGGTGCCTAGGTTGAGCTGGGTTGCCTTGGCACGCGTTGGCGTGCCGAGCGCGCCAACGAGCACCGGCACACCGTCGCGATAGGTCAACTCACCGTAGCCAGAGGTATTGTTCGTTACCTTTGTGCTGACGGTTCCGCCAATCAGCTTGACCTTGTCAAAGTAGCGCACCTGGTACGAACTCGTGGCTGCGTTGATGATCGGCAGCGGCGTACGATCGTTGTAATTGAGGTAATACAGGCCAGCCTCGGTCTGGTCCGTGACGCGGTAGCGCGTGCCTATGCCCCACTGGCCGGTTTTGCTGGGCAGGATGTCAGGTCTGCGCAGGCCAAAACTGCACCTGTTGTTCACATAGGGTTGCAGGCAGGTGCCGCCAGGGCCCACGCCATCAGAGCTGTTCAGGAATGAACCCGGCGCCGGCGCGATGGTCGGATGAAAGCCGAACTGATACTGACCCAGCAAGGTCCAGCGCGGGGTCACCTCGATTGAGGCGGCAAGCTGATCCTCTGGCAATAGCGAGTCCTTGGTTTCCGTGCCGGGTATGCCGGTTTTGGTGCCGTCGAATGGCCCTTGCGCCTGAGACATGTTGGGAAAGAACACCGCCTCGCCCCAGTTGACCGCCTGGCGGCCCAGGCGTACCGTAGCGCGGCTGGACTCGCCCAGTTCAAACGAGGTGTAACCATAGGCGTCAAGGAAGCGGCTATAGCCACCGTGGTAGCGCCTGGCCGCATCGGTGAACTCGTTCACCGGGCCTGGCTTGTTCACCAGGCCCGTGTTGTCGTTGCTGTGGTGGTAAACGTCGTCATAAAACGTGCTGCCCGACAGCACGAAGCCGCTCTCGCCTTTGGAGATCTTGCCCTCGAACAGCCCCGAAACACGGTTGGCCGTCAGTGCGTTCTTCTTGAAGTTGTTGTCTCCGTCATTGGCGCCGGCATTGCGGGCCAGCAGAGGGTCGGCACTCTTGGTACGCTGCGACAGCGTGTAGTTGGTGGTAAAACGCCAGTCCAGATTCACACCATTGTCAAAAACAATGGTTTCACCGGCCTGTGCAACGCCAGCCACGATCAGCGTCAACACAGCCATGGCAACCGGCTTGAGGGCCTTGTTCTTTATCAATTTCATTATTAGCTCTCCCTATTTTCTTGAAAGTATTTAATTACCGGCGTTGCGTGCGGCTTCCGGCGTGAACATGGATGCGTTCATGTCACCCTTGTTCAGTATTGGCCCTTTGGGACGTTCCTGGAACAGGTTGTAGGCGATGTAGCCGCCCGAGTTCAGGTCGAAGTAAAAGGCGGTTCCAGCCTGCCACGCGTTGATATCGAAGCCGTAGTAGTAGTTCAGGAAGGCGTACTGCCAGAGCGAGCCACGTGCGTCATACATGTCGGTCATGACGGCCATGCCGTTGTCCTCGTCAAGAAACAGCACACGCTTGCCGTAGAGATGGCGGTAGCCCTCTTTCAACGTGCCCTCGACGGCCCAGACGCGGTGCAGTTCCCAGCGGATGTAGTCGGCATTGGGCACGCCCTGCTTGAGCAGGTCAGCGTACTTCACGGTATTGGCGTGGAGCTTGTAGGCATTGGCAGGAATGTACATCTCGCGTTTGCCCAGCAGTTTCCAGTTGTAGCGCTCGGGCGAGCCGTTGAACAGGCGGTCAGAGTCAATCGTCATCTTGCCGCCGGAGCCGCCCAAGGGCTGGTCAAAGCCGTACTCGGGCAACTGGCGCACGCGGCGTGTGCCAGGGTCGTAGTTCCAGGCCAGGCGCTTGTCTTTTGCAAAGTTGACGGGCTCGGAAGACACGCTAACGGCGCCCTTTTCGCGCTCGGGCAACATGACAGTCGCCTTGCTGTAGGCCATCACACCCTCAAGCGGCTTGCCCACCTCGTCCGGCTTGCCGACGATGCCAAGGTTTAGGTTGCGCGCCCGGCCCCAGGAAATGGAGCCATCGGACAGCACGTTGGCAAAGTCGGTGGTCTTGTCTTCGTTGAAAGCCCGGTTGGGGAACATGTTGTTCATCAACGCTTCCTGGCCGTTCTTCGGAATCGGGAACGGGATGGCACCCTTGAGCGCGCCACTGATGCCCAGGCCGCCGTCGGTGATCTCGGCGTTGAGCGCATTTTTCTTGGCTACTTCGCAGACCGAGTCGGGGAAGCGGAAATCACGGTGGCCCGGATAGACCTCCATGCGGAAGGTCTTGGGGAACTTGGCAAACAAGGCCTTTTGTCCGTCGGACAGCTTGGCCGCGTATTGCGCCTGGTTTTCCGCAGTGATCGTGAACAAGGGCTTTTCAGCAGCGTAAGGGTCAACCGGGTGCTCGCCAACATGCAGCGTGTACTTGACACCGGGTGGCGTGCCCAGCCATTTACCGGTGTACTCGGGAACACCGTCCTTGGTACCGGCCTTCTCGGCGCCGACGCAGGTCAGATCCTTGCCGAGCTTGTCGGCCTCGGCGGCGGGAACCTTGGCCAGCGCCGCTCCGGCAAACAACAGGCTCATGGCAAGAACGATCGGTACGGGGGTCATGGTTTGCTTCATCAAAGTCTCCTTCATCAAGGGTTGGCTCATACAAATCACCGCGAATCGCGGCACAAAAAAACAAATGAACAAATGAACAATCAACGGTTCACCGTCGCAACTTATCTCTCCGGTGCAGATTGTTTTGCGTGACGATAATCCTTCCATCGTCAAATAAGACTAGGTTCAGACCCTTAGCCAGAAGACCGCGAATAAAGCAAAGCCGGCAGATATCCCTCCATGGAAGAGCTGCCGGCTTGGAAACAGGTCTTGCGGCCTCCGTGGGGCATGGGGAATCAGCCTTGCGCGTACTCGCGCTTGAGCGCTACCTTGAGCATTTTTCCGGCCGGATTGCGCGGCAGGATGTCGTGTCGCAAATACACCCGCGCCGGCACTTTGTAAGCCGCCAACCGTCCCGCCACGTGGGCTCGAACATCGTCTGCCGTCAAAGTCGCGCCGGCTGCGAGCACCACCACGGCGACGACGGCCTCGCCGGTCTGATCGTCGGGCTGGGCGAACACCGCCGCCTCGACCAGCAAGGGATGCTGCAGCAGGCAGGACTCGACTTCGGCCGCGGCGATTTTCTCCCCGGCGCGGTTGATCACGTCCTTGATGCGGTCGACCACGCGCAAAAAGCCGTCGGCATCCAGAAAGCCGATGTCACCGGTGCGAAACCAGCCGTCGGGCTCCAGCGCCTTGGCGCTGTTGGCGGGCTGGGCGCAGTAGCCCTGCATCACGGTGACACCGCGCAGCCACAGCTCGCCGGCCTGACCGGTCGGCAGCGGCGTGCCGTCAAAGTCGGCCACGCGCAGCTCAATGATGGGCGCGATCGGCCCCGAGGTTTGGGGTTTGAGCTGGAACAGCCGGCCCGAGGCGGCCGCGCCCACGCCGTTTGTTTCGGTCAGGCCAAAGCCGGTGCCCGACATGGCGTCACCACGCCGGTTCAGCACATCGTCGATCAGGCGCTGCGGCAGGCCGGCGCCGCCAAAGCCGACGCCGCCCAGGCTGCCTGTAACGGCCGGGTCATCAAAGCCGGGTTCAGCCAACAGTTGCATCACCATCGATGGCGCGCCATTGAACTGGGTGATCTTTTCTTTCTGAATCAATTGCAGCGCCTGTGTCGGCCCCCAGCGGTGCATGAACACCAGCCGGCGCCCATGGCGAAGTGAAGCCAAAAGCTGCGCATGCAGGCCGCTGACGTGAAACAGCGGCACGGCCGTCAGCGTGGTCGGCTGCAGGCCGCGCGCCATCATGGCCTGGATCATGGCGGGCGAGGTCATGGCGGTGATGGCGCCGATGTAGTCGATGTTGTGCAGTGCCTGACAGACCGCGCGCTGGCAGGAGAGCACGCCCTTGGCCTGGCTGCTGGCGCCCGAGGTGAAGAGGATCAGGGCGTCGTCTTGCGGCGCCAGCGCGGGCGGCTGCACGGCAGGCGCGCCGGGCGCAATCAGCGCGGCCCAGTCGGCATCGCCCTGACCGGGCGCGCCCTCGACCACCACGGCGCGGCAGTCAAGCGCGGCCAGATCAGCGTCCACACGGGCAAAGCGCTCGGTGTCGCAGATCAGCCAGCGCGGCCGCAAGTCGCGCAAATTGACCAGCAGCTCATCGCGCAGGCCAAAGCTGTTGAGCGGCGCGGGCACGGCGCCCAGCAGCGCAACCGCGACAAACGCTACTGCCCACTCAGGCCGGTTGCGCATGGCAATGGCGATGCGGTCGCCGGCTTTGACGCCGTGCTCGGCCTGCAAGCGACCGGCCAGCGCGTCCGCCGCCTGATAAAAACGGTCAAACGTCCAGCGATCGCCTTCGTAAACCATGAATTCACGCGCGCCATGCACGCGGCCAGCCTCCAACAGGGCCGGCAGCGAGGCAAAGGCATTGCGGTAAGCCGGCAGCGTCTGGCCGTTGACGCTCAGCTCGGTCAGCTCGAACGGCGCGCCCGGCGCGGTGAGCTGCGCGTGGCAGCGGGCGACCTGGGTCAGCAAATCGGGCTCGGGAGCCGACGCATTGGCGGCGGTGATTGCAGCAGAAGTCATGGCGTTCAAAACCCTTTCAGTCGTGCATAGCGATCGCGGTGAAACACCCCGTCGCCCAGGCTGTGTTGCAGCACGCGGGCGCGCTTGACCATCAGCCCCAAATCAAATTCGTCGGTCACGCCGATGCCGCCGTGCAGCTGCACCGCCTCGTTCATCAGCTTTTCGCACAGGTCGGAGGCGCGCGCCTTGGCCAGGCTGGCCAGCAGCGCCAGCTCGGCGTCTTGCGTGTCAATGGCAGACAAGGCGGCGCGCACGCAGCTTTGCAGCATTTCCAGCTCGGTGTAGAGCCGCGCCATGCGGTGCTGCAGCGCCTGAAAGGAGCCAATCGGCACGTCGAACTGCACCCGCTCCTTCAGGTAGGCATTGGTGCGCTCGAAGGCCTCGCGCAGCAGGCCCAGGCCTTCGGCGGTCAGGCAGATGCGGGCGCGATCGAGCGCAGCGTCCAGTGCCTGCGCGCAATCAGTGACGGCGTTCAGGCGCAGCTCGTCGGCGACCTCCACATTAGAGAGCGTCAGGCGCGCATGGTTGCGGCTGTCAGCCAGCAGCGTGGGCTGCAGCGTGACGCCGGCCTGCGCAGCCTCGACCATGACAAGGCCCAGGCCTTCATCTGCGCCCTGCGCGTCCAGCACACGAGCCACAACGATCAGCCAGGGCGCGCCGATGCCGTCGATGACAAACCATTTCTCGCCGTCCAGCACCCAGCCGTTGCCCTCTTCATTGCGCCGGGCGCGGGTTTTGATGCGCTCGGGATGGTGGCGGCCCTGCTCGTCCAGCGCCAGCGCCAGGCGCTGCTGGCCGTCGACCAGGCCGGGCAGCCAGCGCTGGCGCTGCGCTTCAGTGCCGGCGGCCAGCAGCAGCTCGCCGCACAGCACCACCGACGACAGCAGCGGCAGCGCTGCCAGCGTTCGGCCCATGGCCTCGAAGACTGCGCCCAGGCCGGCGTAGCCCACGCCCAGCCCGTCGTACGCCTCGGGAAAGACGGCGGCCGGCCAGCCCAGATCAACCACCTGCTGCCACAGCGCCGGCTCGAAACCCAGCGGCGCGCGCTCGTCGCGCAGGCGGCGCTGCAGGCTGATGGGCGACTGCGCATTCAAAAACTCCGTGGCGCTGTCGCCCAGCTGGCGCTGTTCATCGTTCAGCAAAAAACTCATGCCTGTGTCTCCGGTTCTTTCATCGTGTGCATCGCGGCGCCCTTTCAGCCCGGCAGGCCGAGCACGCGCTTGGCAATGATGTTGAGCTGCACCTCGCTGCTGCCGCCGGAGATGATGTAGGTCTTGGACAGCAGCCAAAGCCGGCAGATGTCGTGCTCGTCGCGGCTGAACTCATCGCCCTCCCAGCTCAGACCACGTTGGCCCATCAGCTGCATCAGCAGTTCGTACTTGGCCACTTCCTGCTCGGTCTGCACCAGTTTCATGATGGAGGCCGGGCCGCTTATGTCCAGGCGTGCCATGCCTTCTTCCTTGACGCGCTGGTGCGTCAGCGAAAACGCATGCGAGTCCATCAGCAGCGCGGCCAGGCGGTCGCGCCACACCGGCTCCAGCAAGGTACCGTCTTCGTCATACAGGTAAGGACGTGCCACGGCCAGGGCATCGTGCGAGGGCGCAGCGCCTTCGCTGAACTTGGACATGGCGGCGCGCTCGTGCTGCAGCAGCTTTTTCGCCACCGTCCAGCCGCCGTTGAGCGGACCGACCAGCTGGCGCGCCGGCACCCGCACGTCGTCAAAAAACACCTCGCAAAAGCTCGACTTGCCGCTGATGAGTTCAATCGGCTTGACGGTGACGCCTGGGCTTTTCATGTCAATCAGGATGAAGCTGATGCCCTCCTGCTTCTTCACGGTGGTGTCGGTGCGCACCAGCGCATACATCCAGTCGGCCTGATCGCCATAGGATGTCCAGATTTTTGAGCCGTTGACGACAAAGTCGCCGTTCTCGTCCTTGCGCGCCGAGGTCTTCAGGCTGGCCAGATCGGAGCCGGCATTGGGCTCGCTGAAACCCTGGCACCAGCGCATGCGGCCTTGCATCATGGGCGGCAGGTGCTCGCGCTTTTGTTCTTCAGTGCCCAGCTCCAGCAGCACCGGCCCGAGCATCCACACGCCCAGGTTGAACTGCGGCGGGCGGCAGGTCAGGCGCAGCATTTCCTGCTCGACGATGCGTGCCTGCTTCGGGGCCAGGCCGCCGCCGCCCAGCTCGGCCGGCCAGTCGGGCGCAAACCAGCCACGGTCGCGCATGCGCTCGAACCAGACGCGCTGGTCGTCGTTGGCAAACTTGACCTGGGAGCCGCTCCAGACGATTTGCTCTTGCGTCAGCGGCTGGCGCATGGCGGGCGGGCAGTTAGCCTCAAGCCAGGCGCGCGTTTCGGCGCGGAAACTTTCAGTGTCTTGCATGGCTTGCCTCTGCGAGTTCGGGGCTTTCCTCAGTAGCGACGGAGGGCGGCAGTGTGAGCGCAAACGACGGGTCGGCCAGCGCAAATCGATAAACGCCGTCTTCGTCAAGCACGCGTCGCAACACGCCTTCATAGCGCATCCAGGACAGGTGGGCAATCGACTCGCCCAGCGCCAGCATGTCGTCCACCGGGCCGCGCAGGCGCGGAAACAGGCACAGCATGGCCTCAAAGGCGGTGCAGCTGGCATGTTCGGTCAGATAAGCGCGCAGCAGCACGAACTGGTGCTCATGGTGCTCGCGCAACTCTTGCGTGCGTGCATGCAGGCCACGAAACACCCGCTCGTGCGAGGGCAGCACCAGCGTGCCGGGCGCCAACTGCTCCAGGCGCGTCAGCGAGGCCAGCCACAGCTTGAGCGGATTGGCCTCGGGCTCGATGCCCGTGACCAGCACGTTGGAGCTGATGCGCGGCAGCAGTTGGTCGCCAGCAAGCAGGATTTCGTCCTGCTCACAGTACAGGCAGGCGTGCTCGGGCGAGTGGCCTTCGCCGATGACGACGCGCCATATGCGCCCCCCCAGCTCGATCTCGTCGCCACCGCGCAGGCGCGTGAACGAATGCGGCTGCGGCGGCATGAAGGGGTCTTTGCGCATGGCCTTCCACATGCGATCGACGCGCTCTTGTGGCATGCCGGCGCGCTGGTAAAACTCGGACTGGGCCTGCGGCAGCGGGTCGGGCATTGGGTCGGCCAGCGCGCGCATCATGTAGTACTCGCCGTGCGTCATGTACAGCGGAATGTTGAAACGCTCGCACAGCCAGCTTGCCAAACCCGCGTGGTCGTAGTGCATGTGGGTGCAGACCAGGCGCACGATGGGCAGGCCCTGAAGATGCGTGGCGGCAATATGCTCCCAGCGCTCGCGCGCGGTCTCGGTGTTCAGGCCGGTGTCGATCAGCGTCCAGCCCTCGCTGCCGCGCAGCAGGTAGATGTTGATGTGGTCCAGCGCCATCGGCATAGGCATGCGCACCCACAAGATGCCGGGCGCGACCTCGACCACCGAGCCGTCGGTGGCTGGTGCGGTAAATGGATAGTCCAGCACCACCCGGGCGTGCAGGCGCGTCATGCCAGGGCCTTCTGTGCAGGTGATGCTGTCGTACCCAGAGGCAGCAGCGCATTGGAGGCGTCCAGCCGCACATAGGTCCGGGCCTTGTCGTCGCGCACGAACAGCGGGTCGCTCACCTGGGCGCTGTCGTAGCCCTGGCGCTGCAGATCGACCTTGCGCAGTTTGTAGTTGCCCGTCATGTCAGTGGTAGCGGCAATGCGCAGGTAGTGCGGCGCCGCATAGCGCGGCAAACGCTCCAGGGCAAAGGCCCAGAACGCGGCCGGATCGAACACCACGTCCGGCTGAAATACCAGCGCGGCCATGCCGGCGCGGCCTTCGGCGCCCTCCACCTTCACGCCGTACACGGTGATGGCGTCGAGACCCGGAAAGTCGCCCAGCGCATCGGCCACCTCGGTGGTCGAGACATTCTCGCTGTTCCAGCGGAAGGTGTCGCCGACGCGGTCGACAAACCAGCAGTAGCCGTCCTCGTCATAGCGCAGCAGGTCGCCCGACGACCACCAGGCGTCGTCCTCCTTGAAGACGTTGCGCAGAATCTTCTTTTCAGTGGCCTCTGGAGAGGTATAGCCCTCGAAACGGCCACCTATCACGTCGGGCAGGTCGATGATCATGCCGATGGCCTCACCCACCTCGCCCACTTCGCATTGCTGCATGAAGCCGTTCTCGTCGCGCGGGTGGCTGTCGCTGTCGATGTCGTAGCGCACCAGGCGCAGGTTGGTCTTTTCCCAGAACGGCACGCGGCCGCACGAGCCGATGCGGTTGTCAACGTTGATGGTGTTGGTGTTCGATTCGGTCGAGCCCCAGCCTTCATAAACCTGGAACTGCTCGCCAAAACGGCGCGTCCACTGCTCCCAGACTTCGGGCGCCATGCCGGCGCCGACCATCTTGCGCAACGGATGCTGGTGGTCGTCCGGCTGCGCCGGCACGCTCAACAGGAAGCGGCAGATTTCGCCGACGTACTGGCAAATCGTCACGTTGTGGCGCCGCACGTCAGCCCAGAACTCACTGCGGCTGAACTTGCGGCGCAGCAGCAAGCTGCCGCCCGAGGCAAATGCGGTGGCGCCGGCCGACAGCGAGGCCGCACCGTGGTAGAGCGGCAAGAAGCAATAAAAGCAGTCCTCCGGCGTCACGTCCATCGTGGCCACCATCACATCACCCGTGATGAGCCAGCGGGCGTGGCTGATCAGCGCCGCCTTGGGCAGCCCGGTGGTACCCGACGTAAAGATGTACAAGGCCGGGTCGCCCGCCACCAGACCGGCGCGCCATTCGGCCGGCGGGTTGGTATCGGGCGCCTGGTCGGCAGCCTGCTCCAGATCCAGCTCGCAGCACGCGCGCAGCGCGGGCGCGGCCGGCCGCTCGGCGTCTGGCCAGAGCCAGTAGCGCAGGTCGTTGGGCAGTTCGGTGGCTGCAAACAGCTCCAGACACTCCTCGCCCACCACGATGTGGCGAGCGCCGGTGGCTTCGAGCGCGTGCACCATCGGTTTGCCGCTGACGTTGGTGTTGAGAAACGCCACGCGCACGCCCAGCTTGGCCAAGCCCAGCCAGGCAAACATGAAGGCCGGGCGGTTTTCCAGGCAGATCGCCACCACGTCGCCGCAGCGCACGCCCAGCGCGTGCGCGGCATGCGCCACCTGGTTGATGCGCCGGTTGGCCTGGTCGTAGTCGTAGTGCTGGTTACCGTACAACAGGCAGGGCCGCGTGGCAAAGCGCGCTGCGCTTTCCTCGATGCGGTCGGCCGTCGTGTAGATTTGTGAGGCCCGGTGGCGCTGTGCCGCCTGTGACCGGATATCGAGCTTGGCCTGCGTTACTTCGCGCGACACGATGGATGCTTTATTCACGCCGTCCCCTTATGCAATCGTTGAATTGAATGTGAACGAACCACGTCAGCGCACCGGGCGCGGCATGCTCAGGCCGAACTGCGCAATCAGCTCGCGCTGGATTTCGTTGGTGCCACCGCCAAAGGTCATCAGGGTGCAGGCGCGCACTTCATACTCCAGCTCGCCCAGCAGCAGCGCGGCGCTCGAGCCGGCGCGCACCAAGGCGCTGGCACCGACGATTTCCACCAGGCGGCGCAAAATTTCAATCACACTCTCGGAGCCGTAGACCTTGGTGGTCGAGGCCAGCGCCACGTCCATGCGGCCCTGCTCCAGCTCGGCGGCAATGCGGAAGTTGATCAGCCGCATTGCCTCCATGCGCGTGTAGCAATCGGCCAGTGCGCGCCGAACCCAGGGCTGATCTACGGCGCGGCGGCCCTGCTCGTCCCTGGCCTTGGCCCACTGCAGCACCCGGTTGAACGGGCCAAACACCTTGTCTGACCACGAGCCCAGCCCCAGGCGCTCGTGGTTGAGCTGGGAGGTGATGAGCTTCCAGCCGCCATGCAGCTCGCCCACCAGCCGGTCGGCCGGCACTTCAACGTTGTCGTAATAGGTGGCGGCTGTGAAGTTGCCAACGGTCTTGATCAGTGTGTGCGAAAAGCCGGGCGCGTCGGTGTCCAGGATCAGGATCGAGATGCCCTTGTGGCGTGCCAGCTCCGGGTCGGTGCGCGCGGCCAGCCAGACATGGTCGGCCGACTCGATGCCCGAAGTCCACAGCTTGGCGCCGTTGATCACGAAATGTCCTGTTTCCAGATCGCCTTCCAGCCGCGCCTGTGTCTTGAGCGTGGCCAGGTCAGAGCCGGCCTGCTGCTCGGAGTAGCCAATGGCAAAAATCGTCTCGCCAGCGGCAATGCCAGGCAAAAATTGCTCTTTTTGCTTGGTCGTGCCGTGCTCCATCAGCGCGGGGCCGACGGTGCTGATGGTCACAAAGGGCAGCGGCGCGCCGGCAATGTTGGCCTCTTCAAAAAAGATCAGCTGCTCGGTGCCGCTCAGGCCCTGGCCGCCGTGCTCCTTGGGCCAGCCCACGGCCAGCCAGCCGTCGCGGCCCATCTGGCGAATGGTGTTGCGGTAGGTGTCGCCGCCTTCGGCGCCGCGCAACTCCATGCGCAGCTCGGGCGTCATCAGGTCGTTGAAATAGTCGCGCACCTTCAGGCGAAGGGCGTGCTGTTCGGGAGTGAGGTCGATGAACATGGTGTCTTTCTCCTTGCCCGGTTTCAGGCGTCGCCCAGAATCAGGCCGCTGGTCGGCACGCCGGTGCCGGCCGTGACCAGCACGTTATGCACATCGGCAACCTGGTTGACCGAGCTGCCGCGCACCTGGCGCACGCCCTCGGCAATGCCGTTCATGCCGTGGATGTAGGCCTCGCCCAGCTGTCCGCCGTGGGTGTTGATCGGCAGCCTGCCGCCGCGCGCGTGCTGGCCGGCGCGAATGAAGTCCTTGGCCTCGCCGCGCTTGACGAAACCGAACTCTTCGAGTTGCGGCAGCACGAAGGGCGTGAAGTGGTCGTAGATCACCGCTGTCTGGATGTCCTCGGCCGACAGGCCGCTTTGCTGCCAGAGCTGCTTGGCGACCAGGCCCATTTCGGGCAGGCCGGTGATGTCTTCGCGAAAGTACGAGGTCATGACCTGCTGGCCGTCGCTGACACCCTGCGCCGCGCCCTTGATGACGACCGGCTTTTGTTTCAGGTCACGGGCCCGCTCGCTCGACGTGATGACCATCGCCACCGCGCCGTCGGACTCCTGGCAGCAGTCGAGCAGGTGCAGCGGTTCGCAAATCCAGCGCGAAGCCTGGTGCTCGGCCAGCGTGATGGGCTTGCCATGAAAGAACGCTGCCGGGTTGGTGGCGGCAAAGTCGCGCGCCGCCACGGCGACGCGGCCAAAGTCCTCGCTGGTCGCGCCGTAGCGGTGCATGTAGCGCTGGGCGAACATACCGACCCAGGCCGCCGGCGTGTGAAAGCCATAAGGCATGTACCAGCCGTAGTTGACGTTCTCGAAGATCGGCGTCGAGGCGAAGCCGTAGCTACCCGAGCCGAAGCGGTACCAGCTGCGCTCGTTCATGGCGCGGTACACCACCACCGTCTTGGCCACGCCGGTGGCCACCGCCATGGCGGCGTGCAGGACCGGCGCGCAGGCCGCGCCGCCGCCATGCGGCACCTGAGAGAAGAACTTGACGTCCTTGGCGCCCAGCAGGCGGGCGATTTCGTACTCGGGCACCTTGTCCACGGTGTAGGACGAGAAACCGTCCACTTCGCTCGGGTCGATGCCGGCGTCGGCCAGCGCGGCCAGCGTGGCTTCCATGGCCAGGCGCAATTCGGTGCGGCCGGAATTCTTGGAAAACTCGGTGGTGC
>JBKJKI010000193.1:0-15562 GCA_046597475.1 Polaromonas sp. | reverse complement strand
ATCTCAATGTCTTCCACGCGCTCGAGTTGTGCCTTGGGCAACTCAAGCACGCTTGCACCTGTCTCATAGGCGTCCTTTGCCTGCTGCGGCGTCAGCGTGTAGAGCGGCGCGTGGCCGGCGCGAACCATGCGGTCAAGCACCGAACGCATGGCAGGGGTGAGGGGGAGCATATCCATTCGGTCTGCGGCCGCTTGCGTTTAAAGTGAGGCTTCCCATCGTAACTCTCGCAGACAGCCATGGCCTTCATCTTCTACGTCACCCAGATCCAGTTCGAGTTCGGCGCCGTCAAGCTGTTGAAGCAGGAATGCGAGCGAGTCGGCATCACCCGTCCGCTGATCGTGACCGACCCGGGCGTCAAGGCGGCAGGCGTGCTGCAAAAGGCGCTGGACGCCCTGCCCGGCATGAGCGTCGCGGTGTTCGACCAGACGCCCTCCAACCCGACGGAAGCCGCGGTGCGCGCCGCTACTGCGGTGTACAAGGCGAACCACTGCGACGGCCTGATCGCAGTGGGTGGCGGCTCGTCGATCGACTGCGCCAAGGGCGTGGCGATTGCCGCCACGCACGAAGGCCCGCTGACCACCTAAGCCACCATCGAAGGCGGCTCGCTGAAGATCACCGACAGGGTCGCGCCGCTGATCGCCGTGCCGACCACCAGCGGCACTGGCAGCGAAGTCGCCCGCGGCGCCATCATCATCGTGGACGACCACCGCAAGCTGGGCTTTCACTCCTGGCACCTGGTGCCCAAAGCGGCGATTTGCGATCCCGAACTGACGCTAGGCCTGCCCGCCCACCTTACCGCCGCCACCGGCATGGACGCGATTGCGCACTGCATGGAAACATTCATGGCGCCGCTCTTCAACCCGCCCGCCGACGGCATCGCGCTCGACGGCCTGGCCCGCGGCTGGGCACATATAGCGCGCGCCACCCAGGACGGCAGCGACCGCGAGGCGCGCCTGAACATGATGAGCGCGTCCATGCAGGGCGCGATGGCGTTTCAAAAGGGTTTGGGCTGTGTGCATTCGCTGAGCCACAGCCTGGGCGGCGTTGATCCGCGGCTGCACCATGGCACGCTGAACGCCCTGTTTTTACCGGCTGTGGTGCGCTTCAACGCCGAAGCCGAGTCGGTGCGGAAGGAGCGCCGGCTGGACCGCATGGCCAGCGCCATGGGGCTGGGCTCGGGCAGCGACATTCCCGAGGCGATCAAGGCCATGAATGCCCGGCTTGGCCTGCCGGCAGGGTTGGCGGCGGTGGGTGTGAGCCAGAGCCAGTTCGAGGCCGTGATCGACGGCGCGATGGCCGATCACTGTCACAAGACCAATCCCAGGCTGGCAACGCGGCAGGACTACCAGGACATGCTGCTGGCTTCGATGTAGCCGCCTGCCGTGGCGCGGCAACTCAGTCCGGCTGCGCGTGGAAGGCCTTGTTGGCAATCTTCCAGCCCTGTTCGGTCTTGAGCAGCAGGAAATAGTCGATGAAAGTGATCGCGCCATGCACCAGCGTGATTTTTGCGCTGGCTGCCGTGCCGCCGATGTCGATGGCGTCAATCGTGCGGCGGCGCGTGGCCTCGTCGGCCGCTGGCGTGCCCTTGAAGCGCTTGCAGTACTCCTCCAGCGTCCAGGACGTCAGCGGGCCTTCACGCACACTTTCGATATGGGCCGACGGCATGAAGGCCTGGCGCATGTGGCCGGCGTCATCGGTGGCGTGGCCCTGCATGTAGTGTGCTAGCGGCACGCGCACGGCGGCTTCTTCGGGGTGCTTGGTCAGACTCATTGAATGGCTCCTCGGTTCGGGTTTGGTAACTATTATTTTTATAGCAAACTATAGCTGTAGGTAGTGGGCTACAGGCCAAAAAATCTATTTTTTGAGCGCCGCCAACTTGCTGAAGGCCGATTCCATCGCCGTCGAGGTGGCTGCCTGGGGCGCCCTGCCCTGGCCACCCAAGTTGCCAGCGCTGCGGCCTGGGCCGCCGCGCTGGTCGCGGCCAGCGCCTTCAAAGCGGTTGTCACGCGGAGCGTCGCGGCGAGCCGGTGCGGCGTCGAGCTTCATGGTCAGGCCGATGCGCTTGCGCGCCACATCGACCTCGGTCACGCGCACTTTCACGATGTCGCCTGTTTTCACCACCTCGCGCGCGTCGGTGACGAACTTGTTTGACAGCTGGCTCACATGCACCAGGCCGTCCTGGTGCACGCCGATGTCGATGAAGGCGCCAAAGGCCGCGACGTTGCTGACCGTGCCTTCCAGCGTCATGCCTTCCTTCAAATCCTTGATGTCTTCCACGCCCTCGTTGAAGCGCGCCACCTTGAAGTCGGGGCGCGGGTCGCGGCCCGGTTTTTCCAGCTCGGCGATGATGTCTTTCACCGTGATGACGCCGAACTTGTCATTGGCAAACAGCTCGGGTTTCAGGGTCTTGAGCATCTCGGCGCGACCCATCAGCTCGGCCACCGGCTTGCCGGTGTGGGCCATGATTTTCTCCACCACCGGGTAGGTTTCGGGGTGCACGCCTGTCATGTCCAGCGGGTTGCTGCTGGTGCGCAGGCGCAAAAAACCGGCGCTCTGCTCAAAGGTCTTGGCGCCCAGACCCGTGACCTTGAGCAAATCGGCCCGGGAGGTGAAAACGCCGTTGGCATCACGCCAGCGCACCACCGACTTGGCCACCGTGTTGCTCAGCCCCGAGACGCGGGCCA
Organism: Polaromonas sp.; assembly: GCA_046597475.1. Lineage (GTDB taxonomy): Bacteria > Pseudomonadota > Gammaproteobacteria > Burkholderiales > Burkholderiaceae_C > Polaromonas. Next base: position 12,878 of record JBKJKI010000193.1, on the reverse strand, counting down.
GCAGCGGCACGCTGGCGGTGTTCAGGTCAACGCCGACGCTGTTCACGCAGTCCTCGACCACGGTGTCCAGGCTGCGCATCAAATCGCTCTGGTTCACGTCGTGCTGGTACTGGCCGACGCCAATCGATTTCGGGTCGATCTTGACCAGCTCGGCCAGCGGGTCCTGCAGGCGGCGCGCAATGCTGGCAGCGCCGCGCAGGCTGACGTCCACGTCGGGCATCTCTTGCGAAGCGAATTCGCTGGCCGAATAGACCGATGCCCCGGCCTCGCTGACTACTACTTTTTCGATAGCAGTATATGCCCGTCCTTCGTGGACTACAGCCGATTTGGCCATGATTTTTATCAAATCGGCCGCCAGCTTGTCGGTTTCGCGGCTGGCCGTGCCGTTGCCGATGGCGATCAAATTCACGCCATGCTTTTCACAGAGTTTGGCCAGCGTGTGCAGCGAGCCGTCCCAGTCGCGGCGCGGCTCGTGCGGGAACACCGTGGCGGTTTCCACCAGCTTGCCCGTGGCATCGACCACCGCCACCTTCACGCCGGTGCGTATGCCCGGATCCAGCCCCATCACCACGCGCGGGCCGGCGGGCGCGGCCAGCAGCAGGTCGCGCAGGTTGTCGGCAAAGACCTTGATGGCGACCTTTTCGGCTTCCTCGCGCAGACGGGTGAAGAGGTCGCGCTCCAGCGACAGGCTGAGCTTGACGCGCCAGGTCCAGGCCACGCATTTGCGGATCAAATCATCGGCCGCCCTGCCCTTGTGGCTCCAGCCCAGGTGGATGGCAATCTTGCCTTCTGCAATGCTGGGCTGGCCCGCTTCGGGCGGCACCGGCAAGACCAGCTTGGCGTCCAGAATTTCCAAGCCGCGGCCGCGAAACACGGCCAGCGCGCGGTGCGAGGGCACGCGGCCGGTCGGCTCGTCGTAGTCGAAGTAGTCGCGGAACTTGGCGTTGTCAGCGTGGTTTTCGTCCTTGCCGGTGACCACTTTTGAAGAGAAAAGCCCCTCGCTCCAGAGCCAGCCGCGCAGCGACTGCACCAGCGCCGCGTCTTCCGCCCAGCGCTCGGAGAGGATGTCGCGCACGCCGTCGAGCACCGCCTGCACGGTCGTGAAGTCGTCACCGCTTTCGTTCTTCTCGGCCTTCACGAAGGCCACGGCCTCGTCGGCGGGCACCAGCATGGGGTCGGCAAACAGCCTGTCGGCCAGCGGCTCTATGCCGGCTTCTCTAGCCATCTGGCCCTTGGTGCGGCGCTTGACCTTGTAAGGCAGGTAAAGGTCTTCCAGGTCCTGCTTGGTCGCGGCGAACCCGATGGCGGCGCGCAGTTCGGGCGTGAGCTTGCCCTGCTCGTCAATGCTTTTGAGCACCGCTTCGCGCCGCTCTTCCAGTTCGCGCAGGTAGCCCAGCCGGTATTCAAGCTCGCGCAACTGGATATCGTCGAGCCCGCCGGTGGCCTCCTTGCGGTAGCGGGCAATGAAGGGCACGGTGGCGCCGCCATCGAGCAGCTCCACGGCAGCCTTGATCTGGTGCTCCTGGGCTTTGATTTCTGCGGCAATCTGGCGGATGATTTTCTGCATGGTAAAAAAGTGAGGTGGGCTGCAAAACGGGCCTGGCCCTTGCAAACTGACGTGAAAGGTCGGAATTGTCCCACAGCCAGATTCACCTGATTCCCCCATACTGGGCCGTGAACCACTGACAGATTTTTTACAATTCATCGAGGAGGCCGATATGCGTTTTCGCACCATTTTTTTAGTGCTTGTCATCTTGCTGGTGGCAGCGTTTGTCGCCCTCAATGTGGATGAGTTCACCCGAATCAGCGTCCTGAGTCTGGGATTCACCACCGTGCAGGTGGCGCTCGGCATGGTGATGCTGCTGCTTTTCGTGGTGTCGCTGCTGGTGTTTCTGGCCAGCAGCCTTTACCTGCAAAGCAAAAACCTGCTTGAGGCGCGCGCCCACACCCGCGAACTCGACAGCCAGCGCCAGCTGGCCGACAAGGCCGAGGCGTCCAGGTTTACCGAATTGCGCACCTACCTTGAAGAGCAGACGCTGGCGGCTGAACGCCGCGAGGCCGCGCTGGGGACCGTGCTGGCCGACCGCTTTGCACGCCAGCAACAGGAGTTGATCGCCCGCATTGACCAGACTGACAACACCCTGGCGGCCTATATGGGGCAGATTGAAGACCGGCTTGAACGGCGCGGACTGCTTGCGGGCAGCCCAAGCGCACCACCACCACCACCTTTGCCGCCGCTGGTGTAAGAGCTGCGATATGCCTGCGACCAAGCCTTATCCACCCGACGTTTTCAGCCCACCGGCTGAAGCCAGCGACCACCGCGACCGGGCGGCAGACCTGGAGACAAGCCATGCACCCGAGCACCCCCAAGATTTTTGCGGCCGCCACACTTTGCGCTGCCGCATCCATGGCGTTTTCAGCGCCCACCGCCTGCACCGCGACTTCCGGACCCAAATTGACGCCGGTACTTGAGCTGTATACCTCCGAGGGTTGCAGTTCCTGCCCGCCTGCCGATCAATGGGCGTCATCGCTCAAAGGCAGGGACGTGGTGGTCGAGGCGTTTCACGTCGGCTACTGGGACTACATCGGCTGGGCCGACCGCTTCGCCGCGCCCGCCCATACCAGCCGACAGCGCGAGATTGCCGCCAGAAACCGGCTGAAAAGCATTTACACCCCGCAAGTGGTGCTCAATGGCCAGGACTGGAGCGGCTGGAGCCGCTCGGCCGTCCCGACGGCGAGTGATGCGGCCCGCGCCAGCATCACACTGCAGCAACTGGGGCCGGACCAGTTCCAGGCCAGTGTGACGCCGCTCGCCGCAGGCCCGTCGCAGCCGCTGCCGGCAAGCTGGTCCGCCTATTGGACCGTGACCGAGCACGGCCATAACTCCAAAGTGCAAGCGGGTGAAAATGCGGGTGAATTCCTCAAGCACGATTTTGTGGTGCGCCAGTACACCCAGGCAGGGGACTACAGCACTGCGAATACCGGCGCCCAGAAGCTTACTTTTCGCAGCATTGCCGCCACGCCTGGCCACCCGCGCCAGATCAACCTGGTCGTGTTTGACACCCAAAGCGGCCGTACCCTGCAGGCGCTCAGTCTGCAATGCGTGGCTTGAGGCTACAGTGCGGGCATGACACCTCGCCCAAGAAACCACGGCGGCCACAGGCCAGGGCAGGCCAGACTTGAAGCGGCTTAAAGCCCTCGTCAAGGGCGTATTGCTGGCGCCGGTCGCGCTTTTCCTGCTGTTCGAGGAATGGGGCTGGGAGCCGCTGGCCGCCTGTTTTGCGGCGCTGGGCCGCCTGCCGGTCTGGCGCCAGCTGGAGCGGCTGATCCTGCGCCTGCCGCCGTGGGCCGCGCTGCTGGCCTTTGGCGTTCCGGTGCTGGCCCTCGTGCCCATCAAGCTGCTGGCGCTTTATCTGCTGGCTGAAGGCCATGCGGCAGTCGGCCTGGTACTGGTGCTCGCCGCCAAGCTTGCCGGTACGGCGCTGGCCGCCCGCCTGTTCCAGCTCACCCAGCCCGCCCTCATGCAGCTGAAATGGTTCGAGCGCATCTATGTTCCCTGGAAACGCTGGAAGGACCGCATGCTGGCCCAGGCGCGCGGCAGCTGGCCTTGGCGCATGCTTCGTCGCCTCACGCAACGCGCCAGGGTTTTGGCCAGGCGCATAGCGGTGGCCTTCAAGGCTTTTTTGTCACGGCGCCATCCCTAGCGGCCGGATTTCTGATTGCTATTATTAATATAGCGAACATGGGCCGTATTCATTGGACATACGCCTGATTTCATCCCTAAGCGTGCTTTTCAGGCGCGGCTGATGGCAAAACCCGGCACGGCGGCCGCCATAGCCTTCACTTCTTCACGGCTTCAGGGGCTTTTGGCAAACGCTGCTGCTGCGTGAAAAACGTCCACATCAGCAGCGTCGCATCGGGGCCTTCCGGCGCGCTGAAGGACAGTGCGGCGTCGCCGCCGCTCCAGGCATGACCCAGCGCTTCAATTTCACACTTCACCACACGCGGCTTTCTGCCAGCGTAATAGCTGCTGGTGTGGTAGGCGTGGCGCGGGCTGCGACCGCCAGTGCGCCCCGGGTAACTGCGCAGCACCGGCCCGGTGCCGCTGATCTGCTCGCCATTCAAAATGACGAACTGCTCCGCCAGTTGATCCATGTTGACGCGCCGCACTACTGCATCGCGCCGTCCGTGGATCAGCATCACCGGCATGCCGGGAAAGCCCGGCTGCGCCGCCGCGAACTGGCGGGCCGTATCGCGGTAAGCCAGGAGGGAGCCTTGCTGCATCGCCTTGAAGCCGCTGAGCGCGGAGTCGCTGGTGCCGAAAACGGGCGCCGAATGCAGCCCGACGGCGGCAATCAGTTCGGGATGGCGCAGCGCGAGGATCGCCGCCATGCCGGCACCTGCGGAAATGCCGGCGACATAGGTGCGTGTCTTGTCAAGCTGGTGCCTCGTTTGCAACTGCGCCACCATGTCGGCAATCAGCCTGGCATCGCCCACGCCCTGCTGCGTGGCGCGCTTGTACCAGTGCCAGCAGCGGTGCGAATCCGCGGCGGCCGACTGCTGCGGGTAGAGCACGGCAAAGCCCTTGCGCTCGGCGAGCCGGTTCATGCGCGTGGAAGCGGCGAAGTCAGTCGCCGTCTGCTGGCAGCCGTGCAGCATGACAACCAGCGGCCTGGGCGCCTTGGCCGTGCCCGAGGGCAGGTAGAGCCAGTAAAGCATGCGCCCGGCAGGGCTTGAAGCCGTGGCATTTTGCTGGAACCAGGCTTTTTGCCAGCTGCCCGGCAGGTCCGCGACGGGGCTCGCAGGTGCTGCAGGTCGCTTTCGGAGGGCTTTTTGAGCCCTCGGCAGTGCCGCCTTGCTGGTTTTTTGAACGCGTTGCGGCGCTCGGGCTTTTTTCGGCGCGGCCACCTTCACTGCCGGCCTGGCCGGCTTGGCGCGTCGCAACGCCAGGGCGCGTGGGGGCTTGGCCGGTTTGGCCGGTTTGGCCGGTTTGGCGAGCGCGGGGAGCAGGCTTTTGAGCAGCTTGCGCCCCTGGGTTTGCTGCGTTTTGCTGAGGCGTCTGATGTTTTTGAGCCAGAGGCTGCCCAGACTCCTGGTCATCGGATAGCGCCAGTGGTGATAAGGGAAAACGGCATGGTGGTCGCTGCGCCAGCAACAAGCTGGACGCCCGGCGTTTCCTTTGTTTTTGAGGTGATCGAACCAATTTTGCTGCAGTGCAACAATTCTGTCTATCGGACAGCACCTACAAAACCCGGATAACCCGGAACCCTTATGACCGTCGTCAAACACGGGTGCATCCGGCGCCGTTACGATTACGACTTATGGCCCTGCCTGCCCACTTCACTTAGCTCCCATGAACGACTTTCTAACCGCCGCGCTTTACAAATTCGTCGAATTGCCCGATTTTGCCGAACTCAAGGCACCCCTGCTCGCCTGCTGCGAGGCCAACGGTGTCAAGGGCACCTTGCTGCTGGCCTCTGAAGGCATCAACGGCACGATTGCCGGCGCGCCCGAGGGCGTGCGCGCCGTGCTGGCCTGGCTGCGCGCCGACCCGCGCCTGGCCTCGCTGGAGCACAAGGAGGCGCATGCCGCCCACCTGCCGTTTTACCGCATGAAGGTGCGCCTGAAACGCGAAATCGTCACCATGGGCGTGCCCGAGGTCCACCCTGCCCTGATGGCCGGCCAGTACGTCAAGCCGCAGGACTGGAACCGACTGATCGCCGACCCCGGCGTGGTGCTGATCGACACCCGCTCCGACTACGAAGTCTCCATTGGCACGTTCAAGGGTGCGATCAACCCCGCCACCCACAGCTTTTCCGAGCTGCCGGGCTGGGTCGAGAAGGAAATGGCAGCCGGCGGCAGGCTGGCCCAAGGCAGCGACGGCAAGAAGCCCAGAGTCGCCATGTTCTGCACCGGCGGCATACGCTGCGAAAAGTCCACCGCGCTGATGCGCGCCAGGGGCTTCGACGAGGTCTACCACCTCGAAGGCGGCATTCTCAAATACCTGGAAACCGTGCCCGAGGCGCAAAGCAGCTGGCAAGGTGAATGCTTTGTGTTCGACGAGCGCGTCTCGGTCGGCCACGGCCTGGCCGAGGGCGACTTCACGCTCTGCCGCTCCTGCCGCGACCCGCTCAGTGCACAGGATCGCGAGTCGCCGTTGTACGAGCTGGGCGTGAGCTGTGCCCATTGCCACGACCGCAGCAGCGACGAGCAAAAACGCGGCTACCGCGAGCGCCAGCGCCAGGTCGAGCTGGCCGAAGCGCGGCAGCAGGCGCATATCGGCGTGCGCCAGCCGGGCAGCCACTGAACGCGGCCCAAATGCCGCAAGCCAGCCTGCCCATCCTGTATTCCTTCCGTCGCTGCCCCTACGCCATGCGGGCGCGGCTGGCGATTGCCGTCAGCGGCCAGCGCTGTGAGTTGCGCGAAGTCGTGCTGAAAAACAAGCCGCCCGAAATGCTCGCCGCCTCGCCCAAGGCCACCGTGCCGGTGCTGGTGCTGCCGGGCGGCGAGGTGATAGCGCAAAGCCTGGACATCATGCAATGGGCACTGCAGCAGCACGACCCCGAAGGCTGGCTGGCCGCCGACCTGCCTGCCCAGTTGGCGCTGATCGCCGCCAACGACGGCCCGTTCAAGCGCGACCTGGACCGCTACAAATACCCGAATCGCCACGCCGGCCAGCATGGGGGCGACGAGCAGGGCTTTGCCCAGGCCCACCGTAGCTGCGCCTCAGCTTGGCTGATGGAACTCGAAGCCCGGCTGAGCTGCCACGCGTGGCTTTTCGGCCCCAAGGCCAGCCTGGCCGACATGGCCATCCTGCCCTTTGTGCGCCAGTTCGCTTGCACCGACAGTGAATGGTTTGACCAGCAAGCCTGGCCACACTTGCAGTGTTGGCTGGCTGACTGGCTAAGGTCTGATCTTTTTGACGGCATCATGAACAAGTACACGCCTTGGGAATTTGGCCTGGCAGGCGCTGGCTTCCCTTGAGACATAGCCGGGGCTCACACCGACTCACTGCGGCTTCTCCGGAATTGCCAGCGTGAGGCCGAAGGCATCCGTGGCCGGCGCATCAACAAATACGCAGCGGGGATCACGAACATCGACAGCAACGGCGCGGTGATCATGCCGCCGACCATGGGCGCGGCAATGCGCTGCATCACCTCGGAGCCCGTCCCCGTACCCCACATGATGGGAAACAGGCCGCCCAGAATGACGGCCACCGTCATCGCCTTCGGCCGCACGCGCAACACCGCGCCTTCACGAATCGCATCCAGCAGGTCGGCCGCGGTGGTCTTGCCTTGGTCGAGCCTATCGTTCCAGGCAGATTTCAAATACAGCAGCATGATCACGCCGAACTCGGCAGAAACTCCGGCCAGCGCAATGAATCCGACAGCGCCAGCGACTGACAGGTTGTAGCTCAGCAGGTATAGCAGCCAGATGCCCCCCACCAGTGCAAATGGCAGCGTGGCCAGGATCAGCAGGGCCTCGTCGAAGCGCTTGAATGTCAGGTACAGCAGCACGAAAATGATCAGCAGCGTAAACGGCACGACCACCTTGAGTTTGGCCGTGGCGCGTTCCAGGAACTCGAACTGACCCGACCAGGAGATCGAATAGCCCGGCGGCAGCTTGACCTTGTCCGCGACAGTCTTCTGCATGTCCTGCACGGCCGAGCGCAGATCACGGCCCCGGATGTCCACGTAGACCCAGCCCGACAGGCGGGCGTTTTCGCTGCGCAGCATGGGAGGGCCATCGGTGATGCGGATGTCGGCCACATCCGACAGCACCAGGCGTTGGCCGCGTTCCATCACAAAGGGCAGGCTGCGCAGCTTCTCCAGCGAGTCCCGGATTTCACGGGGGTAGCGAATGTTGATGGGAAAGCGCTGCAGGCCCTCGATCGTTTCACCGATGTTCTCGCCGCCCACGGCCAAGCGGATGACCGATTGCACATCGGCAATGTTCAAACCAAAACTTGCCGTCGCGTCGCGTTTGATATTGACGTCCACATAGCGTCCACCGGTCAATCGTTCAGCCAGCGCGCTGCTGACACCCGGAACGTCCTTGAGTGCGCGCTCGATCTCACCGGTCAGGCGGTCAATCGTTGCGAGGTCCGTGCCGGCAATTTTTACGCCCACCGGGCTCTTAATGCCGGTGGCCAGCATGTCGATGCGGTTGCGGATGGGCGGCACCCAGATGTTGGCCAAGCCCGGCACCTTGACGATGCGGTCCAGCTCCTCCACCAGCTTGTCCTGGGTCATGCCTGGGCGCCATTGCTCACGCGGTTTGAACTGGATGGTGGTCTCGAACATCTCCATAGGCGCCGGATCGGTGGCCGTCTCGGCACGCCCGGCCTTGCCGTAAACACTGGCGACTTCGGGCACGGTCTTGATCAGCCGGTCGGTCTGCTGCAGTAGCTCTGCCGCCTTGCCTGCCGACAGACCTGGTAAAGCTGAGGGCATGTAAAGCAAATCACCCTCGTCCAGTCGCGGCATGAACTCGCCACCGATATGCTGCAGCGGCCAGAGACTGATGACCAGAATGACGGCAGAGGCCAACAGAGTGAGCTTGGGCGCACGCAACACAATATCCAGCATCGGGCGGTAAACCGCGATCAGAAATCGGTTCAAGGGATTGGTCTTCTCATAGGGAATCCGGCCTCGAATCAAGTAGCCCATTAGCACCGGAATCAAGGTGACCGACAGCCCGGCCGCAGCGGCCATGGCGTAGGTCTTGGTAAACGCCAGCGGAGAGAACAACCGTCCTTCCTGGGCTTCCAGCGTGAACACCGGAATGAAGGACAGCGTAATGATCAGCAGCGAGAAGAACAGCGCTGGTCCCACTTCCGCCGCCGCATCGCCGATGACCCGCCAACGCGCCTCGCCCTGCAGCGTTTCGCCCAGATGGTCGTGCCCCCAATGCTCCAGGTGTTTGTGGGCGTTCTCGATCATCACCACCGCCGCATCGACCATGGCGCCAATGGCGATCGCGATGCCGCCGAGCGACATGATGTTCGCGTTGACGCCCTGGTAGTGCATCACGATGAAGGCGGCGAGGATACCCAGCGGCAGTGAAATGATGGCAACGAAGGCTGAGCGCAGGTGGAACAGGAAGATGAAGCACACCACGGCCACGACGAGGAACTCTTCCAGCAGCTTGTGCGTGAGGTTATCCACGGCGCGATGGATCAAACCAGATCGGTCATACACCGGGACGATTTCGACGCCCTTGGGCAGACTGGACTGCAAGGATGCGAGCTTGGCCTTGACCGCGGCGATGGTTTCCAGCGCATTCTTGCCGGAACGCATGACGATGACACCGCCGGTGGCTTCGCCTTCCCCATCGAGCTCGCCGATGCCGCGGCGCATTTCCGGGCCGATTTGAATACGCGCCACGTCACCCAGGCGTACCGAGACGCCCCCAAGGGTGGTCATCAAGGGTATTGAGCGGAAATCGTCGAGCGATTGCAGATAGCCCGAGGCCCGCACCATGTACTCAGCCTCGCCGAGTTCAAGCACCGAGCCACCGGCCTCCTGATTGGCCTTCTGGACGGCTTCGACCACCTTGGTGTGTGGGATGGCATAGGCGGCCAGCTTGTCAGGATCGAGCACGATCTGGTACTGCCGCACCATGCCGCCTATGGACGCAACCTCGGCGACATTGGGCACGGTTTTAAGCTCGTACTTGAGAAACCAGTCCTGCAGCGCGCGCAACTGACCGGCGTCCTGGCTGCCACTGCGGTCGATCAACGAATATTGGTAGATCCAGCCCACGCCCGTCGCGTCCGGCCCCAGCGAGGCCTTGGCTTGTGGCGGCAGGCGCGATTGCACCTGATTCAGGTACTCCAGCACCCGGGAACGCGCCCAGTAAAGGTCGGTGCCGTCCTCGAACAGTACATACACAAAGGAGTCGCCAAAGAAGGAGTAACCGCGTACCGTCTTGGCGCCAGGCACCGAGAGCATGGTCGTGGTTAACGGGTAAGTCACCTGGTTCTCGACGATGCGCGGGGCTTGCCCGGGATAGGTGGTGCGGATGATGACCTGCACGTCCGACAGGTCGGGCAAGGCGTCCAGCGGCGTACTGAGCACGGAGTACACACCCCAGGCCCCCACCATGAGTGTGGCCAGCAGTACAAGGAAGCGGTTGGCGATGGACCAGTGGATGAGCCGGGCAATCACTTCTGGCTCCCTGCGGAGCCTGGCGCTGCAGCCAGAGGAGACACCCGTGTCAACTGAGGGAGTCCGTCCTCATCCATGTAGAACTCAAAGCTCACCCGGTCACCGGCGCCCAGATTACGCGGTTGCGCTTGTTGCGGCGGGGTCTTGAAGTCCATGGTCATAGCGCCCCACTTTAGCGTAGGAATTGGCCCATGCGACAGCGTGATAACGTCCTTGCCAACCGCGACGACCTTGGCCTCGCCTTCATGTCGCGGCGCAGGGTTGGCGGCAACCGGTTTGGGCGCGTCATTGAGCCTGGTTTCGACCCCTTTGAGACTGGCCTCGGAGTCAATCAGGAACTGCGAAGACACCACGACACGCTGGCCAGCCTGCAGACCGCGCCTGATTTCGGTCTGTCCGGCGCTTTCGATGCCGGTTTCTACATTTACGGGCCTGAAGCTTCCGCCCTCCTCCGCCAGCATCACGACCGTGCGCTTGCCGGTCTGTATGACGGCTTCGGTGGGGATCAGCAAGGCCTTTTCGGCGCGCATGTCCATGAACTGCATAGTCACGAACATGCCAGGCACCAGACGTGCGCCAGGGTTCGCCAGCTCAAGCCTGGCCTTGAGCGTGCGAGTGGCCGGGTTGACCTCCGGCAGAATAGCCTGGACCTTGCCGTCGAAGGTGGTGCCTGGGGCCGCCGGGCTGCGCGCTTGCACCTTGGCTCCTGGCCGCAGTAATGCGGACTGGCTTTCTGGCACCTCGGCGTTAGCCCAGACGGTGGACAGGCCATTGATGCGAAACAGAGTGGTGCCGGCCATGACCGTCATGCCTTCACGCGCCAGCAGTTCCACGACCACGCCGCCTAGCGGCGCCGTCACGGTAATACGGGCCTGCGTTCTTCCGCTGGCTTCAACCTGGCGAATCTGCTCCTCGCTCATGCCAGCCTGGCGCATGCGCTGGCGGGCGCCGTCCACCAGTGACGCCAGGTCATTCCCCTGCATGCGCTTGATTGCCAAAAATTCCTCCTGGGCGGCCACCCAGTCCGGCACATAGAGATCAACCAGCGGCTGACCCTTGGCCACCCGGTCCAGCGTGACCCGCACATGAAGCCGCTCCACATAGCCGGTGGCGCGGGCCTGGACGGTGGCCTGATCACGCTCGTTGTAGGCAATGCTGCCTACAGCGGAAACCTGGGGCGACAGCGTGCCCTCGGTAACCATCGCGGTACGCACCCCCAGGTTCTGCTGGATTCGCGGGCTGACGGTGACCTTGCCTTGATCGGCGTCGCCATTCGCATAGACCGGCACCAGCATCATGTCCATGAAAGGCGACTTTCCGGGCTTGTCGAACTTGCTGCCTGGCACCATGGGATCGTGATAGTAGAGAATCTTGCTGCCGGTAATCGGATCGGTGTCGCCGGCCTTAAGACCCACGCTGATGTGGCGGCGAGTCGCCTCTTCACCTTCGGCGACGCTCTGCGGACCTGCCTGGGGCGCGGCGGCTGCTGCGCCTCCGGCCGTGAGCGTGACCGCAGGGACGGCGGCCATACCGCTGCCATTTTTCATACCCAGGAAGTACAGGCCGTAACCGGCAACGCCAAGCACGCCCGCAGCAAGCAGCGCGGCAATGAGGTATTTCTTGTTCATGGCTGGTCCTTGGCGGGTGCGGAAATGGGGTGGTCGGGAATCAGGAAATTGAGTTGTGCCCAGGAGCGCGCCGTTTCCATCTCCAGGGTCAGGGCCTGCATGCGAGCATCAATCTCGTCGCGTCGCACAGCCAGCGCACCCGCCAGGTCGGTTTTGCCAGTGCGATAGGCCGTGAGCGTCGCTTCGGAGCGCTGTCGGGCGGTGGGAATCAGCTCATCACGGTACCGGACCAGGCGATCCTTGCCCGTCTGCCATTCGTTGAGCAGGACGCGTACCTCGGCCTCGTGGCTGCGCAGCATGTCCTCATACCTGGCCTTAGCCTCATCGACCATGGCCAGCTTGGCACCCAACTCACGGTTCTGGCGATTTTTGGGGTCCCACTGCAAGGGGATGGATACCCCGATGGAGAGCATGTTGGAGAAGGCTGGGCCGCGCTGAGCGTAGCTCGCCTCCACGCTGATGTCGGCCTTCTTATTCGCCTGAGCAAGCCGGGCTTCAGTTTCAGCGGCATCAATCTCGGCACTTATTGCCAGCAGATCAGGATGCCGCTTGAGGTGTTCGCCCGAAATATCACCCTGTAGCGGCGTGCTTTGCCACGGCGGCGATCCGGAGATGGGTCGCTCAGCGGCAGAAGCGCCCACCCACCGGGCCAGCATCAAGCCGGCGCTGCGCGACTGGCGATTAATTTGGCTGAGACGGTCTTGCAGCAGGCTGACTGCGGCGCGGGCTGCGAACACGTCAGCCTGGCTACCCCGGTTGCTACGAAAGGCGCTGTCGGCGGCTTGAACCTGCAGTCGGGTTTCCCCAATTTGTTGCTGCAACAATTCACGCTGGGTTTGAGCGTAATAACGATCCAGCCAGGCAAGCGCCGTGTCGCGCTGAACATTGGCCAGCGTCAGTTGCCGCTGTGCCTGCAGGCGCTCGGCGTCGCGTTCAAACCGTTCTGCCCGGAGCTGACGTTTTTCGGCGCGCGGAATCTCCTGCATGAGGCCGATGCGGCGCATGGTCATGAAGTCACGCGTCAGGCTGAGTCGGTCGGCGCCACTAACCGGCAGGTTGTCAATGCCAAGCTTGAGCACCG
>JBKJKI010000022.1:0-6702 GCA_046597475.1 Polaromonas sp. | reverse complement strand
AACGCGACACCGGTCGCTCCAAAGGCTTTGGCTTTGTCGAAATGGGCAGCGATGCTGAAGCGCAAGCCGCAATTGCCGGCATGAACGGTCAGTCGCTTGGCGGCCGTTGCATCACGGTGAACGAAGCCCGTCCGATGGAGGCACGTCCTCCACGTACCGGCGGCTTCGGCGGCGGTGGTGGCGGGTACGGCGGTGGCGATCGCTCCGGCGGTGGCGGCTACGGCGGCGGCGGCGGTGGTCGCGGCGGCTACTAAGCCCTGCAAATCCGGTCAACGGCAGAAATGTCGTTGCAACCCAGCTGTCTCAGCCCTGTGCTGAGCAAAGCATGAAAGGCTTCATAACTTCGGTTTTGAAGCCTTTTCCTTTTGGAGGGGGAAATTGCGGCATCAAAATCGGTCCGCGGGAAGCATCACGCACGCGGGCGAGAGGTGCCGACTCATGCAGCAGCAGCTTCGACCAAGGCACGAATTCAGCGGCTGCAATGCCATGGTCGACGCCATGTTGATTGGCACATGACCGACTCCCGCCCAGGCTGAAACGCGACCGTAGGCCAGCGCCGGGCGCGTGCCCTCCTGCAAGTTGCCGGCGCAAGCCAGGGTGTATAGGATGAGTTCATGTTGCGCGCACTGACTCTTTGCATCGTGCTATTGCTATTGGCCACGGCGGCTGCGCAGCCGCTGCCTGCGGCCGGCCCGCCTTCGACACGGCTGCAGGCGCTCAAGGCAATAGAGAACCCCGACCCTGCCGTGCGGCGTGCTGCCGCGCTGCGCCTGGGCGAAGGCGGCGCCATGGCGGACTCCGAGCGGCTGATCGCCCACCTGAGCGACGATGACGCACCGGTGCGCCAGCTTGCCGAGGCTGCGCTGTGGCGGATCTGGAGCCGCTCCGGCGACCGCGCGGTCGATGCCTTGTTCCGGCGCGGCATCGAGCAAATGGCGGTCTCGCAACCGGTCGAGGCCCTGGCCACGTTTTCCGAGATCATCCGCAGGAAACCGGCCTTCGCCGAGGGCTGGAACAAACGCGCCACCATTTACTACCTGCTCGGCCAGTACGAACTGGCCATGAAAGACTGCGACGAAGTGCTCAAACGCAACCCCCATCACTTCGGGGCGCTTTCGGGCTATGGGCAGATCTACCCGGCGCTGGGCGACCCTGATCGTGCCCAGCCCTACCTTGAGCGCGCGCTCAAGCTCAATCCGAACCTGGCTGCGGTGGCGGCGACGATCGAGCTGATCGAGCGGCGCCGCGAGCAAAAGCGCCGCCGAACGGTCTGATCCAACGGGTCCACACGCTGGTCACTTCGTATACCACGGCTTGAGGCGGCCCGGTGCCAACTCAGTACGGCGGCGCGCGCAAGCGGGTTCTAAAATGATCCTCCTACCGTCAGCAAGCCCCTGGAGCCCCCAATGATCGTCGAACGCATCTGGACCGGTAACGCCTACCGCAACTTCAATTACCTGATTGCCTGCCCCGAAACCGGCGAAGCGCTGGCGATTGATCCGCTGGACCATGAAAAAACGCTGGCCACCGCCAGGGTCAAGGGCTGGCAGATCACCCAGGTCCTCAACACCCACGAGCACCACGACCACACCGGCGGCAACGCGGCCGTGATCGCCGCCACCGGCGCCAAGCTGATCGCCCACCACAAGGCCGGCGGGCGCATTGCCGGCGTGGACCGGGGCGTGCAGGCCGGCGATGTGATCAGGGTCGGCAAGACGGTGGAGCTGGAATGCCTGGACACGCCGGGCCACACCATGTGCCACATCTGCCTGCGCTCGCACACCGAGCAGCCGGCGCTGTTTTCGGGCGACACGCTGTTCAACGCGGGCGCCGGCAATGTGCACAACGGCGGCGACGTGGGCGCGCTGTATGCGACCTTCGTGGACCAGCTGGCCAGGCTGCCGGACAACACGCAGGTCTATCCCGGCCACGACTACATCGAGAACAACCTCAGCTTCACCCTGGACCGCGAACCCGACAACGCGGCCGCCAGGGCGCTGTTGCCCGGCGTGGCCGGCCACGACCCCGCGAAGTCGGCCGTCACCACGCTGGGCCAGGAAAAGCAGATCAACACCTTTCTGCGGCTGAACAGCCCCAGCGTCATCGCCAGGCTGCGCGAAAGTTTCCCAGACCTGCCGGACGCGCCCGATGCCAGGACAGTTTTCACCAGGCTGCGGGAGCTGCGCAACCAGTGGTGACAGCAGGCGTGCCAGGATGGCCCGTCCCACCGAGCTCAAATTCAAGCGCGCAGGAGGTATTGCCATGGACTTGCCGACAGACGCTGACCCGTTTCAACCCCGGCAACCCACCCGGCGCATGGCGCTGGGCGCGCTGTGCGCAGCCCTGCTCTGGCCCTCCAGCGGGCGGCCCCAAGCGCCCGGCGCCACCCCTTTGCAATCCTGGCCGCTCAACACGGCCGCACCCCACCGGCATTCACGACCTGGCGCCCACGCCCGATGGCGGGGTGTGGTTCTCCGCGCAGCGCAGCGGGCACCTGGGCTGGTTTGACCCGCGCACGGGCAAGACCGAGCCGATCTCCCTGGGCAGCGGCTCGTCGCCGCACGGCGTCATTGCCGGGCCCGACGGCGCGGCCTGGCTGACCGACGGCGGGCAAAACGCCATTGCGCGCGTGAGCTGGCCGGCGCGCGAGGTCAAGCTCTTTCCGCTGCCCGCCGGCACGCCCAACGCCAACCTCAACACCTGCGCCTTTGATGGCGAAGGCGACCTGTGGTTTACCGGGCAAAGCGGCTACGTCGGCAAACTGGCCGTGCGCACCGGCCAGGTCAGCGTGAAGGAGTCGCCGCGCGGGCCCGGGCCTTACGGCATGTGCGCCACACCCGGGGTGAGGTATGGTGGTGCTCGTTGGCCGGGTCCTTCATCGCGCAAATCGACCGCAAGACCGGCGAGTCACGCATCGTGGAACCGCCCACACCACGCCAGGGCGCGCGCCGCGTCTGGTCCGACAGCCGCGGCCGCATTTGGGTGTCCGAATGGAACAGCGGCAACCTTTCGGTGCACGACCCGGCGCTGGGCACGGGCGCCAGCAGCTGGCGCAGCTGGAAAGCGCCAGGCGCCGACCCGCGTGTGTACGCCGTGTACGTGGACGACAAAGACATCGTCTGGGCCTCGGACTGGAGCCGCAACGCCATGCTGCGCTTCGACCCCGGCAGCGAGAAGTTCGACGTGATCGCCCTGCCCCGTCCGTCGGCCAGCATCCGCCAGATACTGGGCCGGGCTGGCGAAGTGTGGCTCCCCGAGAGCGGGACGGAGTTTATTTCGGTGATCAGAACCGGCTGACCAACTGACGCTGCGGGGCAGCCGGACTCCAGGATTGTGGTTTTGAACGTTTTTTTGGTAAAATATGGCTATAGCCCATATGAAACGGCCATAGTTTGCTATTTTTTTAATAGTATCCAAAAGGCGACGCGCCGGACAGAAAAGGGCCGTGATGGTGCGCTCGGGTCCGGGCGATGTAAGGAACCAAGGGCCGCACCGACCAATCGAACATCTGAACTCATTTCCACGAAAGGAAAGTCCATGATGAGCCGAAGAACCACCCTGCTTCGCCTCGGTGCGCTGTCCGGTATTCTGGCCGGCACGCGCGGCCTGTTTGCCAGCCCGGCGTATGCGGCGCCGGCCTATGAAGTGGCGCACACCGATGCCGAATGGCAAAAGCTGCTCACGCCCGAGCAATTTCGCGTCCTGCGCAAGGCCGGGACCGAGCGCCCCTACAGCAGCCCGCTTGACAAGGAAAAACGCGCCGGCGTTTTCAGCTGCGCGGGCTGCGCCCTGCCGCTTTTTTCATCGAAAACCAAATTCGAGAGCGGCACCGGCTGGCCCAGCTTCTGGCAGCCGATGGACAAAGCGGTGGTCGAAGACATCGACACCAGCCTGTTCATGAAGCGGACCGAGGTGCTGTGCCGCCGCTGCGGCGGGCACTTGGGCCATGTGTTCGACGATGGGCCCAAACCTACCGGCCTGCGCTACTGCATGAATGGCGTGGCCATGAACTTCACGGCGGCATCATCATGAACAAATTTGTACTGGCCGCGGGCGCGGTGATCCTGTCGGCTTGGGCCTTGCTCGGCACCAGCGTGGCCTCGGAAAAGGCAGTCAAACTGCCCGCACCGGCGCTTGACGAGGCCGCAGGGCAAGCAGGCGCCCGCGAAATCGCCGTCTTCGCGGGCGGCTGCTTCTGGGGCGTGCAGGGTGTTTTCCAGCACACCCGGGGCGTGCTGAATGCCGTCTCGGGCTATGCCGGCGGTCAAAAGGAAACCGCTCACTACGACAGCGTAGGCACAGGCCGGACCGGGCACGCAGAATCGGTGCAGATCAGCTATGACCCGAAGCAGATTACCTACGGCAAGCTGCTGCAGATCTATTTTTCAGTCGCGCATGACCCGACGCAGCTCAACCGCCAGGGTCCGGACTCCGGCACGCAGTACCGCTCGGCCATCTTTTACGCAAATACAAGCCAGAAAGAAGTGGCCGAACGCTACATCGCCCAGCTGGACGCGGCCAAGCTGTTTCCCGGCAAGATCGTGACGCAACTCACCGCGCTGAAGGCGTTTTATCCGGCCGAGGCCTACCACCAGGACTACGCCACCCTGAACCCGCACTCACCCTATATCGCGCAGTTTGACCTGCCAAAAATCGCCAACCTCAAAACCATGATGCCCGATGTTTATCGCGAAAAGCCGGTGCTGGTGTCTTCGCAATCCGGCAGTGCAAATCCCTGACGGACGGCCTCCCGCCCCGGACTGTCAGCCCGGCGCAAAGGCAAGGAAGCGGGCCAGCGCCGGACTGGTCGCCGCGGCTGACCACACCAGGCTGGTTTCACAGCCCGGCACCGCCCGCCCCTTGCCGCCCCTGACCTCCCGATAGACGACGCCCGGCCGCTGGAACTGGCGCACGCTGTCGGGCACCCAGGCCACGCCGAGGCCCGCCGACACCAGGTTGACGATAGTCTGCATCTGGATGGCTTCCTGGGCCACGCGCGGCAACTGGCCGGCGGCGTGGTACATCGCAAAAATCGCGTCATGAAGCGATGGCAGGATGCGCCTCGGAAAAATCACCAGGGGTTGGTCTAGCAAATCATTCAGCGTCAGCGCGGCCCTGTCGGCCAGTTCGCTTTGCCCGGGCAGGGCCAGCACCAGCGGGTCCCGTGCGATGCGCTGACAGACCAGGCCCGGCGGCGCAAAGCCGGGTGAATGCAGCATGAAGCCGGCATCGATTTCACCACGCTCGAGGGCTTGCAGCTGCACGTCGCCGGTCGCCTCAATCAGCTCCAGTTGCACCTTGGGATATTGCTCCCGGAAGGCCAGCACCCAGCGCGGCAGCAAATCGAAGCCGACCGTGGACACAAAAGCCAGCCGCAAACGCCCGGCCTCGCCGTCGGCGCTGGCGCGCGCATATGCGGGCAAGGCGTGGGCGCGGGCCAGCAGCTCGCGGGCCTCAGGCAACAGGGCAGCGCCAGCGGGCGTGAGCTGCACACGGCGCGTGCTGCGGTCAAACAGGCGCACCAGCAGCAGTTGCTCAAGATGGGCAATGGCTTGCGTCAGCGGCGGCTGCGTCATGTGAAGGCGCTGCGCTGCGCGACCAAAATGCAGTTCCTCCGCCACCGCGACGAACTGACGCCAGAGCCGTAATTCAATGATGGGATCATTCATATCCCAAACATATTAATCCATTGGAGAAAAGATATTGGATTGAAATAAACATCACGCGCATACTCTAGTCTGCAAAATGTCACCCACCCCCACAGCTTGAGAGAAAGCATCCCATGGCAGCAAACAAAATGATTCCCATCAACCGCCGCTCGGCCAACATCACCGAAGGCAAATCGCGCGCGCCCAACCGCTCCATGTACTACGCCATGGGCTACGAGGAAAGCGATTTCAAGAAACCCATGATTGGCGTGGCCAACGGCCACAGCACCATCACGCCCTGCAACAGCGGCCTGCAAAAGCTGGCCGATGCGGCCATTGCCGCGATCGAGGAAGCCGGCGGCACCGCGCAGGTCTTCGGCACGCCGACCATTTCCGATGGCATGGCCATGGGCACCGAAGGCATGAAGTATTCGCTGGTCAGCCGCGAAGTCATTTCCGACTGCATCGAAACCTGCGTGCAGGGCCAGTGGATGGACGGCGTGCTGGTCGTCGGCGGCTGCGACAAGAACATGCCCGGCGGCCTGATGGGCATGCTGCGCGCCAATGTGCCCGCCATCTATGTGTACGGCGGCACGATTTTGCCGGGCACCTACAAGGGCAAAGACCTGAACATCGTCAGCGTGTTTGAAGCCGTGGGCGAAAACGCCGCCGGCCGCATGAGCGATGAAGACCTGCTGCAAATCGAACGCCGCGCCATCCCCGGCACCGGTTCCTGTGGCGGCATGTACACAGCCAACACGATGTCGTCGGCCTTCGAAGCGTTGGGCATTTCGCTGATCTATTCCAGCACCATGGCCAACCCGCACGACGAGAAAATGAACTCGGCCAAGGAATCGGCCAAGGTGCTGGTCGAGGCGATCAAGAAGGACCTGAAACCCCGCGATATCGTGACGCGCAAGAGCATTGAGAATGCCGTGGCTGTGATCATGGCCACCGGCGGCTCCACCAACGCGGTGCTGCACTTTTTGGCCATCGCCCACGCGGCAGACGTGGAATGGTCCATCGACGACTTTGAGCGCGTGCGGGTCAAGAC
>JBKJKI010000239.1:0-16202 GCA_046597475.1 Polaromonas sp. | reverse complement strand
TGGCTTCGTTGCTGACATCCCCGGCCACCGTAATGGCACGCCGGCCCAGTGCGCGGATTTCGGCGGCCACGGCGTCCAGGTCGGCTTGCGTCCGGGCGGCCAGCGCCACGTCAGCGCCAGCCTGCGCCAGTGCCAGGGCGCAGGCACGGCCGATGCCCTTGCCGGCGCCGGTCACGATGGCCACCTGGCCGAGCAGGGAGAAGGGGGATGAAGCAGAGTTCATGGGTGAGTTCTAGAAATTGAAAAATTGAAAATGAAAGGCGTGACTGGATTCAGCAATGGCTCAGGGCGTGACCGCGCCGCGAATCATCTGCACGAAGTTCTCGTTGTACGGCGGCAGCATGCCCCACTCGCGGCGCGGGTCGTGGTTGCCGGCGCTGTAGACGCTGCGGGCGTGGCTGAACTCCAGAAAACCTTCGTGGCCGTGGTAATGGCCCATGCCCGAGGCACCGACGCCGCCAAAGGGCGCGTCGTGCAGGGCAGGATGCATGGTGACATCGTTGATGGACACGCCGCCCGACAGCGTGTGGTCCAGCACCCAGGCCTGCTCGGCTGCGTCGCTACCAAAGTAGTAGAGCGCCAGCGGCCGTTCGCCGGCATTGATTTCGGCCACGGCGTCGGCCAGCTCACGGTAGCTGCGCAACACCAGTGCCGGGCCAAAGATTTCATGCTGCGCTATCACGCTGTCGGCAGGCGGGTTGACAACGATGCGCAGCGGCATGCGGCGTGAGCTGACCGCCTCTTCGCATGGCCAGTCGCCCGCCATCACCACGCGCGCGCCACGCGCGCCGGCGTCGGCCACATAGGACTCGACGCGGGCGAAATGCCGCTCATTGACCACCGGCGTCACGTCCGGGTTGCCGGCAATCGTGGGATAAAGGCCGCTGTACACGGACTGCAGCGCCGCAATCAACGCCTCCAGCTTCGACTCATGCACCCACACCACGTCGGGCGAGACGCAGAGCTGGCCCGAGTTGGCGCCCTTGCCCACGGCAATGCGCTCGGCGGCATTGGCAATGTCGGCGCCCCGGCCCACCAGCACCGGTGACTTGCCGCCCAGCTCCAGCGTGACCGGCACCAGGTTTTCGGCGGCGGCCTTCATGATGAGCTTGCCGACCGCGGTCGAACCGGTGAACACCAGGTGGTTCCAGGGCTGGCGCGAGAACTCGGCCGCCACGTCAGGGCCGCCGGTCACCACGGTAAGCACTTCAGGGTCAAAGAACTCGGCCACGGCGCGCGCCATAGCCTCGGCGGTGCGCGGGGCGATTTCTGACGGTTTGAGAATCGCCCGGTTGCCCGCTGCAAAGGCGCAGGCCAGCGGCGAGAGCAGGGTAAAGACCGGTGCGTTCCAGGTGCCTATGATGCCGACCACGCCCTTGGGCTGGTACCTGACCCAGGCAGTCGCGCCAAAGTTGTCGAAGGGCGCCACGCTGGGGCGCGGCTGGTCGGGCATCCACTCGGCCAGGTGGTCACGGGCATGCTTGAGCGAGCCCAGCGAGCCGGCCACGTCGTTCATCATTGAAAACACGGACGAGCGCCCGCCGAAGTCCTCGCCCATGGCGTCGCATAGCGCGTCGTTGTGCTTGACCAGCATGTCGATGACGCGCTGCAAACGGTCTTGGCGCGTGGCGGTGCTGACCGGGCCTTCGGCGCGAAAGGCCGCCTGCTGCGCCGCAAGCAGTGCGGGTAGTGTGGACACAGGCGGGTTGGCAATGGAATCGGACATGCAATCTCCTGACGGGTTGGGGCCTTGCTGGCTAGTAATCCATGCTAGCGGTGATGGATTGCCCTTGCTTAGTCTGAAAAGACGATGGCGCGGCAGTGCCCGCCCGGCGAACATGCTGCATGAACTTGAACGAACCCCCGCGCGTGACCTGGCGCACCCACCTGAGCCTGGCGCTGCTGGCGCTGGTCTACATCTTTTCCTACATCGACCGCCAGGTCATCGCCATCCTGATCGAACCGATCAAGGCGGAGTTTGGCGCCAGTGACACGCAAATAGGTTTGCTGACCGGTCTGGCCTTCGGTTTGTTGTATGCCGCCCTGGGTGTGCCGGTGGGCAAGCTGGCCGACCGCAAAAACCGCCGCGCCATCGTCGCGGTGGCCTGCGGGCTGTGGAGCCTGGCCACCATGGCCTGCGGCTTTGCCGGGCACTTCTGGCAGCTGCTGCTGGCACGCATGTCGGTGGCGGTGGGCGAGGCGGGCGGCATGGCGCCGTCAATTTCGCTGGTGTCCGATTTGTATCCGCCCAAGCAACGCTCGCTCATGATCAGCTTGTTCATGATGGGCCCACACCTGGGTGTCATTATTGGTCTTGCGTTGGGCGGCTGGATTGCGCAGCATTACGGTTGGCGCCACACTTTCATCTGGTTTGGCGCGCCTGGCCTGCTGCTGGCGGCGCTGGTCTTTCTGCTGGTGCGCGAGCCGCGCCGGGGCGGCTTCGAGAGCGCGGCAGCCACGGCGCACATGCAGCAGCAGCCGTTTGAATCGATGTGGACACAGGTGCGCCGCCTGCTTGCCATCACTGCGTTTCGGCGCCTGGCGTTTGCCTGCGGCTTCGCAGGTTTGGCCGGTTATGGCTATGGCATCTGGACGCCAAGTTTTCTGGTGCGCACGCATGGCATGAGCATTGCCCAGGCCGGGCTGTTGTTTGGCGTTGCCAGTGGCGTGGGCGCGGTGGCGGGTGCCCTGTTCAGTGGCTGGTTGTGTGACTGCATGGTGGCGCGTGACGTGCGCTGGCAGTTGGGTCTGCCCATGCTGGGGGTGATGGTGTCCATTCCCTGCGCCATTGCCTTCTTTTTGTGGCCCACCACCGGCATCTGGATGCTTGGCCCGCTGAAGGTGCCGCACGCGCTGGTGTTTGCTTTCATGTTTGCCTTTTTTGCCAGCTGGTGGCCCTCGCTGTCGTACAGTGCCATCAGCCACATGGTGGGCTCGAACGAGCGCAGTGTGGCAGCAGCCTTGCTGAACTTTTTTGTCACCTTGTTCGGCGTGGGTGCTGGCCCGCTGGTGACGGGTATGGTCAGTGATCTGCTGACCCCCATGATGGGCGCCCAAGCGCTGCGCTGGTCCTTGGTCAGCGTGATGCTGCTGATGATTCCCACTGCCTTGCTGATGGCCATGGCGCTCAACCCCTACCGCACGCGGCTGGCGCAGATGTCGCCTTTTGGCCTGCGCGCCGCCTGACCCCTGTCAGCGCCAACATCAACGTCAAAGCAAAGGTCTGTTTCTTGAACACCACTGCCTCTTCTCCCGTTGTTTTCATCACCGGCGCCAGCCGAGGCATTGGCGCGGCCACGGCCGAAGTCTTTGGCCGCGCCGGCTGGCGCGTGGCGATTGCCGCGCGCACGCACGCTGACAGCCAGCCGCTGGCGCACCAGTTGCGCCGCCCCGATGGCCAGTTGCTGGCCGGCAGCCTGGCCACCACGGCAGCGGCCGTGCGGGCCAGCGGTGCCGAGGTCTTTGCGCATGCCATGGACTTGATGCAACCGGACTCGATGGACACTGCGCTGGATGCGACGCTGGCGCATTTCGGCCGCATCGATTTGCTCATCAACAACGCCGTTTACCAGGACCGCGAAATCAACGCTATGCTGCTGGCGCTGGGCGACGAGGCGCTGCAACGCACCTTGATCGGCAATGTGGTGGCGCCGTTTCATCTGGTGCGCCGGCTGCTGCCGACGCTGCTCAAACAGGGCGGCGGCCAGATCATCAACGTCTGCTCGGGCGCTGGTCAGAACGATCCGCCGGTCGCCGCGAACCAGGGCGGCTGGGGCTTTGCCTATGGCGCATCCAAGGCCGGGCTGGCGCGGCTGGCCGGCTGCATCAACCGCGAACACGGCGCCCAGGGCGTGCGCGCCTTCAGTGTCAACCCGGGCCTGGTGACCACCGAGGCCGTCTCAGCCACGCTAGGTGAGGACGGCGCGCTTGCGCAGCGCTACGGCGCGGTGGCGCCCAGGGCCATTGCCGCCAGCCTGCTGTGGCTGGCGACCGACCCCGGCGCTGCTGTGTTGGCGCGCAAGCCGACGCTCATCGAGTTGCAGGCGCTGGTGCGCGAACACCAGCTGGCCTAAACCAGCGGCGCAAGCGGCGCTCAGAGCGCCGTGTTGCGGGTGGCGAAATCCTTGGCCCAGCGGTAGTCGGCTTTGCCAGCCGGACTGCGCTGCACGCGGTCCGCCAGAAACACCGTCTTGGGCACTTTGTAGCTGGACAGGTGTTCGCGGCAGATGCGCTGAAACTCGGCCTGGTCGAAGTGGTGTCCGGTCGCCACCTCGATGACGGCCACCACTTTCTGGCCCCAGCGTTCGTCGGGCAGGCCGACCACCAGCACATCGGCCACAGCGGCGTAGCGGCGTACCGCCTCCTCGACCTCTTCGGTAAAGACTTTTTCGCCACCGGTGTTGATGCATTGCGAGCCGCGCCCCAACACCACGATGTTGCCATCGGCGTCGATGCGCGCCTGGTCGCCGCTGAGCGCCCAGAGCGTGCCATTGAGGGTGACAAACACCTCGGCGCTCTTTTTGGCGTCGCCGTAGTAGCCAATCGGCGTGTAGCCGCTGCGCGCCAGAATGCCCTGTTCGCCGGGCTGGCTCAATATTTTCAGATCGGCATCCAGCACGGCCAGATCGCTCCGCGCCTTGAGCACCATGAAGCCCTCGCCCTGAACGGGCTTGTCGCCACTGCCCATGAGGCCGGTTTCCGACGAGCCCATGCCGTTGGCCAGCGTGAGGTGCGGCAGCGCCGCCTTGAGGCGCTCTTGCAGCTGCGCCGACAGCGCCGCACCGCCATTGCCGACGATCATCAGCCGGTCCAGCTTCCAGCGCCCCGGCTGTGCCTCCAGTGCCTTGACCAGCGGCAGCGCCATCGCGTCGCCCACCACCGAGATGATGTTGACGCCATCGCGTTCGACAATGTCCCAGATGTGCTCGGCATCGAAATGCGGCTGGTCATTGACAACTACCGCATGGCCGGCAAACAGGCTGATGAGCGAGGACCACATGGCCGCGCCGTGCATCATCGGCGCAATGGCAAAAAAGCTCAGCGCCGGCCCGTGCGGAACGATTTGTGCCAGCTCCTCAGGCTGCGCAATCGGCGGCCGCCTGAAGTAGATGCCGCCGCCGCCGAGCGCACCCATGAACAGCGATTTGTGCGGCCACATCACACCTTTGGGCATGCCGGTGGTGCCGCCGGTGCACAGCAAATACACATCGTTGTCACTGCGCGCTGCATCCTGCACGTCAAGGTTGCCTGATGCCAACAGGGTTTCATAGTCCTCGGCGCTGGCCGGGCCGCTATGGCCGGCCGCCTGCGCGCCTGCCTGCAACCACAACTGCATCTTGGGCAGCTTGCCGTCGAGCTTGGCGACTTCGCCGGCCAGATCGGGGCCGTAAACCAGCGCCTTGAGCTCCAGCGTGCCGAGCAGGTATTGCAGCTCATCGGCCACGTAGCGGTAGTTGACGTTGGCCGGCGCCGCGCCAATCTTGCAGCAGGCCAGAAAGGTCTCCAGGTATTCGGCCGAGTTGTACAGCGCGATGCCGACGTTGTCGCCCCGCCCCAAGCCTCGCGCGCGCAGCGCCGACGCCAGCCGGGTGGCGCGTTCATCAAGCTCGCGAAAGCTCAGGCGCTGTTCGCCGCAGATGAAGGCCGTGCGCTCGGGCACGGCATCGGCGACCACTTCGAACAGGTCGGCGAGGTTGAAGCTTCTTGCCATGCGCTTGTCTCCTGGGGGGCAAATCCGCCCTGTTGTAGCGGCTGTCATGGAGCCCGGCATTGGGCAGTCCGGTGACTTGCAGGTAAATACCCGGCATGTTCCCTGTGTCTGGCGCCCTGCTCATCGTCCGAACGAGGTAGCGGCGCGCGCGGTTTGCGCTGGATCAAGCCATGCGCATTCATCGTCCAAACAGGGTATGCAAGCGGGCGGGCTCAAATCCATCATTGGGTCATTACACATCACTGCAACGTCTGGAGATTTTTATGGCCACTTCCAAGGACTATCGACTCGGCGAATACACCTTCCCACGCGGCTGGTTCATGATTGCCGACGCCGAGGAACTCAACACGCATAAGCCGCTAGCCGTGCGCTTTTTCGGCAAAGACTTTGCCCTGTACCGGGGCCGTGCCACCGGCAAGGTGGTGCTGCTCGACGCCTACTGTCCGCACATGAAGACCCACCTGGCGGCGCCGAACAAGACCAGCTATGTGGTCCTGGACGGCATGGGCACAAATATCGAGGGCGACAACCTGCGTTGCCCCTACCACGCCTGGCGCTTCGGACCGGACGGCAAGTGCAATGACATCCCCTACCACGAGGGCCCGATTCCGGCCGCTGCGTGCGTCAAGAGTTGGCAGGTGGTCGAGAGCCTGGGCGCGATCTGGGTCTGGCATGACCCCGAGGGCGGTGAGCCCGAGTGGGATCACCCTTCGATCCCGCAATGGAATGACCCGGCCTGGGTGCATCCAAAATGGGACCACCTGGGCGTTCTGAACCAGCACCCGCAGGAGCTGATCGACAACATCGCCGACTACGGCCACCTGAGCCCGATCCACGGCTCCACCGTGAGCCGCTTCGAGAATGAGTTCAAGGGCCATCTGGCGATTCAGCGCCAGTGCGGCGGCCACCGCACCCTGGTCAACGCCGACGGCGGCAGCGCCGAGCTGCATACGATCACGATCTACCATGGGCCGGGCTGCCTGATCTCCGACCTGACCGGCATGTATGACGGCGTGATGCTGATCACGCACACGCCGATCGACGACGGGGTCGTCAAGGTCTGGCATGCGCTGGTCGTCAAGTCGCCCAGCGGCCTGGCCGTGGCCAGCGTGACCGACGCCATCAGCGGCGCACATTTCCAGGAAATGGCCCTGACCGCCTTCGTGCAGGACATGGAGGTTTGGAACCACAAGGCGCCTTGCCTTAACGGCCTGTTCATTCCCAGCGACGGTGCCTTCATGAAGGCACGCGTCTGGTACAAGCAGTTCTACAACCCGCGCGCCAACAAGGGGGAGTACCTGGAGCAGTGCGAGGGCATGTATGTGCCACGCGGTGCTACGGCCTACACCCAGGCTGAAACGGCCTGATGCGATCAGGGACGGCAGCCGCCGTCCCACCATGCAAGTTTTTTCTCGGGGCAGGGTGCCCCGAGCCTTCTGTAAAGCGGTGGTGTCGCTAGGGTCGGCGGTGGCTCACCTGGGTCAACATGAACACCGAGCGCTCGAGGTCGGCCAGGGCGCCATAGGCCGCTGGTAGCTGGTCGCGCAAATCGCCTGCGGCTGCGCCACCAAATGCCGCACGGGCGGCGTCGGCGCTGGCAAACCACCATTCGGCGATGCCGTCGTAGTCATAGCCTTCGGGCGGCGTTTGCACCACGCTGTTGTGCACCACGCGCAGCGCGCCGTTTAGCGCTGGCGCTGGCAGCCAGGCGTCAGGCGGGCCGTCAGCCCAGGCAGCGTCGAATTCAAGTTTTGAAATGCCGGGGCTTCGGCGCACAAAGCCAAACAGCGCGACCTCGCCAGCGGAAGCATCGCGCAGCACGTGTTCGCGGCAGACCAGGGTGAAGTCGCGCACATAGGTTGAAAACACGCGCGGCTCGTCGGGCCGCATGATGGCCAGCGTTTCAGGGTCGTTCCAGAGATCGGTGGCCACGTCGAGGTCGCGCAGTTGCAGCAAATTCACGCCGTCGTAGCCGGTGCTGGCGCCGCGCAGGCCGCCATCCTCGCCATGGTCCCGCAGCCGCGTGCACTGCGTCACGCCCAGCACTTTGTCCTGCACGTTGCGGCACTGGCGGCCCAGCGCCGAATGCTCGCGCCAGGCCTGCGCAAAGTCGCTGGCAGCCAGCGCCGGGTTGCGTTTGGCCAGGTAAATCATTTTCCAGCGCGCTTGCGCGTCAGAGGGCGGGTTCATGTTGGCAGGACGGTTCATAAGGTGTTTTACTCCACGATGGCGCGACTGTAGACCGGCGGTGCGCCTAGCGCGCTACGGTAGCTGGGTGGCTGGCTCCCGTCGATGTCGCGCACGCCCAGCTGCAGCGCCAGTTCGGCGTCTATGCAGACCTGGCCGCTACGCGTCATGCGCGCCGGGTCGTCCAGCAGCGCGGCAATCACGCGGCCCGGGAACTGTGGTGACTCCATGTGTGCCACGCTGGCGGCGTACTTGCGCGCCATTTCGGGGTCTTGCAGCGCGCGCTCGGTACGCTCGGTGCGCAGCAGGCCCATCCACAGCGAGACCACCGCTACCCCATGCGGCCGCAAATCAATCGCCATGTCGTGGGCCATTTTGTCCACTGCCGCCTTTCCCGCGCCATAGGCCGGGCCGTGCATGTAGCAGACCGAGCCATAGGACGAGGTGTGAACGATCAACCCGCTGCCTTGCGCCGCCATCAGCCGGGCCGCGTGCCAGCTGGCGACGTAGTGCGAGCGCATGCCGACGTTCAACAAGTCGAGCATGTGCAGCGGCTTTTGCCAGAACGGGCCGGGCTGTGTCAGCTCATCAGGAATCGAACAGGCGTTGTTGACCAGCAGGTCGAGCCGGCCTTGTTCAAGCTGCACGCGCTCGAACAGCGCCGCCACCTGGGCGTCGTCGGCATGGTCGCAAACCACGGCAATGCCCCGGCCACCCGCCTGCGTCACCGCGTCGGCCGTGGCCTGCACGCTGCCGGGCAGGGCGGAGTCGCCCTCGCGCTGGCTGCGGCCAGTGACGTAGACCGTCAGGCCGGCGGCTCCAAGAGCCAGCGCAATGCCCTTGCCGGCGCCCCGGCTGGCGCCGGTGACCACGGCCACGCGGGCGGTAAAGAGTGGGGTTGTCGTGTTCATGGTGCGGTTGCCGTGGTGGTTGCCGTGGCAGGCACGGCGGGTTGCAGGGCGATGCGGTGCGCGGCCGGATAGGCTTGCAAGGCGCGGCCAAACGCCAGAATGCCTGGCAGCATCATGCCCACCATGCCCATCAGCGCATAGCGCAGCCCGTCGCCGCCCAGGCTGGCGTTAAGCACGTCGCTGAGCCAGCCGGTCAAAATCGGCCCCAGGCCATTGCCGACGATGGCGCCGGCCAGCAGCACCATGGCGTTGGCGGTGGCGCGGCGCTGGGCGGGCACCACCAGACTGATGGCCGCATAGGTGGGCGCCACCCACCAGGGCATGAAGAACGCAAACGCCACCATCAGCACGGTGGCCGCTTTCAACTCGCCGGCTGGCAGCAGCAGGTAGGCCATGCCGCACAGCAGCGACAGTCCCAGCCCCAGCATCGGCACGCCAAGCTGCCAGCGCAAATCGCGGCGAGCCATCCGGTCGGTCAGCGCGCCCGACGTCAGCCCGCCGACAATCGAGGTCAACGCCGCCGCGCCCGAGATCGAGCCGGCCTGCTGCAGCGACATGCCATGGTGGCGCAGCATCAGCGCGATGTTCCAGGCACCGAATGAATAGGCCGCCAGCAGCGCGCAGGCCGCCCCGACAATCAGCCAGCGCGTGACCGGCTGGCCCCAGATGGCGGCGACCGCGCCGCTCGGGCGCGCGCCAGCGGCGACGGGCGGCGCGTGCGCCGTGACCACGCGCAGCGGCTCACGCACGCTCCAGTGCAGCAGCAGCGCCAGCAGCAGCGAGCCGCTGCCTGCCACCACCATCGTGACACGCCAGCCGTAGTGCGCGGCCAGCCACGAGCCCAGCACCAGCGCCAGCAGCGCGCCCAGGCTGCCGCCGGCGCTGATCACGCTCATGGCGCGCGAACGCTGCGCCGGCGGGTACAGGTCGGCCAGCATCGACATGGACGCGGGCGTGCCGCCGGCATCGCTGAGCGCGCCGCCGGCGCGCGAAAGCATCAGTGACCAGAAGCCCACCGACGCGCCGCCCAGCGCGCCCAGCAGGCCGCCGATGCCACGGCACCAGGCAATCAGGCTGCGGCGCTCGCGCCGGTCGGCCAGCCGGCCCAGCGGCACGCCCAGCAGGCTGAAGGTGAAGGCAAAACCCAGGCCGGTGACCAGGCCGATTTGCAGGTCACTCAAGCCAAACTCCAGCTTGACCGGTTGGATCAGCACCGCAAGGATTTGCCGGTCCATGAAGGCCAGCGCCGACATCAGCGTCAGCAGCGCCAGGGTGTAGCCGGGACGGATGGGGGGCGTGGCGTGCGGTGTCGTCATGGAGCCGGGCCCGGGTTCAGGCCTTGGCCGCCACCAGCGGCACGGCGGGCCGGGGCGCTGACGCAGGAATCAAGCGCTCGGCCGCGTAAGGCTTGAGCGTCCAGGCAAAGACCAGCATGCCCAGCAGGAAACAGATGCCCGTGGTCGCCGCCAGCGCCCAGCGCAGCGCCTCGTTGCCAAATTGCGGCACCAGGAAGTCGCTCAGCATGCCCACCAGCAGCGGGCCCAGGCCGCCGCCCAGCATGGTGATGCCGAGGTTGAAAATCGCCATGCCCGACGAGCGGCGGTGAGCCGGAACCAGCTCGGCCAGCACCGCATACACCGGCGCCGTCCACCACACGGCGGTAAAGGCAAACACCACGTAAAAACCCAAAGCGTGCGGCACCAGCATGCCGCCGACTTGCCAGGCACCGCCCGCCGGCATCATGAAAAAAGCCAGCCCGCTCGGCATGGCCAGCAGGCAGCCCAGCATGGGCACGCCGATGCGCCAGCGCGCATCGCGCTTGCCCAGCTTGTCGCTCAGCCAGCCACTGGTCAGCGCGCCCATCATGGCAAAAACGCCGCCCATCAGGCCCATCACGATGCCCGCGCCCTGCAGTGACATGCCATGCGAGCGCACCAGGAAGGCCGGCGTCCAGATGCCGATGCCATAGCCGGTAACGCCCATCAGCAGGCAGGCCAGGGTGATGCGGACAAACGCGCGCGACGCCCACAGGTCACGCAGCAAAACGCGCATCGGCTCGGCAGCGGCGCCCACCGGCACGCTGCCCGGCGCGTCCCACTGGCCACGGCGCGGCTCAATGACGGTAAAGCGCAG
Organism: Polaromonas sp.; assembly: GCA_046597475.1. Classification (GTDB taxonomy): domain Bacteria; phylum Pseudomonadota; class Gammaproteobacteria; order Burkholderiales; family Burkholderiaceae_C; genus Polaromonas. The sequence goes on along the minus strand of JBKJKI010000239.1, from coordinate 5,261 downwards.
CATCAGCGCCGCCAGCACGCCAGGCACCGACATGACGAGAAAAGCGGCGCGCCAGCCGTGATGCTGGGCAACCCAGCCGCCCAGCGTCAGGCCCAGCAGGATGCCCAGCTGGGGGCCAAGCATATACACGCTCATGGCGCGACCGCGCTGCTGCTGCGGATAGTGGTCAGCAATCATCGAGATTGACGGCGGGCCGCCGCCAGCCTCGCCGACGGCTACGCCCATGCGCGCCAGTGCCAGCGACCAAAAGCCCGTGGCCATGCCGCACAGCGCCGTCATCACGCTCCAGGCGGCGCAGCAGTAGGCGACAAAGTTGCGCCGGTTGGCGCGGTCGGCGTAGCGGCCAAAGGGAATCGCCAGCACGCTGTAGAACAGCGAAAACGCCAGCCCGGTCAGCACGCCCATGGCGGTGTCGGACACGCCGAATTCCTGCTTGATCGGCTGCACCAGGATGCCCATGATCTGCCGGTCGATGAAGCTCATGGTGTAGACGAACATCAGCATCAGCAAGGCATAGTGGCTGCGCCAGCCGTGGGCGGGTTGGGTCATGGAAAAAATCCTCGTCGTTGCAATGGCAGTGGGTGTGCGGCCAAGGCTGCCCCTGAAAAAGGCTGCTCTTGCCGCTGCGCAGCGTGCGTCGGTGCTTCAAGAACAAAGCCGTCGCGTGCATTTTTTGGCGGGCGCTGGCTACAGGCATCGTCCGCTCAGACGATGGCGCGGCAAAGGCGGGCGCGCCGCGCGCCCCGGCAGCGCAGGCTGAACAATGATGTCAAGAGCTAAAAGTGCCTTTTGCGCAGGCGGGGCGGGCACAGTCAGCTATGTTTCAAGGAGCAAGTGTTGGCCGCGCCAGCACGACATCGAATCGGTGACGGGCGAGATGCGCGCGCCGGGCAAAGGCCGCGCAAGGCGCGCCATGCCTTGGCCCAACTCAGGCGGCTTGCTTTTTCAAGGTCTGGCTGTATGCCCGAAGCGCCAGCGCAAAGGCCAGCGATCCCAGCAGGAAACCGACGGCCGTGCCAATGGCCAGCGCCCAGCGCAGCGCCTCGTTGCCAAACTGCGGCACCAACAGGTCGCTGAGCATGCCCACCGCCAGCGGCCCCAGGCCGCCGCCAATCAGCGTGATCACCAGGTTGAACATTGCCAGCGCGGTGGCGCGGCGATGCGGCACGATCAGCCCTGCCAGCATGGCATAGACCGGCGCCGTCCACCACACGGCGGTAAAGCCAAACAGCAGGTAAAAACCAATCGCGCGCGGCATCGCAAAGCCGCCAATCATCCAGGCGTCGCCGGCCGGCATCAGGTAAAAGGCCAGGCCCGAGGGCAGCGTCAGCAGGCAGCCCAGCAGCGGCACGCCCAGGCGCCAGCGCGCATCGCGCTTGGCCAGCGCATCGCTCAGCCAGCCACTGGTCAGCGCGCCTGACACCGCGGCCAGGCCGCCCACGATGCCCATGACCGCACCGGCGCCCTGCAGCGTCATGCCATGCGAGCGCACCAAAAAGGCCGGCGTCCAGATGCCGATGCCGTAACCGATGAAGTTCATCAGCATCACCGCCACGGTAATGCGGACAAAGGGACGGGATGCCCACAGGTCGCGCAGCACCACGCCCAGCGACTCGGTGGCTGGCGCGGCAGAGGCGCCCGCCGCCGCTTCCCAGGTGCCGCGCCGCGGCTCCACCGCGGTGAAGCGCAGCAAAAAGGCGGCCAGCAGGCCCGGCACGGACATGACCATGAAAGCCGTGCGCCAGCCATAGTGCTGGGCAATCCAGCCGCCCCCCGCCAGGCCCAGCAGGATGCCCAGCTGGGGGCCCAGCATGTAAATACTCATGGCGCGCCCGCGTTGCTGCGGCGGGTAGTGGTCGGCGATCATCGAGATTGACGGCGGGCCGCCGCCGGCCTCGCCGACGGCCACGCCCATGCGCGCCATTGCCAGCGACCAAAAACCCGTGGCCATGCCGCACAGTGCCGTCATCACGCTCCAGGCGGCGCAGCAGTAGGCGACAAAGTTGCGCCGGTTGGCGCGGTCGGCATAGCGGCCAAAGGGAACCGCCAGCACGCTGTAGAACAGCGCGAACGCCAGCCCGGTGAGTAACCCCATGGCGGTGTCGGACACGCCGAATTCCAGCTTGATCGGCTGCACGAGGATGCCCATGATCTGCCGGTCGATGAAGCTCATGGTGTAGACGAACAGCAGCATCAGCAAGGCGTAGTGGCTGCGCCAGCCGTGGGCGGGTTGGGTCATGGAAAAAATCCTCGTCGTTGCAATGGCCCGGCCAGGTTTGCCCCTGACAACCTGGTCTTCCTGATGCGTGGCAGGCGCGGGTGGTTCAAGTGCAGGGCCGTGGCCTGCATTTTTTGGCGCGCGTTGGCCGCAGGCATCGTCCGCTCAGACGATGGCGCGCCAAAGGCCTGCGCGCCGCCAGCCCTGGCAGCGCGCGTTGAACAGCCACATCAAGAGCCAAAAATGCCTTTTGCGCAGGCAGTTCGGGCACAGCTAGCTATGGTTTAAGGAGCAAGTTTCGGCCTCGGCCTCGGCCGCGCCTGCGAACAGGATGCCGGGCCGGCTGCGCATGGTCCGGGCAGACGATGTTGCTGGTCCGCCAGCAAAGAACAATCCACCGCAAAAGGAGACAGCGTGGCTTTCACATTGACAGGATTCGACGGAAAAGTGGCCGTGGTCACGGGCGCGGGCCGGATGCGCAGCATCGGCCGGCCGATTGCGCTGGCGCTGGCGCGGGCTGGCTGCGACGTGGTGCTGACCGGCACCGGGCGCGCGCCGCAGACCTATCCCCAGGACGAGCAGGACGCCGGCTGGCGCGACATCGAGTCGGTCGCCAACGAGATTCGCGCGTTGGGTCGGCGCGCCTTGCCGGTGGTCACCAGCGTGGCCGACCCCGAGGCGGTCGATGCGCTGGTGGCGCGGGTGGCGAGCGAATTTGGCCGCGTGGATTTTCTGGTGAACAACGCCGGCGCCTCGCGCGGCGGCGACCGCGTGGCCGTCACCGAACTGGCGCTGGAGACCTGGAAGCGCATCATGGACACCAACCTGAACGGCACCTTCTACATGTCGCGCGCGTTTGCGCAGTACATGAGCGCGCAGGGCAAAGGCGGCGCCATCGTCAACATTTCCTCGCTGGCAGCGCGCCTGTTGGCGCCCGACACCGGTGCCTATGCTGCCAGCAAGGTGGCCGTCAACGCGCTGACCACCATCATGGCGGGCGAGCTAGGCCCCAAGAATATCCGCGTCAATGTGGTGGCGCCCGGCATCATCGACACCAGCCGGCTCGACGACGTGCCGCGCGGCCAGATTTGGGACGACATGATTGCCACCTTCATCCCGCTGGGCCGCGCGGGCACGGGTGAAGATGTGGCGAACATGGTGACTTTTCTGTGCAGCGAGCAGGGCGCCTGGATCACCGGCCAGCACATTTATGTGGATGGCGGCCACGGCGCCACGCCGCGCCGGCCGGCCGCAAACTGAAGCGCGTGGATGGCAAATTTGCGGGCCAGCGGGCCAATGCCCTGAAAGGCCGGCAGTCTTCGGCCGGGTTCAGGCCGCCTGCTAGGCCAGGGTCTGGCTGTAGGCCCTGAGCGCCAGGGCGAAGGCCACGATCCCCAGCAGGTAGCTGACACCCGTGGCGATGACCAGCGCCCAGCGCAGCGCCTCGTTGCCAAAATGCGGCACCAGGAAGTCACTCAGCATGCCCACCAACAGCGGGCCAAAACCGGCTCCGACAATCGTGATGACCAGACCGAACACGGCCATTGCGGTGGCGCGGCGATACGGCACGATCAGCTCGGCCAGCACGGCATAGACGGGCGCCGTCCACCACACCGTGACGAAACCAAACAGCACATAAAAGCCCATGGCGCGCGGCATCGCAAAGCCGCCAATCAGCCAGGGCTCGGTCGCCGGCATCAGGTAAAAGGCCAGACCCAAGGGCACCGACAGCACACATCCCAGCAGCGGCACGCCGACGCGCCAGCGCCGGTCCCGCTTGGCCAGCACATCGCTCAGCCAGCCGCAGGCCAGCGTGCCTGTTACTGCGGCCAGGCCACCCAGGACGCCCATTACAGCGCCTGCGCCCTGCAGCGTCATGCCGTGCGAGCGCACCAGAAAAGCCGGTGTCCAGATGCCGATGCCGGTACCGGCAAAAACCATCAGCACCACGGCCAGGGTAATGCGGACAAATGCGCGCGACGCCCACAGATCACGCAGCACCAGGCCCAGCGACTCGGTAGGCGGAGCGGCGGCGGCGCCGGCTGCCTCTTCCCAAATGCCGCGGCGTGGCTCCACCGCCGTAAAACGCAGCAGCAGCGCGGCCAGCACGCCGGGCACCGACATCGACAGGAAAGCGGCGCGCCAGCCATAGTGCTGCGCAATCCAGCCGCCCAGCCCGAAGCCAAGCACGATGCCCAGTTGCGGCCCCAGCATGTAAACACTCATGGCGCGCCCGCGTTGTTGCGGCGGGTAGTGGTCGGCGATCATGGAGATCGACGGCGCGCCGCCGCCGGCCTCGCCGACGGCCACGCCCATGCGCGCCAGCGCCAGCGTCCAGAAACCCGTGGCCATGCCGCACAGCCCCGTCATCACGCTCCAGGCGGCACAGCAATAGCCCACGAAGTTGCGCCGGTTGGCGCGATCGGCGTAGCGGCCGAAGGGAATCGCCAGCACGCCGTAGAACAGCGCGAAGGCCAGACCGGTCAGCACGCCCATGGCGGTGTCGGATACGCCGAATTCCTGCTTGATCGGCTGCACCAGGACGCCCATGATCTGGCGGTCGATGTAGCTCATGGTGTAGACGAACAGCAGCAGCACCAAGGTGTAGTGGCTGCGCCAGCCGTGGGCGGGTTGTGTCATGAACGTATCCTTGGAGGTGTCTGGCGGGCCAACGGGCGGGGCCAGCACAGTGCATCGCATTTTCGGCGCAAGCTTTTGCAGGGCATCGTCCGCATAGACGATGGTGCGTTGAGTACTTGTTAGTCGCTATTGTTGTAATAGCTATCAGCGCCCGTATCTACTGGAGATAGGCGATATTTAGTCAAAACATGCGCAAGCGGCCGCTGGCGTCAGCGCGCCAGCTGGCTGAACGCCACGCCCTTGTCGCTGCGCGGCTCGGGCGCCAGGCCCAGCACGCGCTCGCCGATGCTGTTTTTGATGATTTCGTCGATGCCGCCGGCAATGCGCATGCCGGCCGCGGCGCTCTATGTCGTCGAGCAGCTTTTCGGTCACGTCGGCGCCGCCCTTGCAGAAGAAGTGCGAC
>JBKJKI010000223.1:0-11689 GCA_046597475.1 Polaromonas sp. | reverse complement strand
GCCGGGCCCAGCGGCTCGGTCTGGCGCTCAAAATCGAGCTGCAGCGGCCGCTTGACCAGCGCATCGAGCTTGGCCAGTCACGGCAAGCTGGACCCGGCCAAGCTCGATGCGCTGGTCAAGCGGCCGCTGCAGCTCGATTTTGAGCGCCAGACCGAGCCGCTGGGCCCGGCGCCGCATGTCGCGCAGCACCTGCGCAAATGGCTGATCGCCTGGGCCGACCGCAAGGGCTTCAACATTCATACCGATGGCCTCAGGGTGCGTACAACCCTCGATGCCAAGATCCAGCAGGCGGCGAATCAGGCGGTGGCGCGGCAGATGGCGCAACTGCAGACGCTGGCCGATGGCCGTCGCAAGGCCGGGCAGGAGCGGCCCGTGCTGCAGGCCGGTTTTCTGGCACTCGACCCGCGCAGCGGTGCGGTGCGGGCCTGGGTGGGCAGCCGCGACTTTGCGCAGGAGCAGTTTGACCATGTGAGCCAGGCGCGGCGCCAGCCGGGCTCGACCTTCAAGCCCTTTGTCTATGGCGCGGCCTTCATGCTGGGGCTGGACCCGCTGGACACGCTGATCGACCAGCCCGTGGCCATCACCCTGCCAGGCGGCGAGGTCTGGACGCCCAGCGACGCCACGCCGCCGACCTACCAGCCCACCACGCTGCGCGACGGCCTGGCCTATTCCAAGAACACCATCACCGCCCAGCTAATGCAGAAAGTCGGGCCGGCCCGCGTGGCCAGCCTGGCGCAGGCCCTGGGGGTGCGGCAGAGCAAGCTGGACCTGGTGCCCTCGCTCGCGCTGGGCACCAGCCCCGTCACACTGCTGGAGATGGTGGCGGCCTACGGCAGCATTGCCAATGGCGGCAGCTACCGGCAGCCGGTGCTGGTGATGAGCGTGGAAGACCGCAAGGGCCAGCTGCTGGAACAGTTCGCGCCCGTCACCGAGCGCGAGCCGGCCATGCCGCGTGCGCAGGCGCTGACGTTGGTGAACGCCATGCGCGGCGTGATTGACGAGGGCACGGGCCGGGCGATTCGCCAGCGCTACGGCATCCAGGCCGACGTGGCCGGCAAGACCGGCACCACGCAGGACAACACCGACGGCTGGTTCATCATGATGAACCCACAGCTGGTGGCCGGCGCCAGGGTCGGCTTTAACGACAACAGCGTGACCATGGGTGCCTGGGGGCAGGGCGCGAGGGCGGCGCTGCCCATGGTGGGCGAGGTTTTTCAGCAGGCCTTTCGCAAACGCTGGCTCGATCCGGGCGCCGAGTTCGACATTCCGCGCCCGCGCCCGCCGCCGCCGCCAGAGCAGCGCCGGGACGACCCAGTCTCGGAGGTCGTCAATGGCTTGCTGGGCAGAATCTTGCGGCAGCTGCGGGTGAACTGAGTAGGTGCACTATCGAAACAATAGCTGTCTGAGGCCGTGGCTATTGGGCTAGACGCTGATTTATTCAATAAATCATCGGACAACAGGGCTGCCAGGGTACGCAGCCGCTGCTGTGTTACCGTTTTGATTTCTGACTTGCCGGAGCGCTCCATGCCACGCCTTGTTCTTGACGAAGCCCATATTCACCCTGCCATCCGCAGCAAGATTGCCGAGCATGAGCAGGCCATCGTGCAGGAGGTGATAGCGGCGATCAGGAACAACGACGTGGTCGTGGTGGGAATGGGCATGAACCCTTTTCCCAAAAAGGCGCGCAAGGCGCTGGACGATGCCGGGCAGGCCTACCGCTACCTGGAATACGGCAACTACCTGAATACCTGGCGCAAGCGCAATGCGCTCAAGCTCTGGTCCGGCTGGCCGAGCTTTCCGATGGTGTTCGTTAAGGGCATTCTGGTGGGCGGCGCCAGCAATCTGAAGACGCTGATCGACAGCGGCGAGCTGAAAATCATGCTGGAACAGCGCGCCGGCCGCGCCTGATTTCACGGCTGAATTCACGGTTGTAGCCAGGCCGCCCGCGCCGCGCGGCATCGCATCAAAATTTAGCTGTCACCTTTTCCGGGCTGCCTGCGTCTAATGAACGACAGCACGAAAACGAAGCAGGAGACAGCCCATGAGCGCCGAACCCATCGAACCCGCCGGATTGCACAGGCCCGCCGCGTCGCGACCTTTCCGACCTCCCTCGTCAAGGCGCGGCCGGGTCTGGCTGATCACCTGCACCTTGGGCGCCGCCGTCGCCGTGGTGAGCGCCTGCGGCGGCGGGGGTGGGGCTGACAACAGCGCTGCCGAGCAGGCCGCGCTGGTCGCGCAGGGCCGGCAGATCTTTCGCTTCGACACCTTCGGCGACGAGGCGCAATGGTCAGACACCCTGAGGATGCACGAGGTCATCAGCGCCGCCGTTGACCCCGTGACCGCGCTCTCCGTGGGGCTCAAGGTCGATGCCGACGCGCTGCCGCCCGCCGTGGTGGCCGGCATCCGCAATGGCTCGATTGACCTGACCAAGCCAGCAACCACCGTGGCGCTTCTCAAGCTCAATGCGGTCATCGGCCTCAAGGGCACGGTGGAAAGCGTCAACGGCGTGGACCGGCTGGCGCGGGTCGGTATCACCTGCGCGCTGTGCCACTCGACGGTGGACAACTCCTTTGCGCCGGGCATTGGCAAGCGGCTTGACGGCTGGCCCAACCGCGACCTCAACCCCGGCGCCATCATCGCGCTGTCGCCGGCGCTCTCGGCACCGCTCAAGGCCATCTACAACGCCTGGGGCAAGGGCAAATTCGATCCCCGCTTCAACGTGGACGGCATCAGCAAGCCGGTGGTGATTCCGCCCGCCTACGGCCTGAGCGGCATCCACCGCATCACCTTCACCGGCGACGGCGACGACATCGCCTACTGGAACCGCTATGTGTCCGTGGTCGAGATGGGCGGGCAGGGCAGCATGGTGGAGCCGCGCCTGAACCTGAACATCACCCATGGCACGGTGGACCTGGTCAGCAGCAAGCTCCCGGCCCTGCAGGCCTATCAGCTGAGCCTGGCGGCGCCAGCGCCACCGGCCGGCAGCTTTGACGGGATTGCAGCGGCGCGCGGCAAGCTGGTTTTCGAGAACGGCGGCAAATGCGCGACCTGCCACAGCGGGGCCAGCTTTACCGACGCGAACAGCCGGCTACATCCACCGGCCGATTCGATGGCCGAGCCCGAAACGCCCAGCTATGCCGCGCGCACGGCCACAGGGCAATACCGAACCTCGCCCCTGCGCGGCGTCTGGCAGCACGCGCCTTATTTCCACGATGGCTCCGCCGCCACGCTGGACGACGCGGCGCAAACCTACAACCGCAAACGCGGCCTGGGGCTGACGGCGCAGGAAGTGGCCGACCTGGCGCAGTATCTGAAATCGCTGTAAGCCGGGGCAGGGGCGGTGGATGGCCGGCGCTTTTGGGCACAATGCCGGCATGCTCATTTATCCGCACATCAATCCCATCGCGCTCCAGATCGGGCCGCTTGCCATTCACTGGTACGGCCTCACCTATCTGGCGGCATTCGGCCTGTTCTTTTTTCTGGCCACGCTTCGCCTGCGGCACCAGCCTTATGCCTCCATCACCGGGCCGGGCGCCTGGTCGCGCCGGGACATTGAGGATATTTTGTTTCTTGGCGTGATGGGCGTGGTGATTGGCGGGCGGCTGGGCTACTGCCTTTTCTACAAGCCGGGCTACTACCTCAGCCATCCGCTGGAGATCTTCGCCGTCTGGCAGGGCGGCATGAGTTTTCATGGCGGCATGCTGGGCGTGCTGGTCTCGCAGCTGTGGTTTGCGCGCTCGCGCCAGCGGCCCTGGTTGCAGGTGATGGACTTTATCGCGCCCTGCGTGCCTACCGGGCTGGCGGCCGGGCGTGTCGGCAACTTCATCAATGGCGAGCTGTGGGGGCGTTTCAGCAGCCCCGATCTGCCCTGGGGCATGGTGTTTCCCAATAGCGGCTCAACGCTGCCGCGCCACCCCTCGCAGGTCTACCAGTTCCTGCTCGAAGGCCTGCTGCTGTTTGTGCTGCTCTGGCTCTATGCGCGCAAGCCGCGCAAGATGGGCCAGGTGTCGGGGGCTTTCCTGGTGGGCTACGGCGTGTTCCGCTTCATCGCCGAATTTTTCCGCGAACCCGACGACTTTCTCGGTATTCTGGCGCTGGGCATGAGCATGGGGCAGTGGTTGTGCCTGCCGATGATCGCCGCCGGCGCCTGGCTCTGGGTTTGGGCGTCAAAAAGGGTTTAAGCCAATATAGTACGGTCATAGTCTGCTATTTAATTAATAGTAATTCAGGATTCAACCCGCAGGGGCGCCAGCGGCCGGCTGCGGGTTTTTGCCGGTGGTTTGCCGGACAGGGCAGCTTGATGATGAAATGGCAGTTTTTCATAGTATGAGTAAGCCGACCTGGATCAGTCGCAGCGTGTCCCGCCTGCTGCCCACCCCGCCCGCCATGAAAAATGAGACGGCGCCGGCGCCGTCTGCCAAAGCCGGGGCTCAGGCGGCGCGCCCGACTCAGGCGCGCCTGCAGGCGACCTTGCGCCAGGAAGGCGAGGCGCTGTCGCCCCGTCTGTTGCGCCGCACTTTGCAGGAGTTGCACGCCATCGTGGACCCGCGTGTCAGCGAAGTCGAGGGCGGGCGGCGCGCCAGCGAGGTGGCCGCCTGGTATGCCGGCAGCCCGGTGGCCCAGCGCCGCGACATGTGGCTGCTGATGAGCGAGCAGTTCGTTGCCGATGCCGAAAAAGTCAAACAGGCGCAGGCCCAATTTGCCGCGTCCCTTGGCACACCCGAAGAGGCGGTGGCCCAGGTGCAGTTCCGGCGGGCCACGGTGTCGCCGCGCCGGCGCCTGCTTCAGCGTTTCAGCGCCTACCCCGGCGGCGTCCAGTTTCTGGTCGACATGCGCGCCGACATGCTGCCTTTCCTCAAGAGCGACAAGCGGCTGCTGGCGCTCGATGTCGAGATGGAATACATGTTTTCGACCTGGTTTGATGTGGGCTTTCTGGAACTGCGCCGCATCAGCTGGGACTCGCCCGCCTCGCTGATCGAAAAGCTCATCAAGTACGAGGCGGTGCATGACATCAAGAGCTGGGCGGATGTGAAGAACCGGCTTGACAGCGACCGCCGCTGCTACGGGTTTTTCCACCCGAGACTGCCCGATGTGCCGCTCATTTTTGTCGAGGTTGCACTGCTTGACGGGATGATCGGTGACATCATGCCGCTGCTGGACGAGAATGCGGCCAAATCCGACCCGGGCAAGGCCACGACGGCTATCTTTTATTCGATCAGCAATACCCAGCCCGGCCTGCGCGGCGTCAGTTTCGGTGATTCGCTGATCAAGCACGTGGTGGAGACGCTCAAGCACGAGTTCCCCAAACTGCGGGTGTTTGCCACGCTGTCGCCCATCCCGGGTTTCCGGAGCTGGCTTGGCGCCCATGCAGGCGCCATGCTGGAGTCGCTGGCCGACAAGGAGCGCGCGCTGCTTGGCCGCGCCATCGGCGCCGAGCCGCCCACGCCTGCCGCTTTCCTGGCCGCGGCCGAATCCGCGCTGGAACTGCCCGAAAAATCTCCCGTGCGCCAGATGCTGCTTCAATGCGCCGCCCATTACCTGGGCAAGGCGATGAAGGACGACAAGCCCCTGGACCCGGTGGCGCGTTTTCACCTGGGCAACGGTGCGCGCATCGAAAGGCTCAACTGGGCAGCCGACCCGTCGGCCAAGGGGCTGAAGCAATCCTTCGGCCTGATGGTCAATTATCTCTACGATCTGAACCGCCTCGACCGGCATCGCGCGATGCTGGCGCAGGGAAAGGTTCCGGTATCGGGTGGTATCCAGGATCTGTACATTTAGCTTTCACGTGGTGGCAGGCAGCTGCCTGGGCAAGTCAAAACAAAAGGAGACAACGATGACATCTGAAGTTCAAGTCGACAGCAGCCGCCGCAACGTATTGCGCGCGGCCGCCGCCAGCCTGGCAGCGCATTCCCTTGGCAGCCGCGCGCAGTCCGCCTGGCCAGCCAAGCCGGTCACGCTGGTGGTGCCGTTTCCGGCAGGCGGCGGCACCGACGCCTTCGCGCGCCCGCTGTCAGCCCAGTTTGCCCGGTTGACTGGCAAGCAGCTCATCATTGACAACCGCGGCGGCGCGGGCGGCACGCTGGGCGCGGGTATTGCCGCCAGGGCGCAGCCCGATGGCTACACGCTGTTCATGGGCGCCGTCCATCATGCGATCGCGCCTTCGATGTATCCCAAACTCGATTACGACATCGAAAAAGACTTCGTGCCCCTGGCCCTGATGGCCAACGTGCCGCAGGTGCTGGTGGTGAACCCGAAAAATGTCCCCGGCGATTTCAAGTCATTCCTGGCGCAGCTGCGGGCCAAGCCCGGCCGCTTCAACTACGGCTCGGCCGGCGCGAGCACCTCGCATCATCTGGCGGGCGAGCTGTTCAAGCAGCAAAGCGGCACTTTTATCACCCACATTCCCTACCGTGGCGCGGGCCCGGCGCTGCAGGACCTGATCTCGGGCAATGTCGACATGGTGTTTGACGGCCTGGGTTCATCGGCCAACCACATCAAGGGCGGCCGCATCAAGGCGCTGATGGTGTCGGGCGCCAAGCGCAATCCGGCTTTCCCCGACGTGCCCTGCGCCGCCGAACTGGGGCTGCCCGACTACACCGTCACCACCTGGTACGGCATGTGGGCACCCAAGGGGACGCCGGCCGATGTGCGGGCCCGCATCGTGGAAGACCTGCGCAAGGCCGCCGCCACCGATGAACTCAAGGCCATCTGGGCCAGCAACGGCGCCGAGTTCGGCGGCCTGACGCCGCCGCAGTTTGGCGCCTTTGTCGGCGCCGAGGTCAGGCGCTGGGCCGCCGTGGTAAAGGCCTCCGGCGCCAGGCTGGAGTGACCAACTGATGGCCGGTGTCGTTTTACTTGAAATTTCTGCTTCCCTGGCAAGGGTCACGCTTTCGCATCCCGGCAAGTTCAACGCCATGTCGCGGGCGATGTGGCGCGAGTTGCGTGCCGCTTTTGAAGGCATCCAGCAGCGCGTCGACGTGCGCTGCGTGCTGGTTCAGGGCGAAAACGGCGATTTCTGCGCCGGCGGCGATATTTCCGAATACGCGGGCTTCCGGTTTGAGGAAGCCAGCCTGCGCGATTTCCATGAGAGCGACGTCTGGGGCGGCCTGCAGGCCATGCTGGACTGTGACGTGCCCATCGTCGCGCGGATCGAGGGCCACTGCATGGGCGCCGGCGTCGAGATCGCCAGCTGCTGCGACATCCGCCTGGCCAGTGACACGGCCCGCTTTGGCGCGCCGATTGCCAGGCTGGGCTTTCCCATGGCGCCGCGCGAGGCTGCGCTGGTCATGCGCGCCGTCGGCGAGTTGACGGCGCGCGAAATGCTGCTGTCGGCCGCGGTGCTGGACGCGGCCGAGATGAAGCAGCGCGGCTTTCTGAACCAGGTGCTGCCGGCGGCTCTGCTGGGCGCCGCCGTGCAGCAGCGGCTGGAGGGCATAGCCCGGCTGGCGCCTGGCGCCGCACGCCTGAATAAAGCATGTATTCGGGCTCTAGCCCAGGGCGCATCGGCACCTTCAGCTATTGAATTGCTAGCGGGTGCCTATGCCTACGCCGACTGTGACGAGCACCGCGAGGGCATCGCGGCCTTTACTGAAAAACGCCAGCCCCGGTTTGCCGGCTGAGCCAAGGCCCCAATTTTTTGAGCATCACATTCCCATGAAAAACCACAACCTGTTTGCCTCGCTGCGTGCCGCCTTTCCCGCGGCGCTGGACGAGCTTGCCATTGAAACCGACAACGGCCTGAGCTACTCGTGGCGCGACCTGGAACGCAGCACCGCCATGCTGGCCAACCTGCTGCAGTCGCTGAAGCTGCCCGCAGGCGCGCGCATCGCGGTGCAAGTCGAGAAATCGGTCGAGGCCATGCTGCTTTACCTGGCCACGCTGCGCGCCGGCTATGTGTTTTTGCCGCTGAACACGGCCTACCAGGGCGCCGAGATCGAATACTTCATAGGCAATGCCGAGCCGGCGGTAGTGGTGTGCAGCAGCCGCAACTTCGGCTGGGTCAGCAAGATCGCCTTCAAGTCCGGCACGCAAAACGTCTTCACGCTCGACGATGACCGCAGCGGCTCGCTGCTGGAGCGCGCCGCGCACTGCAGCGACCGGCACGAGGTGGCGCTCAGGCAGGCCGACGACCTGGCCGCCATCATCTACACCAGCGGCACCACCGGCCGCAGCAAGGGCGCCATGCTGTCGCATGGCAACCTGTTGAGCAACGCGCTGGTGCTCAAGGACTACTGGGGCTGGCGAACACGGGAAGAAGGAGGCGACGTGCTGATCCACGCCCTGCCCATCTTTCACGTTCATGGCCTGTTTGTCGCCATCCACGGCGCGCTGATCAACGGCAGCAAGATGATCTGGCTGGCCAGGTTCGATGCCAAAAAAGTGGTCGAAAAACTGCCCGAGGCGACCGTCTTCATGGGCGTGCCCACGCTTTATGTCCGCTTGCTGGCCGAGCCCGGCCTGAACCGCGAAGCCTGCCGCAACATGCGCCTCTTCATCGCCGGTTCGGCGCCGCTGCTGATCGAGACCTTCAGGGAATGGCAGGAGCGCACCGGCCACACCATCCTGGAGCGCTACGGCATGAGCGAAACCATCATGCTGACCTCCAACCCTTATCAGGGGGGCGAGCGGCGCGGCGGCACCGTGGGCTTTGCGCTGCCTGGCGTCAGCCTGCGTGTGCAGGGTGACGATGGGCGGCCGCTGGCGGCGGGCGAGATCGGCAACCTCCAGGTCAGGGGGCCGAATGTGTTCAAGGGTTACTGGCGCATGCCCGAGAAGACCGCCGAGGAGTTCACGGCCGACGGCTACTTCAGGACCGGCGACATCGGCAAGCTGGACGCCGACGGCTACGTCACCATCGTCGGGCGCAGCAAGGACCTGATCATCAGCGGCGGCTACAACGTCTACCCGGCCGAGATCGAAGGCTATCTGAACGAGATGCCCGGCGTGGCCGAGAGCGCGCTGGTGGGCGTGCCGCACCCCGACTTTGGCGAGGTCGGCGTCGCCGTCCTTATCCCCAAACCGGGCACTGCGCTGGACGCGGCACAGGTCGTGGCGCAGCTCAAGTCCAGGCTGGCCAATTTCAAGATTCCCAAGCAGTGCTTCGTCGTGGACGAACTGCCGCGCAACGCCATGGGCAAGGTGCAGAAAAACCTGCTGCGCGAGCAGTACAAGGCATTGTTTTCCTGAAAAACGTCTCTACTACAATCTGCGGCGAACCGGATGCCTGAATTTGCGCCAGGCCGCCGCACTTTTATCTTTGGTTTTATCCTTCCAGACGGAGTCCAGACATGACGAACAAGCGATTGTGGATTTTTGCCTTTTCCACGGTGGCGGCCATGGCCCTTAGTGCCTGCGGCAAAAAAGAGGAGGCGCCTGCGCTGGCAACTCCCGCGGCCCCCGCTTCGGCGGCAGTGGCCGGGGTGGCGAACACCGAGGAAAAGGTGCTCAACATCTACCACTGGCCGGACTATATCGCCAAGGACATGGTGGCGAATTTCGAGAAGGAAACCGGCATCAAGGTCAACTACCAGACCTTTGAAAACAACGAAGCCCTGCAAGCCAAGCTGGTGGCCGGCAACACCGGCTATGACATCGTGGTGCCGGGCGCCGTGTTTGCCAAGGGCCAGATCGACGGCGGCCTGCTGGCCACCCTGGACAAGTCCAGGATCGCCAACTACGGCAACCTGGACCCGGCCATCATGAGCAAGCTGGACAAGATCGACCCCGGCCAAGCCCACCTGGTGCCCTGGGCCTGGAGCTTCACCACTGTCGGCATCAACAAGGCCCAGGTGGCCAAGGCGCTGGGCAACACCCCCATGCCCGAGAATGCCTGGGATTTGGTGTTCAACCCGGTCTACGCCGCCAAGCTCAAGTCCTGCGGCATCGCCTACCTGGATTCGCCGACCGAGGTGATCCCGCCGGCCATGCATTACCTGGGCAAGGACGCCTATTCGAACGATCCGGCCGACCACAAGGCCGCCGGCGAGATGCTGGCCAAGGTGAGGCCGCACATCCGCATGTTCTCCAGCACCATGATTGACGACCTGGCCGGCGGCAAGGCCTGCGTGGCGCTGGGCTGGGCTGGCGACATGAATATTGCCCGCGGCCGGGCGCTGGAAAACAAGAGCGGCAACGACATCGAGGTCTTGCTGCCCAGCACGGGCGGGCTGATCTTCATGGACAACCTGGCCATGCCCAAGGACGCCAAGCACCCCAACAATGCCTACGCCTTCATCAACTATTTCCTGCGTCCCGAGGTCTCGGCTTCGTTGACCAACGAGCTGGGCTACGCCACGGCCAACAAGGCCAGCCTGGCCGACGTGAAACCCGAGATCGCCAAGGACCCGGCCGTGTTTCCCGATGCGGAAAACCTGAAGAAAATGGTGTCTCCCGCCAGCTTCAGCAACGAGGCGCGCGAGTCCATGAGCAACGTCTTCACGAGCTTCAAGAAGGGCAAGTGAGTCCGCGCGCCTACCGCTTGACTTCAGTTTGAAGCCTGGCTGCGCATGCAATGATTTGCGTGTGCAGCCTTTTTTATGGTGCTTTTGAGAGCAGGAACCCACTTTCATGAATCTGCCCCTGTCGCCCGGCGAGGGTTACCTGAGAACCGAACAACTGGTCAAGCGTTTTGACGAGGTGCTGGCCGTCCGCGACGTGTCCCTGTCGATCAACAAGGGCGAGATCTTCGCCCTGCTGGGCAGTTCGGGCTGCGGCAAGTCAACGCTCCTGCGCATGCTGGCGGGCTTTGAAAAGCCGAGTTCGGGCGCGGTGATCCTGAACGGCGTGGACATCGCGTCCTTTCCGCCCTACGAGCGGCCCATCAACATGATGTTCCAGTCGTACGCGCTGTTTCCCCACCTCAATATCTGGGACAACATCGCCTTTGGCCTCAAGCGCGAGGGCATGCCCAGGGCGCAGATCCAGGCCCGGGTCGAGGAAATGCTCAAGCTGGTGCAGCTGACCGAGCTGGCCAAACGCAAGCCGCATCAGCTGTCGGGCGGGCAGCAGCAGCGCGTGGCGCTGGCGCGCAGCCTGGCCAAGAAGCCGCAGCTGCTGCTGCTCGACGAACCGCTGGGCGCGCTGGACCGCAAGCTGCGCGAGCGCACCCAGTTCGAGCTGGTCAACATCATCGAGTCGGTCGGCGTGACCTGCGTGATGGTGACGCACGACCAGGAAGAAGCCATGGCGATGGCCTCACGCATCGCCGTCATGAGCCAGGGCCGGGTGCTTCAAGTCGGCACGCCGAAAGAGATTTACGACCACCCGAGCAGCCGCTTTGTGGCGGACTTTATTGGCAGCGTCAACCTGTTCGAGGGCCGGCTGACGCTCAGCGCCGCCGACCGCTGTGAAGTCACCACCGAGCACGGCGTCGTCAGCGCAGTCGGCATCAGTGGCCCTATCGGCAACATCGGCATGGCAGTGACGCTGGCCGTGCGGCCCGAGAAAATCCACATTGCCCGCGAGCGGCCGCAAGCCCGCCAGAACCTGTTCACCGGCAAGGTGCGCGAGATTGCTTACTTTGGCAGCTACAACACCTTCATCGTCGAAATGCCGGGCGGGCGCACGGTGAAAATCACCGCTACCAACTCGACACGCCAGCACACCGGCGACATCACCTGGGGTGACGCGGTGTTTTTCTGGTGGGACGACAGTGCGCCCGTGGTGCTGACGCAATAAGGCCGGCGCAATG
>JBKJKI010000310.1:0-16125 GCA_046597475.1 Polaromonas sp. | reverse complement strand
AGTTGACGCCGTTTGGCTTCACCCATTTGGTGACCTCCGAAAATCCGTTGAAACTGGCTTGCAGTCTAGCTTGCAGCCCGTTTACGTCGCGCTAACTGCCGAAAATAGGTTGAAATGTATGTCAAGCCCAATGAGCATCGTCACTTATTGCTATTAAAAAAGGAGTTATCAAGCTCCTTGCGGGCAAGACACCCTGCATGTGAGACGATTGCACCTATGGAAAATTCCCGCTTTTCAAGCCTCTCAAGCCCTGCCGGTGCACCCGCCCGCAACGAACGCGGCTGGCTGCTCCCTAGCGACGATTATTTCCGGGGTTTTCTGGCCCGGCCGGAGCTGGCACCGGTTCCCGAGTCTTGCGGCGCCGAACTCGCCCTGCACGCGGCCCTGCTGGCATCGCCCTCAAAAGCCGTGGCACCGGCCGAATTGCAGGCCTTGCAGGATGCCGATGCGCGCGAAAGCTACACGCATTTCCTGCGCTTTCGCGATGGTCTGCTGGCCGCGGGCACGCTTGAGGCCTACTACCAGGGCCTTTTTTCGCGTGACGGGCGGGGCGGCATCACCATCCCGCCCTTGTTTATTGACTTGCTGGCCCAGGCCATCACCCGCAACCTGCTCGGCAGCGACAGCGACGCCTATGAAGTGCGCGCCGGCGAAATGCTCTACCGGGGCCAGCGCGTCAGCATCCAGGACGGCCAGGCACTGAGCGGCGACCGGGAGCTGCTGGACATGCTCAGCGAAACCGGGGGGCTGGGCGACTTTGGCCGCTTTCTGGCCGAGGCCAAGGCGCCCATGCCGACCCTCGACCTGCAGGTGCTCAGCGACGACAACGCGCATGACTACCTGCGCCAGCCCGACCGACATGCCCACTTGCTCGATCTCACGCATGAAGTCAGCAACGACCTGAGCCACGGGCTGGTGCTGACCATGACGCGCGCCCGCTCCGGGCTCAATGCCCTGGCCCGCGTGCTGCAAAAATGGGTGCGGCATTTCCTGGGCGTTAGCGTCACCATCAGGCCGCTGCAAAAAGTCGATGACGAGGCCTGGCGCTGGCATGTCGGGCTGGACGTCGAGGCAAGCGCCCTGCTCAATGAGCTGTATGAGGGCAGGGAGATCGAAGCCGCACGCCTGCAGCGCCTGGTCAGCCTGTTCCGGCTCGATTTTGCCGATCCGCGGGACATGCGCGCCGATGTGGCCGGCAAGCCGGTCTACCTCGGCCTGATGATGAATGCCGACGGTGTGCTCAAGCTCAAGCCGCAAAACCTGCTGGTGAATCTTCCGCTGGCGCCGGCTGTGTGAGCGCGTGGGATGCGACAAGCCGGCGTGCTGCGGCGTCAGGTCGCGCTGAAGCGGAATAGGGCGAATAAGCGGCCAAACTGCAGGCGTCAAGCCACTCTGGCTTAAAATCAACCGTTCAGCCATTTTTAACCCGGAGTCTTCCATGTCCAAGAAAATCAGAGTCGAGGCCGATATCTGCGCCCCCAAGCCCGTGCCGCCCAACGGCTACACCATCACGACCGGCAATGGCCAGAAGCGCAGCCTGGAGCGCGGCTCGCACACCCGCAGCAAAAAGAACCCCGGCAAGCGCCCCCATCAGGGTTAAGTCCTCTTTTTATTGGGGAAGGTCTCGTCACAGACCGCCACAAGCCGGTTGCTTTTGCCCAGTGCATCAGCCCGGCTTTCTCTTTGGGCGGGCTGATAATGCGGCCCGCTGTCTGTTTTTGTATGAAATGATCCTTAAGCCCAAGTAATACGGCCTTGGTGCGCTATCAAAATTGAGTAAATTTACCCGCCGGCGCATCCTGGGCAGATTCAG
Organism: Polaromonas sp.; assembly: GCA_046597475.1. Lineage (GTDB taxonomy): Bacteria > Pseudomonadota > Gammaproteobacteria > Burkholderiales > Burkholderiaceae_C > Polaromonas. The sequence continues at coordinate 14,312 of JBKJKI010000310.1, read as the reverse complement.
GAAGCAAAGATGGCGTGGACTGGCCTAAAGGTCATGCGTCGTGCAGTTCGTCCAGAATATCAAGAAAAAGTTCCAGCCGACGCGTCAAGGGGCGTGACGCCTCCGTGATCGCGCAAATGGTGTTGGGAAACGCCGGGCTTTCGGGGACTTCGCTCAGCGCATAGCGCTTGCCCAACAGCTGCGCGTAATGCTCCGGCAGCAGGCCCGCATAGTTGCCGGTCGCAAGCAGCAAGCCGATCGCTTCCAGACCGCCCGCGTCGGGGCCGCGTTCAAAGCCGTGATCGGTGAGCATTTTTTCGACAAAGGGATGCGAGCGATAAACCAGGGGAAGCGCCCGCCCGTCCTTGGGTTTCAGGCCCGACATGGCATAGACACGGTGAACTTCAACGAACAGGGCGCGGTAATTGAAAACGCGCTCTTTCTTGTACATGCCCCTGATGGCCACCTCAAGCCGACGCTCGCGCAGCGCCAGATTAAGGTTGGCGAAGGTCATCACGACCACCTCGGGCTGAACGTCGGGTGCGCGCCGCTTGAGTTCGGCCAGCGCCTGCGGAATTCGGCAGTTCGGATCCATGATCAGCTGTTCGGCCAATCCGATCGAGAGCGTGCCCGATAAAACGCCTTTTACCGAGTCGATTTCAGGGCGGATGCGTTCCAGTGATTTGAGCGCGCTTGATGCGAGATCCAGCGCAACGACACCGGCCGCGCTGAGCTTGAACCCCGAGGGGCCACGCTCGCACAGACGAACGCCGAGCCGTTCCTCGACTTCGCGGACATGCCGGCTGATGGATGCCTTGGACATATTGAGCCGGTGCTCGGCCGCGCTGAATCCGCCCGCCTGCGCGACGGCGCAAAAAATACGCAGCGAGCGCAAATCGCGCTCGGTGAAATCGAGCCGGCTCATGATTGAAAAGGTTCCATTTTTTGAAACCATACCACAACAAATATCAGTTTTCTTCCCGCTTGACGGCCGTTAAAGTCCGCTCCACAGCATTTACAACACGGAGATGAGATATGACTTTCAAACTGAATCGGCGCGGCACCTTCAAGGCCTTGATGCTGACTGCCGCCCTGGCCTACCTGCCCGGCGTGGCACTCGCTGAGGGCGGCACACTGGCCGACATCAAGGCCAGAGGTCAGCTCACGGTCGGCACGGAAGCGGCTTATGAGCCCTATGAGTTCATCGAAAACGGTGTCGTGGTCGGTTATGGCCGTGAAATTCTGGAGTTGATGGCAGCCAAACTGGGTGTCAAGCTGGTGCAGCTGAACCTGCCCTTCCAGGGCCTGTTGCCCGGCCTGCTGGCGCACAAGTTTGACTTTGTCGCCACCAGTGTCGGCATCACGGAAGAGCGCGCCAAGCGCTTCGCCTTTACCCGTCCGGTGGGCGTTGTGCATTCCATGTTCGTCATCAATGGCACGAACAAGGCAATCAGCAAGCCCGAAGACTCGGTCGGCAAAACGGTCGGAACCCAGATGGGGTCGCTGGCGCAGCCCATGGTTCAGGAGTTCGAGCGTCAGATGAAGGCCAAATCCGGCAAGGGGTTTACCGAGCTCAAGCTGTTTCAGACCTATCCGGATGTCAGCATGGCGCTGAGCAACGGGACGCTGGACATCGGTGTGATTCCCTCCAACGTCTTGTCCGTCCAGATGCGCCGCCAGCCAGGCGCCTTCAAGGCGATTGGAGAGGTCGGTGATCCGCGTCTGCTCGCCTGGGTCACTCACCCGCAGGACCCCGAGATTCGCAGCTTCATCAACCAGACGCTGGAAGAAATGCGCGTGAGCGGCAAGCTGGCCACGTTGCAGAAAAAATGGTTCGGGGAAGTCTTGAGCCTGCCTGCCTCGGGCTATCTGCCCAAGGGTGCGCTCTGAGCGGGGCATTCGGCATGTTCGAGTGGTTGATGGCCGACGGCGCGCTCAAGCCGTTTTTTAATGGCGTGCTGCAGGGCGCCGGCATTACCTGCTACACCAGCAGCCTGGGCTTTGTGTTCGGCCTGGCCCTGGGGGTGGTCTTGCTGGTGCTGCGGGCCAGCGGTGGTCCGGTGGCGCGCGCCCTGGTCATTGTCTATGTCAGCGCGATGCGCGGCACGCCTCTTTTGATCCAGCTGTTGATCGCCTATTACGTGCTGCCTTCCCTGATCGGGATCCAGATATCGCCGGTCGCGGCAGGCATTCTGGCGCTGGCGCTCAATACTGCGGCGTATATCAGCGAAATACTGCGCGGGGCACTCTCGACCATTCCCAGGGGCCAGACCGCGGCGGCGCACGCCCTGGGCATGAGGCCCTGGCAGCTCTGGCGTCACGTTTTGCTGCCGCAAATGTTCCATCGCGCGGTGCCGCCGCTGACCAATGAGTACACCGTGCTGCTCAAGGCGTCATCGCTGCTGTCGATCATCGCTGTCAATGAGTTGGCCACCGTGGCGCGCAACGCGACGCTGCAGAGCGATTTGCCGCTGCAGGTATTCAGCGCGACCGCCCTGGTTTATTTCGCCATATTGTGGTGTGCCTCGACGATATCGAGACGCATTGACCGCCGCTTTGCAAGATTGCTGCCCAATGTTCATTGATTTCACCGTTGTCGAGCACGCGCTGCCCGCATTGCTGCAGGGCCTGAAGGTCAGCCTCTCGGTGAGCGCCATTGGCATTCCGCTGGGCGTTCTGGCGGGCACGGTCGCCGCCTATATGGCTGACGCGCAGCGCTGGCCGCTGCGTGCCCTGGCGCATGGCTATGTCGAGCTGGTGCGCAACATTCCCTTCCTGATTCTGGTCTACCTGTGTTTCTTTGGCTTGCCAAAATTGGGACTGCTGGTGTCCGCGTCCACCATCGCGGTCGGTGTCACCGCGTTCTACACCGGCGGCTATTTTTGTGAAATTTTGCGGGCTGCCTTTCGCAGCGTGGCGAAGGGGCAGGTGCGCGCCGCGCTGTCCCTGGGAATGCGGGGCTGGCAGGTTCAGCGCCATGTGGTGGTGCCGCAGATTTTCGGCTTTCTCATACCGCCCACCACCAGCCTCACGATCATGATGTTCAAGGACTCGGCCGTGTTCTCGGTCATGAGCCTGCCTGAGCTGACCTACCAGAGCAATCTGATGACGGCCGATACCTTTGCCTATCTTGAGGTTCTTGGCACCACGGCGCTGATCTATTGGGGCGTCAGCGTGCTCGTTGATGTCCTTAGCCAGGGCATGGAAAAGCGGGTCAGGCGCTGGAGCCACCGTTAACTGATTTTTTTCAACATATTTACAGACTGGAGATTTCATGGAACAACTGACTGTTGCCCCACGCACGGGACACGCCACACTGCTTTATTCGGAGCTGGTGACCGACCTGGAAAACCTGAAGGCTGACATCGCCGTGATCGGCATGCCGTTTGGCGCGGCCTATGGCCCTAAATCCTTCACCAATGACCAGACCAATGCGCCGCAGGCGATTCGTGATGTGACCGATCGCATCGTCCGCGCCCCAGGCCACTATGACTTCGACATTGATGGCCCGCTGCTCCAGGGGCGCTCCGATATCCGCTTTGTCGATTGCGGCGACGTGCTTCCCGACCTGGCGAAACCCGGCGATCACTATCGTCGCGTCGAGCTGGCCGTGCGGCAAATCCTCAAGGGCGGCGGCTTGCCCATCGTGCTCGGCGGCGATCACGGCATCACGACGCCAGTGCTGCGCGCCTTCAGTGACGTGGGTCCGATCACGCTGGTGCACATCGATGCCCACCTTGACTGGCGTGACGAAGTCAACGGCGTCAAGGACGGCCTGTCCAGCCCCATTCGCCGCGCATCCGAAATGGCCCATGTGGTCAAAATCGTGCAGATCGGCCTGCGGGCACAAGGCAGTGGCCGCCCTGAAGACTTCGAAACCGCCCGGCGCTACGGCGCCGAACTGGTCACCGCCTACGAGTTGCATGACGTCGGCATGGATGCCGTGCTCGCGCGCATTCCCGACGGTGGCAACTACTACCTCACCATAGACGCTGACGGCCTGGACCCCACGATCATGCCGGCCGTCGACGGCCCTGCGCCAGGCGGCGTTACTTTCGTGCAGGCGCGCAAGCTGATTCACGGCTTGGTGAAAAAAGGCCGGGTGGTCGGCATGGACATCGTTGAAATCCAGCCCGCCAAGGACAATGCCAGCAAGCTGACCTGCGTCACCGCGGGACGGCTGATCGTCAACCTGATTGGTTCGACGATCAAGGCGGGTTACTTCGACAAATGAGCCTGACACCAGGCCTGCGCCCGCCATCGGGCTCCATCCATTCTTGAGTGAGCTTCGCCATGATCCAGATCCAGAACGTCTCCAAGTGGTACGGCAGCTTTCAAGTGCTGACCGACTGCACGACGAGCATCAAAAAGGGCGAGGTGGTCGTCGTTTGCGGCCCATCGGGCTCGGGAAAAAGCACGCTCATCAAGACCGTGAATGGGCTCGAGGCCTTTCAGAAGGGCGACATCGTGGTGGATGGCGTGTCGCTGTCCAGCACCAAGACCGATCTGCCCCGGTTGCGCGCCCGGGTCGGCATGGTGTTTCAGCATTTTGAGCTGTTTCCGCACCTCTCGGTGACCGACAACCTGACGCTTGCCCAGGTCAAGGTGCTCAATCGCAACGTAGCCGAGGCCAAGACCCGTGGCTTGAAAATGCTTGAGCGTGTCGGCCTGATGGCGCACAAGGACAAGTTTCCGGGCCAGCTCTCCGGCGGGCAGCAGCAGCGCGTGGCGATCGCCCGCGCGCTGAGCATGGACCCCATCATCATGCTGTTCGACGAGCCGACTTCGGCGCTTGACCCGGAGATGGTGGGTGAAGTGCTCGACGTGATGGTCAAGCTCGCCAACGAGGGCATGACCATGATGTGCGTCACGCATGAGATGGGTTTTGCCAAAAAAATCAGCGACCGCGTCATCTTCATGGATGCAGGGAAAATCGTCGAGGACTGCCGCAAGGAGACGTTTTTCGCCCACCCGGAGGCCTTGTCGCCGCGTGCCAGGGAATTTCTGTCCAAAATATTGCAGCACTGAAGCATGGTTGCAGCCGACAAGGAAGCAGTCGCGGCGACGCAGCGCCAGCGGCCACGGATTGTGCTGTTGGGCACGGGCGGCACGATCGCCTCGTCGGCGATCGCTGCGACGCAGCTGCACGACTATGCTGTGACCGCCACGATAGAGGCCGTGCTGGCCGCCGTGCCCCAGGTGAGGGAGCTGGCCAGCATCCGGTGCGAGCAGATCGTCAATATCGACAGCCATGCCATTGACAATGGCGTATTGCTGATGATTGCAAGGCGGGTTCAGGCCGTGCTGCAAGAGCCCGATGTCGATGGCGTGGTGCTGACGCACGGCACGGACACGCTGGAAGAAACCGCGTATTTTCTGAACCTGACGCTCAAAAGCAGCAAACCCGTCGTGCTTGTCGGCGCCATGCGGCCGGCCACGGCACTGAGCGCCGACGGACCGCTCAACCTGTACAGCGCCTTCCGGCTGGCGACCTGTCCCGACGCCCGCGGCAAGGGCGTGCTGGTCATGCTCAATGAGAAAATCATGGCAGCGCGCCATGCCAGCAAAACCGACACCACGGCCGTGGATGCCTTCCGTTCATGCGAGGAGGGAAACCTGGGCCGGATCGCCGGCGGTGTGGTGCATTTTTTCAATGCGCCGACGCGGCTGCATACGCTGGCCACCGAGTTTTCCCTGGCCGGAATCGGAGAACTGCCGCAAGTCGACATCGTCTACGACCATCAAGGCGCCGGCATGCATCTTTATCGTGCCGCCATCGAGGCCGGGGCCAAGGGCATCGTGCTCGCCGCGACCGGCAATGGCAGCCTGTCACCATCCGCCCGGGCCGGCGCTGAACTGGCGAGACGGCAGGGCGTGATGTTCGTGAGGTCAAGCCGGGTGGGGCAGGGCGTCGTGAGCGCTTCGGGCGACGACGAATTGCTCGGCCTGGTGTCGGCAAATTCTCTCAATCCGCAGAAAGCGCGCATGCTTTTGATGCTGGCGCTGGGCAAGACGGGCGATTATCGCGCCGTGCAAGGATGTTTCGACCGGTATTGAGAAAGGTCCACAACCGGCATACAGGCGGCGGCACCTACCGCCATCCGCTCACATATTGCGCCGGTACTGCCCGCCCACCTCGAACAGGGCATTGGTGATCTGTCCCAGCGAGCAGACGCGCACCGCATCCATCAGTACCTCGAACACGTTGTCGTCGTCGATCACGGCTTTTTGCAGGCGTTTGAGCAGGGCGGGCGATTCGCTGGCGTGGCGGGCGTGGAAGTCCTGCAGCCGGCGCAACTGGCTCTGCTTTTCCTCGTCGGTCGAGCGCGCGAGTTCCAGCTTGTCCTGCACGGCGTCGCCATGCGGGTTGCGGAAGGTGTTGACGCCAATGATGGGCAGCTCGCCGGTGTGCTTGAGCATCTCGTAGTGCATCGATTCGTCCTGGATGCGGCCGCGCTGGTAGCCGGTTTCCATGGCGCCAAGCACGCCACCCCGGTCGGCGATGTTCTGGAATTCCGTCAGCACGGCTTCCTCGACCAGCTCGGTCAGCTCCTCGATGATGAAGGCGCCCTGCGAGGGGTTTTCGTTTTTCGCCAGGCCCCATTCGCGGTTGATGATGAGCTGGATCGCCATCGCGCGGCGCACGCTGTCTTCGGTCGGCGTGGTGATGGCTTCGTCGAACGCGTTGGTGTGCAGGCTGTTGCAGTTGTCGTAAATGGCGATCAGTGCCTGCAGCGTGGTGCGGATGTCGTTGAACTGGATTTCCTGCGCGTGCAGGCTGCGGCCCGAGGTCTGGATGTGGTATTTGAGCTTCTGGCTGCGCTCGTTGGCGCCGTACTTTTCTTTCATCGCCACGGCCCAGATGCGGCGCGCCACGCGGCCCATCACGGTGTATTCGGGGTCCATGCCGTTGCTGAAGAAAAAGCTCAGGTTGGGCGCGAAGTCGTCGATGTGCATGCCGCGCGCCAGGTAGGCCTCGACAAAGGTGAAGCCGTTGGACAGCGTGAAGGCGAGCTGGCTGATCGGGTTGGCGCCGGCCTCGGCGATGTGGTAGCCGCTGATGGACACGCTGTAGAAGTTGCGCACGTTGTGGTGCACAAAATACTCGGCAATGTCGCCCATCACCTTCAGGCTGAACTCGGTCGAGAAGATGCAGGTGTTCTGGCCCTGGTCTTCCTTCAATATGTCGGCCTGCACCGTGCCGCGCACATTGCTCAGCACCCATTCGCGGATCTTGGCGGTCTCGGTGTCGGTCGGCTCGCGCCCGTTGTCCTGCTTGAACTTGTCGATGTTCTGGTCAATCGCGGTGTTCATGAACATCGCCAGGATGCTGGGCGCCGGGCCGTTGATGGTCATGGACACGCTGGTCGTCGGGCTGCACAAATCGAAGCCGCCGTACAGCACCTTCATGTCGTCCAGCGTGGCAATCGACACGCCCGAGTTGCCGACCTTGCCGTAGATGTCCGGACGCGGGTCCGGGTCGTTGCCGTACAGCGTGACCGAGTCAAAGGCGGTGGACAGGCGCTTGGCGGCCATGCCGGAGCTCAGCAGCTTGAAGCGCGTGTTGGTGCGGAAGGGGTCGCCCTCGCCGGCAAACATGCGGGTCGGGTCTTCGCCCTCGCGCTTGAAGGCAAAGGTGCCGGCGGTGTAGGGGTAGCTGCCCGGCACGTTGTCCAGGATCAGCCATTTGAGGATTTCGCCGTGGTCTTCGTACTTGGGCAGGCAGACCTTGCGGATGGTGGTGCCCGAGAGCGATTTGCTCGTCAGCTGCGTGCGGATTTCCTTGTCGCGGATCTTGACGACGTACTCATCGCCCGCGTAGGCCTTCTGCATTTCGGGCCACTGGGCCAGCAGTTTTCTCGCTGCCGGATGCTGCAGCTGTTCACGCTGCACGGCCAGGTCAATGGCGGCTTCGGCGGCCCTGGCCTTGTCGGGCTTGGTCACCGTCAGCATCGCCGCGGCGGCGCGCAGCTGCTGAATCTCGCGGGCCAGCGCCGCCTGTTCATGGCCGCGCTTCTTGTAGCCACGAACCGTGTCGGCAATCTCGGCCAGATAGCGCGTGCGTGACGCCGGAACCACTGGCGTCTGGTTGGTGCTGTGGCGCACGTCAACCAGCGGCAGCGAACCCTCGCCGAGCTTCAGCCCGAGCGCCGCCAGCCGGGGCTTGAGCGCCTGGTAGAGCGCTGTCACGCCGTCGTCGTTGAAGCGCGCGGCCATGGTGCCAAACACCGGCATCTGGTCGGCTGGCGTGGTCCAGGCTTCCTTGTTGCGCTGGACCTGCTTGGACACATCGCGCAGCGCGTCAAGCGAGCCCTTGCGGTCGAACTTGTTGATGGCGACGAACTCGGCGAAGTCCAGCATGTCGATTTTCTCTAACTGGCTGGCCGCGCCGAACTCGGGCGTCATCACGTACATCGGCACATCGACATGCGGCACGATGGCGGCGTCGCCCTGGCCTATGCCCGAGGTTTCCACGATGATCAGGTCAAAACCGGCGGCCTTGCACGCGGCAATCACGTCGGGCAAGGCCGGGCTGATCTCGGAGCCGAAGTCACGCGTGGCCAGCGAGCGCATGAAGACACGAGCCCCCACGCTCCCCACTGCGTGTGGTTCGCTGCCCCCCGAGGGGGCCGCCCGCCTGCCGTCCGGCGAAGCCGGCCCGGCGGCTTGAACTTGCGAGGAGGGAACAGTCCACGGGTTGATCGCGTTCATGCGTATGCGGTCGCCGAGCAAAGCGCCGCCGCTTTTGCGGCGTGACGGGTCTATGCTGATGAGCGCCACGCGCAGGCTGTCATCCTGGTCCAGCCGCAGGCGCCGGATCAGCTCGTCGGTGAGCGAGGACTTGCCCGCGCCGCCGGTGCCGGTGATGCCAATAACCGGTATCTTTTTGATAGCAGCCTGTGCCCGTACTGCCTGGACAAGAGCCTCATTTGCCTTGTTATCCTCAAGTGCGGTGATGAGCTGGGCCAGCGCCCGCCAGTTCATTTCGCCGTGGCCTTCGATGGCCTCGATGCTCGTGGGTGCAAAGCCGGTCAGGTCCTTGTCGCAGCGCATCACCATTTCGCCGATCATGCCGGCCAGGCCCATGCGCTGGCCGTCCTCGGGGCTGAAGATGCGCGCCACGCCATAGGCCTGAAGCTCGCGGATTTCGGGCGGAACGATCACGCCGCCGCCGCCGCCAAACACCTGGATGTGCTCGCCGCCCCGGCTCTTGAGCAGATCAACCATGTATTTGAAGTACTCCACATGCCCGCCCTGGTAGGAGCTGATGGCAATGCCCTGCGCGTCTTCCTGCAGCGCGGCCGTCACGACCTCATCGACGCTGCGGTTGTGGCCCAGATGCACGACCTCGGCGCCCATGCCCTGCAGGATGCGGCGCATGATGTTGATGGCGGCGTCATGGCCGTCAAACAGGCTGGCGGCGGTGATGAAACGCACCTTGTTCGTCGGGCGGTAGCTGGCGAGTGCCTTGTAGTCTGCGGACAAATCGGTCATGGGGTTTCCTTGGCGATGGCATGGGACACGGGAAGGTGCGAGAGCAGCATGATATTACGTTTACGTAAACGTCAACCTGCCACGCCTCGAAAATCAGTTCCAGTTTCCAGCAAACGTGGCGCTCTGGCCAGTGGTCTCAGGCGGGTCGTCCGGCTCACGGCTTCCGGGCATCAGTGCGGGTAAGGGTGAATGATGCGCCGCTCTCAGCCGGTGTCCGGATGGTCAAAGGGTTAACCCGATGACGTTTTCTCACTCTGTGAATCATGAAATTTTTCCGTGAAATTTCTTTGGGCCGGAAGTTAAAAAAAATCAGCACCTTTACGGTCGGATTGGCATTTAGCCATGGAAAACCTTAAGACGATCTGCCGCCAAGTCGGATAGATTATTGGCACGGTCCCGTGATGGTCAAATCCTGCTCCCTGGGTTTTTCGGCAATGGCTGAAACCTTCTGGCAGCGAGCGGTCTTGACGTCATGTGCCGAATCAACCGTCGTGTGCCCACTGCCTGCCGCAAACGGGTCATGCCCGCGTTGGTCAATGGGTCGCTGGATACCGCTTCTTTTTTCACTATGGAGACAACATGAATATTCGTTTTGCCAAATTGGCCGTTGCCACAGCAGCCTTGAGTGTTGCCGGGCTTGCCGTGGCGGCTGACCCGATCAAGATCGGTGTTGATGGCCCGTTCACCGGTGGCTCGTCTTCCATGGGTGTGAGCATGCGTGATGGCGTCAGGCTGGCGGTTGACGAAATCAACAAAAGCGGCGGCGTGCTGGGCCGCAAGCTGCAAGTCGTCGAACGTGACGACGAGGGCAAGAACGAGCGCGGCGTGCAGATTGCCCAGGAGCTGATCAACAAGGAAAAAGTCACGGCTGTCGTGGGCTATATCAACACCGGCGTGGCGCTGGCGTCGCAGCGCTTCTTCCAGGACGCCAAAATTCCGGTGATGAACAACGTGGCGACGGGCAGCGTCATCACGACCCAGTTCAAGGACCAGCCTGACAACTACATCTTCCGCAACTCGGCCAATGACAGCATCCAGGCGCCAATGATCGTGGAAGAAGCCATCACCCGCCGCGGCTTCAAGAAAGTCGCCATCCTGGCTGACTCGACCAACTATGGCCAGCTTGGCCGCGAGGATCTGGAAAAGGCCCTCGCCGCCAAGGGCATCAAGCCGGTCGCGGTCGAGAAGTTCAACATCAAGGACGTTGACATGACGGCGCAGCTGCTCAAGGCCAAGGAAGCCGGGGCCGACGCGGTGCTGACCTACGGCATCGGCCCTGAGCTGGCGCAGATTGCCAACGGCATGACCAAGCTGGGCTGGAAGGTGCCCATGGTCGGCAGCTGGACGCTCTCGATGGCCAACTACATCGACAATGCCGGCCCTGGCGGCGAAGGCGCGCGCATGCCGCAAACCTTCATCCAGCAGGGTGACACGGCCAAGCGCAAGGCCTTTATTGACTCCTACCTGAAGACCTTCAAGCCGAAGAACAACCGCATGGACTCGCCGGTATCGGCCGCGCAGGGCTATGACTCGATTTTCCTGCTGGCTGCTGCCATCAAGCAGGCCAACAGCACCGACGGCCCGAAAATCCGCGAAGCGCTGGAAAACCTGAACACCAAGGTCGAAGGTGTCGTGACCACGTATGACAAGCCTTTCACCAAGACCGACCATGAAGCCATCACCGCCAACATTCCCGTGTTTGGCGAAGTCAAGGCTGGCAAGGTCGTGTATGCCTATGACACCGACATGAAAAAAGGCGGCGAAACCCGCATGAAAGACGCCAAGGCCAAGAAGTAAGCAGGCCTCAGATGAAGCACCGCGCCGGCTGACACGGCTTTCGCGGTGCTTTTTTATGCCGAGCCACGCAAGGCTTGGCGTGAACAGATACCGGACCTTTTTACGGAACTGAATATATGGAAATCCTGCTTCAACTTGTCTACAGCGGCGTCGCGCTGGGGATGATCTATGCGGTCATTGCTTTCGGCTACCAGCTGACCTTTCAGACCTCGGACACCCTCAATTTCGGGCAGGGCGATGCGCTCATGCTGGGCGCCATGGTGGGTTTGACGCTGGTCAATCTGGGCGTCAATTACTGGCTGATGATTCCGCTGGTCATTGTCTTTGGCCTGTTGCAGGGTGGCCTGGTCGAGCGCATCGGCGTGCGCCCCGCCATCAAGATCAAGAGCGAGTTCGGCTGGATCATGTCGACCATCGCGCTGGGCATCATTTTCAAGAATGTGGCCGAAAATATCTGGGGCCGCGACGACCTGCGCTTTCCCTCGCCGCTGCCGGAAGCGCCGCTCAAGATATTTGGCGCCAACGTGCTGCCCATGGAAATCCTTGTGGTGGTTGGCGCCGTGCTGATGATGCTGGCGGTCGAATTTTTCAACCGCAAGACGATTTACGGCAAGGCGGTGGTCGCCACCTTCAATGACCGTGACGCGGCCAAGCTGATGGGCATCAACACCGGCCTGGTGATTACCTTTTCGTATGCGCTGTCGTCGGCAACCGCCGCGTTCGCCGGCGTGCTGATCGCGCCGCTGACGCTGACCGGCGCCACCATGGGCGCGGTGCTGGGCCTCAAGGCCTTCGCCGTCGCCATCATTGGCGGGCTGACCAGCGGCATGGGCATCATTGTCGGCGGCATCATTCTGGGCGTCGCCGAGACCACCACGGGTTTTTATATTTCCACCGGCTACAAGGATGTCCCTGGCCTCGTCCTGTTGCTGCTGGTGCTGGCCTTCAAGCCCGCCGGCCTGTTCGGCAAGAACGCGATCAAGAAAGTTTGAAGATGAACCGCAAGACCCTTGTCGCCGCCATGTTGGGGCTGGCATTGCTGGCCGCTGTGCCGCTCATAACCAGCAACTCCTATTACATCCACATGGTGGGAACGATCATGATTTACGCCATCTTGCTCTATGGCCTGGACATCGTGGTCGGCTACACCGGCCAGGTGTCGCTCGGCCATGCCGGCCTGTTTGGTGTGGGTTCCTACACCGCCGGCGTGCTTTTCATGAAGCTGGGCGCGCCCTTGTGGCTCATCATTCCGGCCAGCATCTTTGTGACCGCTGCCTTTGGCGCCTTGCTGGCACTGCCGGCGCTGCGCGTGACCGGACCCTACCTGGCCATGGTGACGCTGGCCTTCGGCACCATCATCCAGATTCTCATCAACGAGATGACCTTCCTGACCGAGGGTCCGCTGGGCATCAAGATTCCCAAGCCCTCGATTGCCGGCTACACGCTGGACGAACACGGTTTTTACTGGCTGGTGTTTGCGCTGATGGTGATTTCGCTGGTGGTGGTCGACCGCATACTGCGCTCACAGCTGGGCCGCGCGTTCGAGGCCTTGCGCGGCAGCCCGGTGGCGTCCGACTGCATGGGGGTTTCGGTTTACCGCTACAAGGTTTATGCGTTTGTGATCAGCGCCGGCTTTGCCGGGCTGGCGGGTTGCCTCTATGCCTATTCGGAGCAGTACATTTCTCCGAACACCTACAACTTCGAGCTCACCGTGCTGTTCCTGCTGGCGGTCATCATGGGCGGGCGCAAGTCCCGTACGGGTGCCTTGCTCGGCGCTGCCATCATCGTGATTTTGCCCAAGCTGCTCGACGACCTGGAGCTGTTCCGCATTGTTTCCACGGTGCTGGCAAGCCTGATCACCGTCGGTGCCGTGGTTGGCGTGATGCGCAAGATCACCACCGCGAAGCAGATGGCCATTCCGGTGGTCGGCACGATTGCGCTGGCCGGTTTTGCCTTCTGGCTGGATTCGATTACCGACTGGCGCCTGAGCATTTTTGGCCTGATGATTCTCTTCGTGGTCTATTACCTGCAAAACGGTATCGTCGGCTTTGTGCGCACGCTGTTCCATGTGCGCACCTCCGCGCCGGCCTTCACCGGCAGGGCAGCGGACGACGATGGCAAGGACGCCATTGCCATGGCCGCCGGTGCCGGTGCTGCCGAGACCGGAGGTGACCTGCTGATTGCCAAAGGCGTGCTGATGCAGTTTGGCGGCCTGAAGGCCATCAACCAGGTTGATCTGCGCATCAAGCGCGGCACCATTCACGGCCTGATCGGGCCCAACGGTTCGGGCAAAAGCACCATGATGAACGTGCTGACCGGCATCTACGAGCCAACGGCCGGCAGCATTGATTTCGCCGGCCGGTCGGTGGTCGGCCGCACGTCTTCGGACATTGCCCTGTCAGGCATCGCGCGTACCTTCCAGAACGTGCAGCTGTTCGGCGAAATGACGGCGCTGCAAAACGTGCAGGTCGGACTGCACCACACCTTTGACAGCAACATGGTCGATGTCGCGCTGCACACGCCACGCTTTCGGCGCGAGGAAACTTCGGCCATCAATCGCGGCCTGGGCCTGCTGCGCTTTGTCGGCCTGGCGGATCTGGCCAGCGAAGAGGCGCGCAACCTGCCTTACGGCAAGCAGCGCCTGCTGGAGATCGCCCGGGCGCTGGCGCTTGACCCGCAACTGCTGCTGCTCGACGAGCCCGCCGCTGGCCTGACGGCGCCCGACATCAAGGAGCTGGTGGCGATCATTGCCAAGATCCGCAGCCACGGCATCACGTTGATCCTGATCGAACACCACATGGATGTGGTGATGTCGGTCTGCGACACGGTCTCGGTGCTCGATTTCGGCCAGAAGATCGCCGAAGGCCTGCCCGCCGCGGTGCAGGCCGATCCGAAGGTGATCGAGGCCTACCTGGGCGGCCAGGCCGGTGACGGATTGACAATCGATGATCCGGCCGGGGCAGGCCCCGCCACCGGGGGTTCGAGCCTTGCAGGCCAGCCGGCTTGAAGGGGGGGCCATCACATGCTGAATATCCAGAATC
>JBKJKI010000305.1:0-8597 GCA_046597475.1 Polaromonas sp. | reverse complement strand
AGCTGCGCGACTTTGCCGGCGCGCGCAGCCTGCTTGAGCGCCTCAGGCCGCTGGCCGCCGGCGTTGATCCGGCGCATAAATCGGTCGAGCTGCTGGCGCTGGAACTTGATCTGCTGGAAGGCCGTTTGCCAGCTTCAGCGGCTTCGGCCGCCATGCCAGCGCCCGCTTCATCAGCTTCACGCGCCGAGCTGCTGATGCAGGCCAGGGCCTTGCTCGCGGCCAAGCGCCCTGCGGAGGTGTCGCAGGGCCTGCGCGTGTGGGTGACTGAGCACCCGAAGGATGCCATGGCGTGGCAGCTGCTGTCGGTGGCCTGGGGCCAACAGAACCAGAATGTGCAGGCGATTCGCGCCGACGCAGAAAGCCGCGCCGCGCAGCTGGACTACGCAGGTGCGCTTGACCGCCTGAAAGCGGCGCAGACACTGATGCGCAGCAAGCCGGGCAGCGCCGATTATGTGGAGGGCTCGATTCTTGACACGCGTACCCGCCAGGTCGAACTACTGCTTAAAGAGCAGCTGCTCCAGGACAAAGTCGATCGCTAGCTGCAGCACGGAGTAGAGCAGCGAGCCGATCAGTGCGGCGCCAAAGCCGCTGACGTTCAGGCCGCTGACCAGGCCGGCGGCGGCCCAGAACATCAGCGCGTTGACGACAAACAGGAAAAGACCGAGCGTGACCACGGTGACCGGCAGGGTCAGCAACACCAGAATCGGCCGCACCACCATGTTCAGCGCGCCCAGCACCGCCGCCGCAATCAGCGCGCTGGTGAAACTGGTGACAACCACGCCCGAATAGAGGTAAGCCACCGCCAGCAGGGCGACAGCGCTCAAGAGCCATTTGAGGAGGAGCTTCATGGGCGAAGAATACCATCGCGCCAAAGGATTGGCTGCTGTGCAAAAGGCTTCGACAAGCTCAGCCCAAACGGACGTGGGTTTGAGTATTTGGCTTGGCGATACGGTTTTTGGGTGAGCCGCGCCGGGGCCATCCCCGCATCCACCAGCAGGGGCCGCGGAACCGGCTTTGCCGGGCCGCAGGCGCAGCGCCCCCTCGGGGGGCAGGGAGCTACGCGAAGCGAGCGACCGTGGGGGCTCTTAATCCGTTGCGACCAGCAGGCCCGCTCCGGCCAGCGCCGTGGCGTAGCCCAGTACGCCGTGCTTTTCCTGCGTCTGGCTGGCTGTCACGGGTTGCAGGTCCTGGCCGAACTTGGGCCGCCGGGCGTCCAGCACGCGCGCCGCGCCGTGCTCCCTGATGAGCGACTCGGTTTGCTCAATCAGGGTGGTTTGCGCCAGCTGCGTCAGCACGCTGTCGCCTTCTTTTTGCAGCAGGGGCAGCAGTTGCCCGAAGACCTTGTCGGCCCATTTGTCGCGCCAGCCCTGTCGGGCGCTGTGGGTGACCCACTTGCTGACCCGGTGGGTGATGCGCGGCGCGCAGCCCACCAAGATCCAGCGGGTAGGCGTGCGGCTGTCTCCCGCCGCCAGCATGGGCTGCAGCATTTGCAGCGCATACGCGGCATCGTCTAAGTACACAATGATGTTGTCCATGAAGTGCTCCTTGAGTTGTCGTCGTTATGGAGGCTTAAGGCCTGGAAATTCCCGCCTGCTGAAACAGGGCTGCCGGGCGGCAGCCCCCCAAGAACGGCCCGCCTAGCGGGCCGCAAGGTCCTCGCCCGGGGTGCCGGGTGCCGATTTTGAGCGGCGGGTCGCCCACCAGCCGGCGGCCAGCACGCCGGCCACCGCCAGCACATAGGTCGCCCATTCGGCGGCCGTATGCAGGGTTTGCGCCGAGGGCAGGCTGTCCGGGCCGCCATACACGGCGTCAAGCAGGCGTTCACCCACGATCATCTTGGCGGCGGTAAAGGCCAGCACCGCGGCGCCGAGCTTGATGATGATGGGGAAGCGTTCGACCAGCTTGAGCACCATGGTGCTGCCGAACACGACGATGGGCACGCTCACCAGCAGGCCGATGATGACCAGGTCGAACGCACCGTGCGCCGCGCCTGCCACGCCCAGCACGTTGTCAATACCCATCAGCGCGTCGGCGATGACGATGGTTTTCATCGCGCCCCAGAAGGTGCTGGCCACCGGGCCGTCGTGCTCCTTGTCGCCGTGGTCGGCCAGCAACTGGTAGGCCACCCACAGCAGGCCCAGACCACCGACCAGCATCAGGCCGGGAATCCTGAGCAGCCACACCACGCCTATCGTCATGGCCGAGCGGACCACGATGGCACCCCCGGCACCCCAGATGATGGCTTTTTTCTGCAGGTGAGGCGGCAGGTTGCGCGCGGCCAGCGCAATCACGATGGCGTTGTCGCCGGCCAGTACCAGGTCGATGAGGATGATCGCCAGCAGGGCTGACCACCAGGGGGCTGTAAACAATTCCATTGCGCAAGCTTTCCACTAACAGGTTTCGGCATGGAAATCCGAATCGACGGATTTCCGGTTTCGTGAAACCTGACGGCCTGGCAGAGGGTGCGGATGAAGTTTTGTGTACCGCCAACGCCTCGATCAAACCTGAACAGGTTTCAATCGAAGGTCTGGCTCGACATGCAGTGTCGCTGCATGCCCAACAAGCCGGAAGCCGTGAACTTGGGTCCAGACTTCGTATTGACGACTTGTTGATGCGCTTTTGCTGTGCTCTGTGTTATCGGAATAATGCAGCAAAAACCAGGGAGTTACTCCCCTTCGGTGAGCTATTGGACTATAAAAAAAACTTTTCTGCAAATCAGGGTCTTTCCCGGCGCCGCAGGCTGGGAGCACCCCTGATAGCGTGCCACTCAGGCGGCTTGGTTGGCCGACGCGCCAGCCAGCTGCTCCAGCACCGCGTCACGCTTGCGGCGCAAATGCTGCACCAGCAAGTCCCGCAGGGCCAATCCATCACGGGCCTGTAGTGCTTCAAGGATTTGGGCGTGCTCCTGCAGTGCCTGAGCCCACTTGACCCTATCCTGATTTGAGCGAAAGCGCAGCGCATGCATGCGCGCATTGAGCTGCTTCCAGGTTGCGCGCAGCACCGGGTTGCGCGAAGCCGCGCTGAGCACATCGTGGACGCGAGCGTTGGCCTGGTAGTACTGGGGCAAGTCATGGCGCTCGAAGGCGGACTGCATTTTCTGCTGCAGTTCCTGCAGCTCCGCCAGCTCCGCTGCGGTAATTTGGGCGGCGGCCAGCTCGGCGGACAAGCCTTCCAGCACGGCCAGCACGTCGAAGGTGTGGGCCACATCGGCCAGCGAAAGTACAGGGGCGAAAGCGCCCCGGCCAGGGTCCAGCGTGATTAGGCCCTCGGCCGCCAGCAGGCGGATTGCCTCACGCAGCGGCGTGCGCGAAACGCCCAGGCGCTCGCACAGCTCACGTTCATTGAGCTTGGCACCGGGCGCGAGCACGCCCTGGATGAGCAGTTCACGCAAGCGCACGGCCACCCGTTGCAGAAGGGTGTCGCGAGCGACTTCAATTTTTTCGTCTAAAACAACGTCCATGATTTGTATTATGTATGCAGAATTCGGGTTAATCACTAGATGATCCGGCTTCCGGTGTGGCAATATTTGGTTCATTGTATTTTGTATACCAATTAAAGGAGCTCAAACTGACATGCCAAATCTGAATTTTCATCCCGCTGGTCGTCACTTCCTGCAAATCCCGGGCCCCAGTCCAGTGCCTGACCGCATCCTGCGCGCCATCAGCTATCCGACTATTGACCACCGCGGCCCCGAGTTCGGCGCGCTGGGTCGCCAGGTGCTGGCCGGCATCAAGAAAATTTTCAAGACAGAGCACCCGGTGGTGATCTATCCGGCCTCGGGCACCGGCGCCTGGGAGGCGGCCCTGACCAACACCTTGAGCCCCGGCGACGCGCTGCTGATGTATGAGACCGGTCACTTTGCCTCGCTGTGGAAAAAGATGGCGGAACGCCTGGGCCTTGAGCCCCAGTTCATCGGACTGCCAGGCATCGAGGGCTGGCGGCGCGGCGTGCAGGCCGACCTGATCGAGCAGCGTCTCAAGGCCGACAGCGCCCACCGCATCAAGGCCGTGTGCGTGGTGCACAACGAAACCTCAACCGGCGTGACCACCGACATCGCCGCCGTGCGCCGCGCCATCGACCGTGCCAGGCACCCGGCGCTGCTGATGGTCGACACCATCTCCGGCCTGGCCTCGGCCGACTACCGCCACGACGAATGGGGCGTGGACGTCACCATCAGCGGCTCGCAAAAGGGCTTGATGCTGCCGCCCGGCATCAGTTTCAACGCACTGTCGCCCAAGGCACTGGCCGCCAGCAGCGTCGCCAGGCTGCCCAAGGCTTTCTGGGCCTGGGACGAGATCGTCGAGATGAACCGCACCGGCTACTGGCCCTACACGCCCAACACCAACCTGCTGTATGGCCTGGCCGAGGCCATGGACATGATTTTTGAGGAAGGTCTGGACAATGTGTTCGCCCGCCACCAGCGCCTTGCCGCCGCCTGCCGCGAGGGCGTGCGCGCCTGGGGCCTGGAGATTCAGTGCGTCGATGAGGCCTGCCACTCGCCCGTGCTGACCGGCGTGATGATGCCCGACGGCGTCGATGCCGATCGCGTACGCAAGCTGATCTATGAGAACTTCAATATGTCGCTGGGCGCAGGTCTGGGCAAGCTCAAGGGTCTGATGTTCCGCATCGGCCACTTGGGCGAATGCAACGACCTGACGCTGATGGCGACCCTGAGCGGCTGCGAGATGGGCATGAAACTTGCAGGGATTTCCCTGAAGGGCAGCGGCGTCGTAGCGGCCATGGAGTACCTGCAGACCACCGCGCGACCAGTGGCGCGCCATCCGGCAAAGTAAGCCGGTACGCCGGTTCCAGTTTTCCTAACGTCAGTATTTCAACCAGGAGACAAGCATGCTTTTTCGCCATCGACTCTCGACCTTCGCCGTTGCCGCCACACTCGTCGCCAGCGTGTGCGCGCCTTCCCATGCCGACAACCTCAAGCTCAAGGCCATCGGCCAGCCGCTGGCCACCGGCCTGATCCAGAAGAACAAGGAGCAACCCTTCTTCGAAAATTTCGCGGCCCGCACCGGTCTGCCGATCGACGTCGATTACAAGCCAATCGACACCCTGGGCATCAAGGACACCGAGCAGCTGCGGGTGATGAAGACCGGGCTGTTCGACATCGTGTCGCTGCGGGTCTCGCAAAACTCGCGCGACGAGCCCACGCTGCTGGGCCTGGATCTGGTCGGCGCCAGCCCCGATTACGCCACCGGCCGCAAGGTCTCCAAAGCCTACTTTCAGACGGTTGACGAGCGGCTGCAAAAGCAGTTCAACGTCAAGCTGCTGGGCGTGTGGCCATTTGGTCCGCAAATCCTCCTGTGCTCCAAGCCGATCGAGAAACTCGCCGATGTCAAGGGCCTGAAGGTCCGGGTCTATGACCAAAACTTGGCCAAGTTCATCGAAACGCTGGGCGGCACGCCGGTGCCACTGGCCTTCCCGGACACGCACCAGTCGCTGTCGCTGGGCGTGGTCGATTGCGCCATCACCGGCCCGAGCTCGGCCAACTCGGCCGGCTGGCCCGAGGTCACTACCCACCAGCTGCCGATCGGCTTTCAGATGGCGCTGAATGGCTATGCCATCACGCTCAAGGCCTGGAAGCAGCTCAAGCCCGATCAGCAAGTCAAGCTGCAGGCAGCATTTGATACGCTGGGCGACGACATCTGGAAGTATTCCGAAGAGCTGTTCCAGGATGCGCTGAACTGCAATGCCGGCAAGGAGCCCTGCGTTAACGGCAAGAAGTTCAAGCTCAAGGATGTGGCGGTATCGCCCGCCGACGTGCAGCTGGTGCGCAGCGCCGTCGGCAAGGTTTCGCTGCCACTGTGGGCCGAGGTGTGCGACAAAACCAATCCGACCTGCTCGAAGACATGGAAGGCCACCGTCGGCCCGATTGTGGGGATCAAATGAGTCCGGCCGCCCCGTTTGACCGCCCCGTGCCGCTGCCTCCGGCAGCTGCCGCAGCGGCATCCACGGGCGCGGCGGCCTCGTTGAAAGATCGCATCGAAACCGTGCTGGCCATGGTGTTCGGCGCGATCTTCATCGTGTTTGCCTTTGTCGTGTCAATCGAGACGATCTCCCGCAAGGTGTTCAACTTCTCCTTGCAGGGCGCGGACGAGCTGGGCGGCTACGCGCTGGCGGTGGGCTCGACCATCGCCTTCAGCCTGGCGCTGATGGGCCGCTGCCATATCCGCGTCGATGTCTTTCATGAGCGCTTTTCGCGGCGCGGCCAGGCGCTGCTGAACTGGTTCTCCACCGTCTCGCTGGCGCTGTTTGGCCTGTTCATCGTCTACGTGGCCTTCAAGGTGCTGGCCGACACGCTGGAGTACGGCAGCACGGCGCAAACGCCCTGGGCGACGCCGCTGATCTGGCCGCAGTCGGTCTGGTATCTGGGTCTGGTCACCTTCGCGCTGGTCGCCAGCGGCTACGCGATACGCGCCAGCCGCCTGCTGTTCAGCGGCCAGCTGAACGACCTGCTGAAAGACTTCAGCCCCAAGAGCGCCAAGGAAGAACTGAAAGAAGAACTGGACGACTTGTCGCAGCGCCAGGCCACACCGGGAGCCCACTCATGAACATCGGCATCATTTCCCTGGCGTTCGTGGCCATGCTGGCCATGATGCTGGTCGGCCTGCCCATCGCCGTCTCCATGGCGCTGGTGGGCATCGTCGGCGGCATCGCCGCCTACGGCATTCCCTTCATGGACACCATCGCGCCAGTGGTCTGGGGCGTGCAGAACGAGAACCTGTTGACCTGCGTGCCGCTGTTCATCCTGCTCGGCGAGTTGCTGCTGCGCTCGGGTATCGCCGACCGCATGTACATCGCGCTGTCGGCCTGGCTGGGCCGGCTGCCGGGTGGGCTGTTGCATACCAACATCGGCAGCTGCGCACTGTTTGCCGCGACCTCTGGCTCCTCGGTGGCCACGGCCGCCACCGTCGGCACGGTGGCGCTCCCGTCTCTGCAAAAGCGCGGCTACTCGATGCGCGCCTCGCTGGGCTCGCTGGCCGCCGGCGGCACGTTGGGCATTTTGATCCCGCCCAGCGTCAACATGATCGTCTATGGCTCGCTGACCAACACCTCCATCGGCAAGCTGTTCATCGCCGGCATCGTCCCTGGCATCCTGCTGACGCTGTGCTTCATGGGTTGGATCGCCCTGTCGTCGGTGTTCAGTGGCAAGGTGATGCGCGAGGACAAGGTGCCGCTGGCCGAACGCATCCGCGTGCTGCGCTACCTGGTGCCGCCGGCCGTGGTCTTTGGCATCGTCATGGGCAGCCTGTACTTCGGCATCGCCACCACCACCGAGAGCGCCGCGCTGGGCGTGCTGGCCGCGCTGTTCTTTGTCTGGCAGTCGGGCAAGCTGAATAAGGAGTTGCTGCGCACCTGCTTCATCTCATCGGCACGGGTCAGCGGCATGATCTTGCTGATCATGGTGGCGGCCTTCATCCTGAACCTGACCATCAGCCTGACCGGCGTGGCCGAAACCATGACCAAATGGGTCGCCGGGCTGGGCCTGTCGGCCACCGGGCTGATCCTGGCGCTGATCGTGTTCTACCTGATCCTGGGCATGTTCATGGACGTGCTGTCGATGCAGGTGGCGACCATTCCCATCACCTACCCGATCGCCATGGCGCTGGGCGTAGACCCGATCTGGTTCGGCATCTTCATCGTGCTGATGTGCGAGCTCGGCCTGATCACGCCGCCGGTGGGCATGAACCTGTTCGTGGTGCACGGCATCAGGCCCGACAAGGGCGGCATCGAGGACGCGATGTGGGGCGCGCTGCCGTATGCGCTCATCATGATTTTGTTCACCCTGCTGTTGATGGTCGTGCCCCAGCTGGTCACCTGGTTGCCGGGACACATGTAATGGAATGGAATGCCAATGAACAACCCTCCTGAACTCTGGCGCCTGTCTGCGGTCGAGTTGGCACGGCGTTACCGTGACGGCTCGCTGACGCCGCGCGCAGCGGCGCAGGCCTGCCTGGCGCGGCTGGACGCGGTCAACCCGCAACTCAACGCGGTGGTGGCGCGCCGCGATGCCGCGCTGCTGCAAGACGCCGATGCCGCCACGGCTCGCTTTGCGGCCGGCCAGCCGCTGTCGATGCTGGACGGCATCGTGCTGACCATCAAGGACAACCTGCTGACGCAGGACCAGCCGGCCAGCTGGGGCACGCCTGCTTTGCGCGAGCACCGTCCGGCGCACGACGAACTGCCGGTGGCGCGGCTGCGCGCTGCCGGCGCGCTAATCCTGGGCAAGACCAACGTCCCCGAGTTCACGCTGGAGGGCTACACTGGCAATCCGGTGTTTGGCATCACGCGCAATCCCTGGAACCTGGCGCTGACGCCGGGCGGCTCCAGCGGCGGCGCGGTGGCTGGCGTGGCCGCCGGCATTGCGCCGCTGGCGCTGGGAACCGACGGCGGCGGCTCGATCCGCCGGCCGTCCTCCCACTGCGGCGTGGTCGGCCTCAAACCGTCCATAGGCGCGATTGCGCGCGGGCACGGCCTGCCTTCGCTGCTGCTCGACTTCGAGGTGGTCGGACCCATGGGGCGCAGCGTGGCCGATGTGAGGCTGCTGTTTGACGCCTTGCGCGGTCCGCAGGCCGCTGACAGGC
>JBKJKI010000135.1:0-60224 GCA_046597475.1 Polaromonas sp. | reverse complement strand
ATCGAAGAAACTGCGACCCGCACCAATCTGGAAGCCGCCGACGAAGTCGCGCGTCAAATGCGTTTGCGCGACTTGGGCGGCCTGATCGTCATCGACTTTATCGACATGGAAGAGTCGCGCAACCGCCGCGACGTCGAAAACCGCCTGCGCGATGCGCTGCGGCAAGACCGCGCCAGAGTCCAGTTCGGCACCATCAGCAAGTTCGGCCTGATGGAAATGAGCCGCCAGCGGCTGCGCCCGGCGCTGAGCGAAGGCGCTTCGATTCCCTGCCCGCGCTGCGGCGGTTCCGGCCACATCCGCGACACCGAAAGCTCGGCGCTGCAGATTTTGCGCATCATCCAGGAAGAGTCGCTGAAAGACAGCACTGCCTCGGTGCTGTGCCAGGTGCCGGTTGACGTGGCGTCTTTCCTGCTCAATGAGAAGCGCTCGGAAATCAGCAAGATCGAGATGAAGCAGCGCATCAACGTGCTGCTGGTGCCCAACAAGACGCTGGAAACGCCGAACTACCGGCTCGAACGCCTGAAGCACGATGATCCGCGCCTGGACAACATCGAGGCGAGCTACAAGCTGGCCGAGGAAATCGAAGATCCGACGACGGTGACGCGCCGCAGCCAGGAAAAGCACAACAAGCAGGAGCCCGTCATCAAGGGTGTGCTGCCGGATTCGCCGGCTCCCGTGGCGCCGCCCAAACCGGTAGCCCCGCCACCAGGCGCCGCGCCGAAAGTCGCGCCGCGCCCTGCGCCACCGCCCCCTGCGCCGGTTGTCGCGGAAAAAGGCTTTTTCGGCTGGATCAAGAAGCTGTTCGCCGGCGAACCGGCGCCAGTGGCTCCGCCCGCGCCGGTCGAAGTGAAAAAAGAAGCTCGCCCCGGCGAAGCGCGTCCGGGCGCCCGTCCTGAAGGACGCGGCGAGCGTCCAGAGCGTGGCGAGCGTGGTGAACGCTCCGAGCGCGGCGGGCGTGACGGCCGACGCGGCGGCCGCAACCGCGGCGAAGGCCGTGGCGAGGCCGCCGGTCCCATGGGTGAAGCCCGTGAAGGCCGTCCAGAGGGCCGGGAAGGACGCGAGGGTCGTGAAGGCCGCAACGAAGGCCGTGGCGGTGAGCGCCGCGAACGCAATCCTGAAGGACGCGCCGAAGGCAGCCGCCAAGAGCGCCAGGAACGCCCGGCGGGTGAAATCCGCGCCGACGGCCGCAGCGACCAGACTGGCGAAACCCAGCCGCGCAGCGAGAACCAGGGCCGTGAAGGCCGTGGCAGCCGCCAGGGTCGCGGTGACCGTGCCGAGCGGCCGGAGCGCGGCGAGCGCATTGCGCGCGACCCCGTGGAACAGGATCTGGCATTGGCCAATCAGGCGGCCATGGCCGCAGCGATGGGCGAAAGCCCGGCGCCACGCCAGGAACGCCCCGCGCAGGACGCGGGCCGTGATGGCGAACGTCAGCCAGGCGCACGCGGTGAAGGCCGTGGTGAAGGCCAGGAGCGCAATGACGGCCGTCGTGAACGTGGAGAACGTGGCGGCGATCGCAGTGGCCGCCGCAATGACCGCCGCGGCGATCGCCCGGAAGGTGGCGCCGGCGCCCCGCCTGCCGCTGCCGCCCAGGCTGACAGCTTTGATGCGGCCCACCCCGGCGTCGTCGCGGGTCCGGACGAGGCCGGCAACCCGGTCGTTCCGGCGTCTTCCGCCGACGTCCAGCCTCGCCCTGAAGCCCAGGAAAGAAGCCAGGAAGACGGCCAGGAGCGTCAGCCCCGCGAACGCCGCAGCCGCGACCGCTACGGCCGCGACCGCCGTGAACGCGGCGAGCGCAATGACCAGCCCGCCGACGGCAATGCAATTCCGGTGAAATCGGAGTTTTCAGAGTCAAATCAGCCTCAAGCCCAGCAAGAGCGGTCGTCTATTGCTACTGAATTCGTAGCAAATCCAGCCCCGGCCGCTGCGCAGGCGCCGGCGCCCGTTGTGGCGCCTCAACCGGCTCCCGTGCCCCCGGCTGCTCCGGCAGCGCCCGCAGCAGTTGCCGGCACCCTGCCAAAGGTTCAGTCCTATGACCTGCCCATGCAGGATCTGGTTCAGGTGGCGCAGGGCTCGGGTTTGCAATGGGTCAACTCCGACGCGACCAAGATTGCCGAGGCCCAGGCGGCCATGGCCGCTGAAGTCAAGCCCGTGCAGGTGCCGCGTGAGCGTCCCCCGGCGGTCGTTTCGCAGGAAGCGCCGCTGGTGCTGGTCGAGACCAAGCGCGATCTGGGCACCATGCCCCTGCCCTTCGAAGGCACCGGTCGCTAGAAGCGGGCCGGCAGGCTGCTCCGGCCCCTGAAAAGGCCGGCAGCAGCCGGCCTTGATTGAAACCGCCGCAGCCTCCGGGTTGCGGCTTTTTTTTGCCCGCGCAATGAGAGGTGATTCGGCATGAGGATCAGGGATTCAGTCAGCCAATGGGCCAGACGCATCAAGCGCGATGCGCTCATGCTGTGGTTTGCACGCCGCCACCCGGACACGCCCTTGCTGGCCAAGGCCCTGTGCTTTCTCGCGGTGGCCTATGCGCTCAGCCCCATCGACCTGATCCCGGACTTCATTCCGGTGCTGGGCTACCTCGATGACGCCCTGCTGCTGCCGGCGCTGATCTGGCTTGCCGTGCGTCTGCTGCCGCCCCAGGTCATCGCCACCTGCAGGGCGCAGGCAGAGGCTTGGATGAGCGCGCACGAGGCCAGACCCAGCAGTTATGTGGGCGCGGCCTTCATCGTGATGGTCTGGATCGCTGTCGGCTGGCTGTTCTGGACAGGGTATAGGCACGGGGCTTGATTCCCCCGGATCTCCTGGGCGGCGATACAGAAACGCCCGCCGCCCTGAAGCCTAAAGCTGCGCGGCCCGCTTGTAGGCTTCTGCAGCGCCTGCGTCGTCCTCGCGCTGCTCGGCCAGCACGGCCAGCGCGCGCCAGGCGTTGCGGTGCAGCGTGCGATCCTGCAAGGCCGGTGCCGCCTGCGAGAGCAGCTGGCGCGCCTTGCCCCAGAGCTGGCGGCTCAGGCAGGCCATGCCGGCCAGGTATTGCAGGTTCGCGTCACGCGGACGGCTGCGCTGCGCCGCCTCAATGCTGGCCAGCCATGCCGCATCGAGCGAGCCCAGGCCCGACTCGAGCACGCCGATCAGCTTGATGCGCAGCTTGTCGCCCAGCTCGGAGCGGCTGTCCATCATGTATTCCCAGACCGGCAGCAGCCAGGTGCGCGCCAGGGCGGGATCGCCATCAAGCGCCATCAGGCGCGAAGCCGCATGAACCGCGAGCTCGGGCATGGCACGCTCGTTCCCGTCAAGCGAATGCCAGGCCTGCTGCAGCTGGGCCGGATCGTGCGCGTCATTGAGCAGCTCCAGCGCCAGGCCGCGCACAATGCTCTGCGCGGCCTCCGGCGAGAAAGCACGGTGCTTGGCCAGCAGACGGGCGGTTTCCAGCGCCTGCGGCGTTTGCCGGGCATAGCGGGCAGCGCGCAGCTTCATGCGCAGCGCCAGCGTGCGCCTGGCCGCGCCTTGCGGCAACTGGCCCAGCCAGTCGAGCGCGGCGCTGGCGTCCCGGTCTTCCAGCGCCCATCGGGCCGCGCGAAACTGCACACCCTCGCGCACTTCCTGGGCGTGGCGCTGGCCCGAGCTTTGCAGCGCCCATTGCAGGTGCTGGTCGCGCAGGCTGCGGTTTTGCAGCGCCTGCGCGCTTTCAGCGACCAACAGGTGCGCCAGCGAACGCAGCTGACTGGCCAGGCTGGCGCTGTGGCCGCTGGCGTGCCCCGAGGGGTCGACCGCCACGCCCAGGCTTTTTTCCTGTGCCAGCGCGTTTTGCGCGGATTTGGAAGCGCGGATATAGCGCCCCGCCATCAGGTGGGCCAGCGCGTCCATCAGCGCACCGTACATGGCGCGCTCCTTTTGCTGGGCGCGCCAGCGCCGGGCTTCCAGCGGCAGCGAGAACACCGCCGACAGGGCGCGCGACGCCAGGTACAAAAGCATGAACAGCGCGGCGAGCAGCAGCACCATGAGGTTGAAGGAAATATCGATGCGATGCGGCGGCCAGAAAACGCTGACCACGGCCTGGTTGTTGCCGGCAAACAGGGCAATGGCCACGGCCACGCCAAACAGGGCCAGAAACCAGAGGGCGGCGCGCATGGTCTGCCTTGTCCCTGAATCGCCTAGCGGCCGGCTGCGGCGGTGGCAATCGCCGCCATGGTTTCGTCCAGTCGCGGCAGCTCGCTGGTCTTGAGCTGGCTCTGGACCTGCGCCAGCAGCTGCGTGGCGGTCTGCGTCTTGCGTGAGGCGGGATCAAAGTATTTGCCCAGCCAGGCGGAGGCATTGAGCAGGTCGGCGCGGGCCGCGTCGGTCTGCCGCGACAGCAGCCCCAGCCGCGCATTGAGCAGCCTGAGCTTGAGGTTCTCGCGCAGGAAAAAAGACTGTTCGGGCGCCAGCAGGGCGGCTTCGGGCTGGTCGATGCGGCTGACGCGCAGCAGCTGGCGGGCTTCGTCCCACACCGTGCCCAGCACCCGGTGTGACCATGCCTTCAGCGCGAGCGCGTCAAAACCCAGCCAGGAGGCACTGCCGGCGGCTGTGGCGCCGGCCTTGGCACCGGACGGGCGAGCAGCCACGGCCGGGGCGGCCGGGCGCGGTGCGTTGTTGGCCACCATGGCATTGGCGACCGGCAAATCGTCAATCAGGCGAACCAGCTCGTCGAGCTTGATCATCAGGGACGGCACATCGGTGACGCTGGCGCTCTTGATGCGGTCCACGTCGCGCGCAATCGCGCGCTGCAGCGGGTTGAGCCGGGGTTGCGCGGCACGCAGCAGGCGCTGGTCGGCCGACTTGAGCGCCGCCAGCAGGGGCTCGGCGCTGCCGGTGAGCTGGGCCTGCTGCTGCGCCAGCCGCAGGTCGGACTCGACATCGACGACCAGGTTTTCATCGCGCGAGCGCGACAGGCTTTGCATCAGCTCCTCCAGCTGGCTGCGCTGCAGGCTGACTTCGCTGATGCGGGTTTCCTGCAGCGCCAGCCGCGCCGACAGCTCGCGCGTGCTCTCCTGCGCCTCGCGCGCCAGTGTGCGGGCCTCGATGGACTGCGCGCTGGAGTCGGTACTGCGGCGCGCCAGTTCTTCCTGGATGGAGGCGAGTTTTTGCCACAGCAAGACGCTGCTCAGCAGCCCGGCAGCTGCCAGCATGGCCAGCAGCAGCACCCAGGTGCGCGGCACCAGCCATGAATTGTGTGCCCCCACGCTGGCCACTTCGTGTGCTGCGCTACCCCCCGAAGGGGCTGAACTGGCCCGGGGCGGCCCCTCGCTGCGTTCGGTGGCTGGCCCGCGCTCCAACGCGCGCTCGGGCACGGGGCCGTCGTCGGTCCGGGGGGGCAGGGCTGGGAGGCTGTCGCTCATGGATAGGCTGATTCTATCGAGCCGAGCGTGGCCCTGACATCGGCCAGCGCCGGTCGTGACTCCACAACAACACCCCAACCGAGCGCGCGCACGGTTTCGGCGATGCGCGGATGGGTGACGACGGCGCGCGCGCCGCTCCAGTTCACTCCCGCCATGCCCGGCAGACCGGTCAGATTGGCGACGGCCTCGGAGCTGCTGAACAGCCAGACCGATCCGTCAGCGCTGGCGTTCACCGCGCGCCGCAGCTGCGCGTCGCCCAATATGGGCGCCCGGCGCTGGTAGACGCTTAAAAAATCCACCCGCGCACCGGCCGCTGCCCACTGGCGCGCGAGCCAGTCGCGGCCCGAGGACGCCGTGCTGCCCGGCAAGGCATCAGCGCCCTGCCCGCGCAGCACCAGCACACGCAGTCCCCGCCAGTCGCGCTGACCTATGACCTGCCACAAAGCCTCGGAGTCAAACTGCCGTGCATCGGGCGCTGGCGCGTCGATACGGTCAGCGGGAACCCCTGCTGCGACCAGCGCGGCCACCGTGCCAGGCCCGGGCGCCATGAAGCGCAGCCCGGCGGAATTGTTGATTGCTACCGTATTAATAGCTGAGAATGACCGTGGCTCATGGGCTTGAGCCTGATTTTGTTCAAAAAAGTGCGCCACGGCATGGCCGCTGACGAACATGCAGGCGCTGTAGCTCGCCAGCGACTGCCAGGCCTGTTCCCGCGCCTGCAGGTTGGCCGGCGCCAGCAGGGGCGCAATCTCAATCAGTGGAAAGGCTTCTGCCGCAATGCCGCCTTGCTGCAGCTGCCGCGTCCAGGCCAGCGCGTCGCGCGCGGGCCGGGTCACGAGGACGGTGCCCATGCAGCAACCTCTCAAGCCGACGGGGGGTTGGCCGCCCAGACGGCACCGCCGGCGCGCAACTGTGCGGCCACCGCTTCGCCCAGGGCTTCGGCCTCCTCGAAACTGCGCACCGTGGCGCTCTGGCTGACCTGAACCAGCGGCGCAGGCGGAACAGCCAGCGCGCCAACGGGCGCCTCCGCCGTGGCCGGGTCGCCCCAGGCCGCGTTAAGCTGCATCTCGTCGCCGCTGCCCTCGGTGGCCGGGCCCTGGGTGAAGGCCGCCAGCGGCATTGAGCAACTGCCGCCCATGGCGCGCGAGACGGTGCGTTCGGCCGTCACCGCCAGCCAGGTCGGCTGGTGCGCCAGGGTGGCCAGTGCCCCCAACAGATCGGCCCGGTCAGCGCGCACCTCGATGCCGAGCGCTCCCTGGCCGGCGGCCGGCAGCATGTCTGTGGGCTCGAAAGCGCTGCGAATGCGCGATTCAAGGCCCAGGCGCTTCAGGCCCGCCGCCGCCAGCACGATGCCGTGGTACAGGCCTTCGTCGAGCTTGCGCAGCCGGGTGTCCAGGTTGCCGCGCAGCGGGCGGATGTCCAGGTCGGGCCGCAGCGCCCTGAGCAGCACCAGCCGGCGCAAGCTGGACGTGCCCACCACCGCGCCCTGCGGCAAGGCTGCCAGCGACTCGAACTGGTTGGAGACAAAGGCATCGCGCGGGTCTTCGCGCTCCAGCACGCAGGCCAGCGCAAAGCCTTCAGGCAGGTCCATGGGCACATCTTTCAGCGAATGCACGGCCAGGTCGGCGCGGCCGTCGGTCAGCGCGACTTCGAGTTCCTTGACGAACAGGCCCTTGCCGCCGACCTTGCTCAGCGAACGGTCGAGTATCTGGTCGCCCAGCGTCGTCATGCCCAGCAGTTCGACCTGCCAGCCCAGCCGGGCTTCAAGCAGCGCCTTGACATGCTCGGCCTGCCACAGGGCCAGGCGGCTCTCGCGCGTCGCAATCACGACCTTGACGTTTTTCGGGAGGGGTTGGAGCGCTGCAGCCACGGGTAACCTGTCGGTAATCTTTAGAGGGAGTGAATGCTAGCATGTGAGTCCGAGTAGCCAAGTCAAGACCAAAA
This sequence comes from Polaromonas sp., assembly GCA_046597475.1. Classification (GTDB taxonomy): domain Bacteria; phylum Pseudomonadota; class Gammaproteobacteria; order Burkholderiales; family Burkholderiaceae_C; genus Polaromonas. Next base: position 52,911 of record JBKJKI010000135.1, on the reverse strand, counting down.
AGGCAAAGATGCTGACCACCGCGCGCAAGAAAACAGTCAACGAAGACGGCAAGCCGGCCACCGACGAGCTGACAAAACCCCGGCCCCGGACGCGTTCCCGCGACAACGAAAGGCCGCTGATCGAGGACATACGCCTGCTGGGCCGCATTCTGGGCGACGTGATTCGCGACCAGGAAGGCGTTGCGGCCTATGAACTGATCGAGCAGGTGCGCAAGCTGTCGGTGGCGTTTCGGCGCGACGCCGACCAGGAAGCCGACAAGGCCCTCAAGAAGCTGCTCAAGGGGCTGACGGGCGACCAGACCGTCAGCGTCATCCGCGCCTTCACCTACTTCAGTCATCTGGCCAATCTGGCCGAGGACCGCCATCACATCCGCCGCCGCGCCGTGCACGAGCGCGCCGGCGACACCCAGGAAGGCAGCATAGACGTGGCGCTGGCCCGCCTGCGCTGGGCCGGCATATCGCCGAAGACGATTGCCAGCACGCTGGCGCGCAGTTTCGTTTCGCCGGTGCTGACTGCCCACCCGACCGAGGTGCAGCGCAAGAGCATTCTGGACGCCGAGCGCGGCATCGCGCAGTTGCTGACGGCGCGCGACGGCATCAAGGCGCTGTCGCTGGCTGTCAATGCCAGCAAGGACGCCTTGACCCCGCGCGAGCTGGCCGCCAACGAGACACAGCTGCGTGCCCGGGTCATGCAGCTCTGGCAGACGCGTTTGCTGCGTTATTCCAAACTCACGGTGGCCGATGAAATCGAAAATGCGCTGAGCTATTACGAGGCAACCTTTCTGCGCGAAATCCCCAAGATCTACGCCAGCCTTGAGCGCGAACTGGGCATGCAGCCCGTGCACAGCTTTTTGCGCATGGGCCAGTGGATAGGCGGCGACCGCGACGGCAACCCCAACGTCACCGCCGAAACGCTGAATTACGCGCTGGGGCGCCAGGCCGACGTCGCGCTGCGCCACTACCTGACCGAGGTGCATTTGCTGGGCGCGGAGCTGTCCATGTCGGCCATGCTGGTGGACTTCAGCCCCGAGATGCGCGCGCTGGCCGAAAGCTCTCCTGACACCAGCGAGCACCGCAAGGACGAGCCCTATCGCCGGGCGCTGACGGGCGTTTACGCGCGGCTTGCCGCCACGCTGACGGAACTCACCGGCGGCGAGGCCGCGCGCCATGCCGTCGCACCGCAGAACGCCTACGCCCTGGCCGGGGAGTTTCTGGCTGATCTGCGCACGATCGAGGCTTCGCTCAAGACGCACCACGGCGAAGCGCTGATTGCCCAGCGCCTGCACCCGCTGATCCGGGCCGTCGAGGTGTTTGGCTTTCACCTGGCCACGGTCGACTTGCGCCAGAGTTCCGACAAGCACGAGGAAGTAGTGGCCGAGTTGCTGGCCATCGGACGGATCGAGCCGGCCTATGCCAGCCTTGACGAGAGCGCCAGGCGCAAGCTGCTGATCACCATGCTGAACGATGCGCGGCCGCTGCGCGTGCTGGGAGCGATTTATTCTGACCTGGCGCGGGGTGAGCTGGCCATTTTTGAAGCGGCGCGCACGGCGCGCGCCCGATTTGGCAAGGAAGCCATCCGCCACTACATCATCAGCCACACCGAAACCGTGAGCGACCTGCTGGAAGTGCTGCTGCTGCAAAAAGAAGTAGGCCTGATGCATGGCACGCTGGACAACGGCGCGACCAACGACCTGATCGTGGTGCCGCTGTTCGAGACCATTGAAGACCTGCGCAATGCCGCGCCCATCATGCGCGAGTTTTATGCGCAGCCGGGCGTGGCCCAGCTGATCCAGCGCAGCGGATCCGAGCAGGACATCATGCTGGGCTACTCGGACAGCAACAAGGATGGCGGTATTTTCACGAGCAACTGGGAGCTCTACCGCGCTGAAATCGCGCTGGTCGAGCTGTTTGACCAGCTTGCCGCCTCGCACAACATCACCCTCAGGATGTTTCACGGACGCGGCGGCACGGTGGGCCGGGGCGGCGGGCCGAGCTACCAGGCCATCCTGGCGCAGCCGCCAGGCACGGTGCGCGGCCAGATCCGCCTGACCGAGCAGGGCGAGGTGATTGGCTCCAAGTACGCCAACCCCGAGATCGGGCGGCGCAACCTGGAAACGCTGGTCGCGGCAACCCTTGAGGCCACGCTGCTGCAACCGACCAAGCCGGCGACCAAGGCCTTTTTGCAGGCTGCGGCCGAGCTGTCGCAGGCCAGCATGGCCGCCTACCGCGCGCTGGTCTACGAGACACCGGGTTTCACCGAGTATTTTTTCAGCGCGACACCGATCCGGGAAATTGCCGAACTTAACATCGGATCGCGTCCGGCCTCGCGCAAGCCCTCCCAGAAGATTGAGGACTTGCGCGCCATTCCCTGGGGTTTCAGCTGGGGCCAGTGCCGCCTGACATTGCCGGGCTGGTATGGTTTTGGCTCGGCGATCGAGCAGTTCCTGGGCCAGGGCGGCACGCCCGCCAGTCGCAAGGAAGCCCTAGTCCTGCTGCAGAAGATGTACCGCCAGTGGCCGTTTTTTCGCACCCTGCTCAGCAACATGGACATGGTGCTGGCCAAGAGCGATCTGGCGCTGGCTTCGCGCTATGCGGAGCTGGTCAGCGACGCCAGGCTGCGCAAGAAGATTTTCAGCGCCATAGAAGCCGAATGGCTGCGAACCGCCGAAACCCTGACGCTGATTACGGGAGACAAGCAGCGCCTGGCGGGCAATGCATCGCTGCAAAGGTCCATCCGCCACCGCTTTCCCTACATCGACCCGCTGCATCATCTGCAGGTCGAACTGGTGCGCCGCTATCGGGAAGGCCAGACCGATCAGCGCGTGCAAACCGGCATTCATATCTCGATCAACGGCATCGCTGCGGGCTTGCGAAATACGGGCTGACCACGACTGTCGGCCCAGTCCTACAAGGGGGCCGGTGCCGTCTGATACCGCCGGATGTTTCTGGCCTGTAGCATGGACTCATGCACCCCAAGGTGCGCCGCAGGGCTGCGGCGCTGGTGCATCCCCCCAGGAGACAGAGCATCATGAACCCGTCCGCCGCCAAGGCTCCAAGCCGCTTCCCCTTGAGCCAGGAACTTGTATCGAGTGATTTCGCGGCCCTCGCGTCGCATATGACGGAGTGTGAGCGTTCGCGCGGCCGTTTCTTCACCCTGCGCGCCGTGCTGGAGACGCTTCACACCATGACCGCGCCGCGCCTGGTCACCACCGGCGCGCTGCTGGTGTTATGCAGCCTGGGGCTGGTCCTGTTGACCCTGGCCTGAGGGTGTGGACGCCGCCGTATTTGACAGGCTGACCACACTCAGTCTTCATGCCCGGAAAATCCTGGAGGCGAGCCGCGGACCGACCGACACCCCCATACGCGCCGAACTGTTTGGCGCTCAACGATTTGAGGAGCATGGCCTCAGTCTGGCGAAGGCGCAAACCGTCGAGTCCGATGCGAAATCACGCCATCACCTTTCGTTTTTTCCGAGGGTCGAAGAAAACCTCGTCGCGCTGCGCAAAGCCTACGACTACATTGCGCTGACTTCGCTGAGCGGCCACTACGCCACCCCGGCCGCCGAATGGCTGCTCGACAACTTCCCGCTGATTGAGGCCCAGCTGCAGCAGATCCGCGAGGGTCTTCCGCGCAGCTATTACGCCAGCCTGCCCAAGCTGGCTGCGGCGCCGCTGCAAGGCCTGCCACGCGTCTACGGCATCGCCTGGGCCTACGTGGCGCACACCGACAGCGTCCTCAATCCCGAGCTGTTCACGGCCTTCCTCGATGCCTACCAGAACTGCAGCGAGTTGCGCCTGAGCGAGTTGTGGGCCCTGCCGACCACGCTGCGCGTGGTTTTGCTGGAAAACCTTCGCCGCATGGCCGACGACATTGCGCTGGGCAAGGTGGCGCGCGAGGTGGCGCACGCCGTCTGGGACAGCGCCGACCGGCTGGACCCGGCCGCTCTCGATACGATCTACGCCGTGATGAAGCAGCGCGGCCTGCAGCGCAGCTACCTGACCCAGCTCTGGCAAAGGATGCCGACCGAACTGCCTGACACCTCGCCGGCGCTGGTGCACTGGACCGAACGGCATTGCCCTGACGGGCATGCGCTGATGATCCAGAGCCAGACCGGGCAGGTAGCGTCCAACATCACGGTGGGCAACATCGTCACCACGCTGCGCCTGATCGGTCAGGTGGACTGGGTTGACCTGATAGATCCGGTCAGCCGCTCCTTGCGGGTACTCAGGCAGCTGCCCAGCTTTCGCGAGGAGAGCGAACTCACCCGTCAGCAAATCACCCAGGCCATGGAGCGGCTGGCGCGGCAAAGCAGGGCATCGGAGCGGGAGGTGGCCGAAGCGGTGGTCGCCGCCGCGCTGAATGTTGACCAGGGCCTGCCGGCCGCGGCGGCCGAGCGAACCGCAGGCTATTACCTGATCGGGGAGGGTCGCGCCGCGCTCGAGACCTTGCTTGGCCTGGCGACAAGCGACACGCTCAGGCGTGAACGGCGGCGCCAGTGGCACCTGCCCCTCTATGGCGCCGTCATCGTGCTGGCGACCCTGCTGGTGGTTTTTGTGGTGGCCAGGCATGACGCGGTCCACGGCTGGCAGGCCAGCGTTGCCCTGTTCCTTCTGGCCTGGCCGGTCTCGGAGGCCGTTTCCGCGGTCGTGCATCGCCTGATCGCGGAATCGCTGGAGGTCCGCGCCCTGCCACGGCTGGATTTTTCAGCCGGCATACCGCCGGGGCACCGCGTGCTGGTGGTCATCCCTACCCTTCTGACATCGGCGGCATCCAACGAGGAACTGATCCGGCGACTCGAATGGCACTGGCTCGCCAACCGGGAAAACGAGGCGCAATTTGCCCTGCTCACCGACTGGGTTGACGCTGCCAGCGCCAGTCTGCCGGGTGATGCGGGCGTGCTGCAGGACGCCCTCACCCGGCTGGCGGCCCTGAACGCGCGCCATGCAGCCGCGCCTGATGCGAACCCGCGATTCCTCCTGATCCATCGCCAGCGCAGCTGGTGCAAAACCCAGCGGCGCTGGCTCGGCTGGGAGCGCAAGCGCGGCAAACTCGAGCAGCTGCTGCGCCTGCTCGCCACTGGCAGCCTGGAGGGTTTCACCGCGCTGGCGCCGGGACTGAGGCTTGCCGAAGGCATCCGCTATGTCGTCACGCTTGACAGCGATACCGGCCTGCCGCCGGGCGCCCTGCGTGACCTCGTCGCGGTGGCGGCCCACCCGCTCAACGCGCCGCTCGTGGACAAGGCATCGCGCCGCGTGGTCAGCGGCTACGGCATCCTGCAGCCGCGTGTGGTCACCCCCCTGCCCGACCCCGCCCAAGACACACCGTATCACCGCCTCTTTGCCGGCCAATGCGGTATTGACCCCTACAGCAGCGGCGTCTCGGATGTGTACCAGGACCTGTTTGGAACGGGCAGCTTCAGCGGCAAGGGCCTGCTGCACGTTGACGCGGTCCATGCCGTGCTGGATGGGCGGCTGCCCGTGGAAACGGTGCTGAGCCATGATCTGCTGGAGGGAAATATTGCGCGCTGCGGCTTTGTCAGCGATGTGGCGCTGGTGGAGGAACACCCGCACCACGCCGGCGTGGCGGCTTCGCGCAACCACCGCTGGACGCGCGGCGACTGGCAGCTGCTGCCACTCATGGCGCGCGCCAGGCGTTACGGCATCGATACGCTGGGCCTTTGGAAGATGGGCGACAACCTGCGCCGCTCGCTGGTCATGCCCTTCTCGTTCGCGCTGATCGTCTGGGTGATTTTCACCGGATCGCTAGCGCTTTACGTCACCTTGCTGGCGACACTGGCCGCACTGCTGGCCGGGCCCCTGCTGGGCGCGCTGGCAAGCCTTGTGCCCACGCGCAGGGGCATTGCCTGGCATCACTTTTTCCAGGAAGGCCGCCGCCAGCTTTTTCTCACCGTGGGCGCTGCCGCATGGCAGTTCAGCCAGATACCGGTGCAGTCGCTGATGCTGTTCGATGCGACCGCGCGTTCTCTCTGGCGCATGGCCGTCAGCCGGCGCCATCTTCTCGAGTGGACCACGGCGGCGCAGGCCCAGGCGACATCGAGAACCGATCTTGCGGCTTTTGTGCGCCAGCACGCGCCAGCATCCTTGCTGTGCGCGGCGCTGGCCATGGCCACGCCCTGGGCATCCCATCCGTGGTCGGGCCTGCTGCTGTTCCTGTTCTGGGGCAGCTCTGCGCTGACCGCATGGTGGTCCAGCCTGCCCTGCATTCCCAATGCGGCGCATCTGCTGCGCGCAAAGGACAGGCGCTACCTTGAAGCACTGGCACGCGATACCTGGCGTTTTTTTGAACGCTGCGTCGGTGCGGAAGACAACCACCTGCCGCCTGACAACCTGCAACTGGTGCCCGAACCCACGCTCGCCCACCGCACCTCGCCCACCAACATCGGCCTGTATCTGCTCGCCGCCTGTTGCGCCAGGGAGTTTGGCTGGATCAGCACGGGCGAACTCACCAAGCGGCTTGAAGCCACGCTCGATACCCTGGACCAGCTGCCCAAACACCGTGGCCACCTGCTCAACTGGTATGACACGCGCACGCTGGCCGTGATGCAGCCCGCCTACGTATCAACGGTTGACAGCGGCAACCTTGCCGGCCTGCTGCTGGCGGTGGCGCAGGCCTGCCTCGGCCTGGCCAGGAGCGGCGGCGACGGCCCGGTGGCGCAGGCCGCCCTGGCCCAGCTGGCGGGTCGCTGCCAGGCGCTTTATACGGCAATGGATTTTCATTGTCTTTATGACAGCAAAAGGCATCTTTTTCATATCGGCCTGCGGGTCGAGGAACAGTCGCTCGATGCCAGCTACTACGACCTGCTGGCCTCGGAGTCACGCCTGACCAGCTTCCTGGCCATTGCCAAGGGCGATGTGCCGCGCCGGCACTGGACGGCGCTGGGTCGCCCCTTCCTGTCCGTCGGCGGCGCACCGGGTCTTAAATCCTGGTCGGGCTCGATGTTCGAATACCTGATGCCCTCACTGCTGATGCACGAGCCGTGGCATGGCTTGCTGCAGACATCGGCCCACTCGGCGGTGGCGGCGCAGCGCGTCTTCGGGGCCGGGCAGAAGCTGCCCTGGGGCATCTCGGAGTCGGCCTATTTCGCGCAGGACCATTCGCTGGCCTATCAATATTCGCCCTTTGGCGTGCCACGGCTGGCCTTGCGCCGAACGCCGCTGACAGACCGGGTAGTGGCGCCCTATGCGACCTTGCTGGCCACGCTTTTTTCGCCTCGCGCGGCGGTTGCCAATCTCAAACGACTGGAAAAACTGGGCGCCCGTGGCGAGCTGGGCATGTTTGAGGCGCTTGACTTCACGGTATCGCGCCAGCCGGACAAGCAGGCCTTCAGCATCGTGCAGGCCTTCATGGCGCATCACCAGGGCATGTCGCTGGTGGCGCTATGCAACGTGCTGCGGCTCGACGCGCCCCGACGCTGGTTTGCAGCCGATGCGCAGGTCGCCGCGCATGACGCCTTGCTGCATGAGCGCACGCCGCGCCAGATTGTGGAAAGCGCCGATCCGCGCCTGCCGCCCGAAGCCGACCGTCATAGCCTGGAGCCGGTATTCCATTCGCGCAGCGTGCAGCCGCTCAAGGCAGGCTGGAAGCCCACCCATCTGTTGTCCAACGGCCGTTACAGCGTGGCGCTGCGGGCCAACGGTGCCGGCCTGAGCCGCTGGCAGGGCCGCAACGTCACGCGTTGGCGCGACGACGTGCTGCGCGATGCTTACGGAAGCTTCTTCTACCTCAGGCGCAGCGGACAGCGCAACATGGTGTCACTCACCGCCACGCCGGCACCGGGGCCAGACTGGCGATACCAGGCCCGTTTCATGGCAGACAGGGTCCAGTTTGACGCCCAGGGCGAGTCGCTGAGCACTTCCATCACGGTGATCGTCAGCCCCGAGGATGACACCGAGCTGCGCACCATTCAGTTGCACAACACCGGTCGGGGCGAATTGCGGCTTGAACTCGTGTCCTGCTTCGAGGCGGTGCTGGCCGACCCGCGCGCCGATGACGCACATCCGGCTTTTTCCAACCTGTTTATCCAGACCCGCTGGGAAGCAGCATGGCGCGCGTTGATGCTGACGCGGCTGCCACGCCTGCATGGCGACCCGCAAATGGCGGTGGCGCACTTTCTTGCCGAGGCCGACGCCGACGTTATTTCAGTCAAATGCATTGCCGATCGCCGGGTGTTTGCCGGGCGGGGCCAGCCGCCGTACCAGCCGGCCCTGCTGCCGCAATCCTTCGATGCCCATGGCATGCCGGTCACCGGCCTGGATCCCGTTGCCAGCCTGCGCGTGAGGCTGCGGCTCGCACCCGGGGCGATTGCCAGACTCTGCTTTGCCACCACGGCGGCAGATACCGCCGAAGAACTTGCGGCCCGCATCGACAAGTATCTGCAACCCATGCATGTGGAGCGCGCCACCCGCATGGCTGCAACCCTGGCGCAGGTCAGGCTGCGCGACCTCGCACTGACGCCCGCGGAGCATCTCGCGCTGCAGGATCTGACCACGGCCTTGATGTACAGCACGCCGCGCCCCGGGCTGGAACGCATCCAGTTCGACCAGCGCCAGCTGTGGCGTTTCGGCGTTTCGGGTGACAAGCCGATTGTTCTGGTACGCATCCATGCGCCCAGCGGCCTGCCGCTGGTCAATGCCTTGCTGCGGGCCCAGCCGTGGTGGACATTTGGCGGCCTTGCGGTCGACGTGGTGGTCATCAACAGCGAACCCAATTCCTACCTGATGCCCTTGCAGCGGGATATTCTTGCCTTGCGCGATCGGCTGATGCAGGCGGCCCAGCACAGCTTTCCGGAAAACCATAACGCTGAGCGCTCATCCGGCTTTTTCCTGCTACGGGATCAGGAAACCGCGGACAGCGAAAAGACCGCACTGTCAGGGCTGGCCCGCGTCGTGCTGACGGCCGATGGCCGTCCCCTTGAAGTGCAGGTGGCAGCGCTACGCGACACCCTGCCGATGGCGCAAGTCACCACACTCGCCCGGCTGGCATTTTTTGGCCGGGGAGCCAACTACCCAGGCGCGGCATCGCTAGCGGCTGCAGGCGCGCCAGCAGGTGAATTTGACCCGGAAACTGGCGAGTTTTACTTTGAACTGCAAGGCGGTCAGCTGCCGCCCAGGCCTTGGGTCAATGTCATCGCCAATCCTGACTTCGGCTTCCAGATATCGGAAACCGGCAGCGGTGTAAGCTGGGCCGGCAACAGCCGCCTGCACCAGATCACCCCCTGGTCCAACGACCCGGTGCACGACCCTGCTTTTGAACACTGGCTGCTGCAGGACCAGGACAGCGGCCAGGTCTTTCCACTGACGCCTTCCGTGCTGGCGCTCAGTGAGAGCCGCTGGCGTGTGCGCCATGGCCAGGGCTACAGCGTTTTTGAGGGCATCCAGGGCGGGCTGGAGACGGAAACGACGTTCTTCGCGGATAGCACCGAGTCGGTGAAAGTCGTCCAGGTCCGCGTGCGGCTGGGTGGCGGCGCCCGGCGGCGACTGCGCGCCGTCGCCATGGTGGAATGGCAGATGGGTGATACGCGAGGCCGAAGGCGCACGCTGCAGACCTGGAACGACCCCCAGCTGCCGTCGGTGTTTGCGCGGCAAAACGAAAGCCGCGACGGGTTTGGCGAAGCGACAGTGTTTTTGGCCATGACGCTGGCCAGGCCGGAGGTGGCAACACCATGGACTTGCGATCGAAGCGAGTTTTTCGACCTGACGGGCAGGTTTGCGCTGCCTGCAAGCCTGGGTCAGCGAAGCGGCGGCGGTTTCGATCCCTGCGCCGCCCTGAGCCGCGAATTCAGCCTGACGGGCAAGGAGTCGATGGATTTCAGCTTTCTCCTCGGCCATGCGCCAACTCCGGCACTGGCCGGGCAGATGGCCGCGCGCTGGACAGCGCGCGACACGGACGCGGTCCTTCGCGAGGTCCGGGAGCAATGGTCACAGCTGCTGGGCAAGGTCCAGGTGCGAACGCCGGATGCCAAATTTGATGCGCTGGTCAACCACTGGCTGCTCTACCAGACGGTCGTGTGCCGTCTCTGGTCCAGGGCCGGTTTCTACCAGGCGGGCGGCGCTTTCGGCTTTCGGGACCAGTTGCAGGATGCGATGGCGCTGGCGCTGGCCGACCCGGCGCGCCTGCGCGGGCAAATCGTGCTCAACGCCTCGCGCCAGTTCCCTGAAGGCGACGTGCAGCACTGGTGGCACGCGCCGGGCGGCGAAGGGGTGCGCACCCATTTTTCAGACGACCTGCTCTGGCTGCCCTACGCCTGCGCGCATTACCTGGAAGCGACCGGCGACACCGGGCTGCTTGACGAGCCGGTCCACTTCATCGACGGCGCGCCGATTCCCGACGGCGCCGAGGACGCCTATTACACGCCGCGCATCAGCGCTGAATCGGCCAGCATTTATGAGCACTGCGCCCGCACCCTGGACCGCAGCCTGGCAGTCGGCGCGCATGGCCTGCCATTGATGGGCACGGGCGACTGGAACGACGGCATGAACCGGGTCGGCCACGAAGGGCGCGGCGAGTCGGTCTGGCTGGGCTGGTTCCTGTGCGCGGTGGTCGAGCGTTTCCTGCCCATCGCCACCCGGCGCGGCGACAGCGCGCGCGCGCGGCGCTGGGCCGGGGCGCGCAGCGGCTGGATCGACGCCCTGCACGATGCCGGCTGGGACGGCGCATGGTTCCGCCGCGCCTTCTTCGACAACGGCGCGCCGCTGGGCTCGAACGCCAATGAGGAATGCAGCATCGACCTGATCGCTCAGGCCTGGTCGGTGCTGTCGGGTGCGTCCAAGCCAGCCTTCACGAAATCAGCCATGCTGGCGCTCAACAACCAGCTGATAGACGAGAAAGCCGGCCTGCTGCGCCTGCTGGACCCGCCCTTCCAGCATTCGGCCAACAACCCGGGCTACATCCAGGCCTATCCGCCGGGCGTGCGCGAGAACGGCGGACAGTACTCGCACGCCGGGGTGTGGGCCATGATGGCGCAGGCGCTCAGCGGTGATGCGGAAGGCGCTTGGCGCAGCTTCCAAGACCTCAGCCCGGCGCACCGCAGCGCGCATCCGGAACGGGGCCCGGCCTATCAACTCGAACCCTACGTCATGGCCGGCGACATCTACAGCGCGCCGCCCTATGTGGGCCGGGGCGGCTGGAGCTGGTACACCGGTTCGGCCGCCTGGCTGTACCGCGCGGCGACGGAAACGCTGCTGGGCCTGGCCGTGCGGCCAGGCCGCCTGTCGCTGTCACCGCGCCTCCCGGCGCATTGGCCATCCGTGGAGTTGCGGCTGAAACTGCAAGGCCACGACATCACCGTGCACTGGCAGCGCAAACTGACAGGCACCGCGCAGATCAGGGCCGACCGGCAACTCGCCTGGGGTGAATGGGTGGCACTGGAAAAACTTCCCGCCCAGGCGGTGTTGCTGGTCCATGGCGAAGCGGCAATGGCGGCGCCCTCGTTACTATCAACAACATAGCAAACTATGACCGTATTGATTGGGCTTAGACCCTATTTCATCAAGAAAATGCCGCCAGCGCCATCCGGCAGGATCTGAAGCAAACAACGTTGCGCTCAGGAGCCCAAAAACTCGCCAATCGGCTTGAGGTCATCGACCCGGTCACAGACCGACTTGACCATCATCATGATGGGTATGCCCAACAGCAGTCCCCAGACGCCCCATAGCCAGCCCCAGGCCAGCAAGCCCACGAACACCGCCACCGGGCTCAGGCGGCTGGAGCGGCTGGTGAGCCAGGGCGTCAGCAGGTTGCCGACCAGCGTGTGTATGAGCAAGGAACTGCCGCCCACCGCCAGCGCCATGTTGAAGGAGCCGAACTGCATGAAGCCCAGCAGTGCGGAGGCGGCCGCCGTGATCAGCGAGCCAATGTAGGGCACCAGATTCAGTACGCCAGCGCAGACGCCCCAGACTGCCGCGTTGTCCAGGCCCAGCGCCAGCAGGGCCAGCCCCGTCAACACACCGACCAACACACTGGTCAGCAGCTGGACCTGAAGATAGCGCTGGATCTGCCCGGTAATTTCATGCAGGGCCTGCAGGGTGATTTTTTTCTTGCTCAGGCTGGGGCCCGCCAGCTTGATCAGCTTGCGGCGAAAGGTATCGCCCGACGCCATGAGGAAATAGGTGAGAAAGACCACCACCATGACTTGCCCCACAAGGGCAATCAAGCCTATGGTTCCCGACCACAGATAGGACTTGAGGTCAAAGCGCGACGCCTCGACCACCACCCGTGTCACGCCGCTGCCGGTGCCCGATGGCGCGGCGCTTTCACGCGCCGCCTGTTCAATCTGCTCGGCCGCTTTCTGCACGGTTTCCAGCCTGCTGTCCGATCGGCCATTGCGCGTTTTCAGGGCTTTCCTTAACTTCTGCGCCGCTGTCGGCAGTGAATCCACCAGTTGCCCGGCCTGGCCACTGAGTGAATAGCCCATGCTTCCAATGACACCCACGATGGTCAGCAACAGAATGGCGGAACTGAGCCAGCGCGGTATTCGCCTGAGTTCCATCCACTTGATGAGGGGCGACAGCGCATAGCTCAAGAGCACGCTGAGCATGACGGGAATAAAAACTTCCTTCGCCCAGTGCAGCACAAAGAGGCCGGCAAACACGGCCAGCACCACGAGCGACACATTGCGGATGTCCACGGGCATGTGAAGCAGCACCCGCTCAGGCTCCGCCGGCAAGGCCTCGGAGCTCGTCAGCTCGACTTTTTCTGGCCCTTCTTCTGGTGATGGCCCGGAATTGTTGGGTTCGGTCATGGATCCTCTCGTTGCTTTACGGATTTACGGATTTACGCGTCCCATTGGATATGAAAGACATGCCGAATGGCGTAGGACCCGGTCACCAGTCATGATCGGCCAACAGCGCCGGCTTGCTGGCGCGAGTCGCCCGCCCGAAATCGGCCCGTCAGCCGGCGATGGCCTCTCGCACCGCCCCCACCTGGCGGCGCGACACAGCAAGCACTTCATCAACCCCGTTCAGGCGCACCGCCCAGCCTTCGCCTTCTTCGGGGTCAAAATGCCTCTCAAGTGCCCGAACGGCCCGCCTGGCGATCAGCGCATTGCGGTGAATACGCATGAAATACCCGCGGTGACGGTCCTCCAGCTCGCTCAGCGAGCCGTCCAGGATGTAGCTGCGGCGGGCCGTGCGAACGGTGATGTATTTGAGTTCAGCCTTGAGGTAGAGCACCTCGGCCAGCGGCACCCGCTCGGTGCGGCCTCGATCCTGGATGATCAGCATTTCCAGGGGCATTTCAGGCTGCAGCCCTTGCATTACGGTCACAAGCCGCTCTACTTTTTGTAGCGCCTGCTGCAGCCGCTCCAGCCGCACCGGTTTGGTGAGGTAGTCAATGGCCTCCAGCTCGAAGGCCTGCACGGCGTGCTCGGAATGGGCGGTGACAAACACGACGCAAGGCGGCCTGGGCAAGGCGGCAATGCTTTGCGCCAGCGCGATGCCGCCCGCCCCTGGCATGCGGATATCGAGCAACACGACGTCAAAGTGATCGTGCTGAAGCGCGCTCATGGCCTGGACCGCATCGCCCGCCTCGGCAGCCACCAGCGCGGGCGGCGATGTGCAATCGGCCAGCAGCGTGCGCAGGCGTGATCTTGCCAGGGCTTCGTCATCCACCACCAATACCTTGAGTTGCTTCATTTCCATCATGCGGGAATCTCCAGCCGGACCTGAAACAGGCCATCCTTGAACACCGTGCGAAATTGCGCCTGCACATCATGCAGCAGGAAAAGACGCTCGCGTACATTGGCCAAGGCCAGGCCGTGGCCGCGCTCGCCCACGCCAGCCGGGCTTGAATTGGTCACCTTGACCACTACCGTGCTGCCGCGCCTCAGCGTCGAAATTTTGAGCTGGGCCCCGCTGGCGCTGGGCTCCACGCCATGCCGAACGGCGTTTTCAACCAGAGGCTGGAGCAGCAAGGGCGGCAACCTGGCCCCTACGGCGCTGGCGTCCAGACTCCACTGGACTTGCAGCCGGTCACCAAAACGGATCTGTTCAATTTCCAGGTAGCGCTGCGCCAGGGCGATTTCCTGGCCCAGCGTAACCGATTCGGCCGGGTCCGCCAGCGCGTGCCGGAACAGCTCGCTCAGATCCTCCAGCACCGCCTCCGCCTTGGCGGGCTCGGCGCGTACCAGCGCAATGGCGCTGTTCAGCGTGTTGAACAAAAAGTGCGGCCGGATGCGCGACTGCAGTTCCGCCAGGCGCGCGGCGGTCGCCGCCGGCGTGCGCGCCCTGGTGCGCCAGAACAGCCCGGCCAGCACCATGGCCGACAGCAGCGTGCCGGCAGCCGCGCTGGCAACCCATTGCGCCGGCTGTAGCAGGCCCATCATCGCCAGCAGGCCACAGGCATAAAGGCCGGAGGCCGCTCCCAGGAGGGTGCCGGCCAGCCACTGCAGCCAGGACCCGAGCTTGTTAAGCTGACTCTTGAGCGCGCAAACGGCGATCAGCCAGGCCAGGGTGCCCGGCAGCACGCCGCCGGTCAGAAGCGAAAAGCGCAGCAACCAGTCGAGCGTCCCGGTCACGCCAAACATCGCACCCACACCCACCACAGCCTCGACAAACAGCACCACCCGCAACACCACACCGACGTGGCAGGCATCAAACATGCTGGCACGCATGGAGCGTGATGAAGCGTCAACCCCATCAACGGGCGTCAAGCCGCCGTGCAGCGTGGAGTCTTCGAAGTTGGTCGGTAGGGAGCGTTGGGGCATTGATCCGGCTGGTTGTGTTGACTAGTGGCTTGGCTCTTCAGGCGGGTCCGGTCTGGCACCGGGCAGCGCATTCATGAGCGCAGATAAAATCCCGTCAGGGAGTATTGCACCGGTCGTGGCGCCCCCGCCATCGGTTGAAACACTATTTCCGCCATCCCGGCCGCACTCTTACCCCTACTGACGCGGATCAGCCCCTGGCACCGGCAGTGACCGCCCGAACAAAGAAAGCCCGACGTGAACCAATTCGACAAAAAATCCCAAGCCTGGTCTGCCCTGTTCTCCGAACCCATGAGCGACCTGGTCAAGCGCTACACCTCCAGCGTGTTTTTCGACCAGCGCCTGTGGCTGGCCGACATCACCGGCTCGCTGGCCCATGCCGAGATGCTGGCCGCGCAGCGCATCATCGCGCCGGCCGACCACCAGGCCATCAAGGAAGGCCTGGCCACCATCACCGCCGAAATCGAGTCGGGTGCGTTTGAATGGAAGCTCGACCTCGAAGACGTGCATTTGAACATCGAGGCGCGCCTGACCCAGCTCGTCGGCGACCCCGGCAAGCGCCTGCACACCGGCCGCAGCCGCAACGACCAGGTCGCCACCGACGTGCGTCTGTGGCTGCGCGGCGAGATCGACCTGATTGGCGGCCTGCTGCTGGACTTGCAAAAAGCGCTCGTCGATATTGCGGAGAAAAACGTCGAGGTCATCCTGCCCGGATTTACCCACCTCCAGGTGGCGCAGCCGGTGAGTTTCGGCCACCACATGCTGGCTTACGTCGAAATGTTCAGCCGCGACGCCGAGCGCATGGGCGAAGTGCGCCGCCGCGTCAACCGCCTGCCGCTGGGCGCCGCCGCACTGGCCGGCACCAGCTACCCGCTGGACCGCGAGCGCGTCGCCATGACGCTGGGCATGGTCGATGAAAGCGGCCAGCCCCAGGTCTGCCAGAACAGCCTGGACGCCGTGAGCGACCGCGACTTCGCGATTGAATTCACCGCCGCGGCATCGCTGGCCATGGTGCATATCAGCCGCTTCAGCGAGGAACTGATTTTGTGGATGAGCCAGAACTTCGGCTTCATCCACATTGCCGACCGCTTCACGACCGGTTCGTCGATCATGCCGCAGAAGAAAAACCCCGACGTGCGGGAACTGGCACGCGGCAAGACCGGCCGCGTCGTCGGCCACCTGATGGGCCTGATCACGCTGATGAAGGGCCAGCCACTGGCCTACAACAAAGACAACCAGGAAGACAAGGAGCCGCTATTTGACACGGTAGATACGCTGAAGGACACGCTGCGCATTTTTGCCGAGATGGTCGGCGGCATCACCGTCAAGCCCGAGGCGATGGAGCGCGCAGCCCTCAAGGGTTACGCCACGGCCACCGACCTGGCCGACTACCTGGTGAAAAAAGGCCTGCCCTTTCGCGATGCCCATGAAACCGTCGCCCATGCGGTGAAGGCCGCCGTCACGCATCAGGTTGACCTTTCGGAATTGCCACTGAAGGTGTTGCAGGAGTTCAACCCGTCGATAGAAAAAGATGTCTATGAAGTGCTCAGCCTGCGCGGCTCGCTGAACGCCCGCAACATTCTGGGCGGCACGGCGCCGGCGCAGGTGCGGGCCCAGATTGCGCGGCACCGGGTGCGGCTGGGGTAATTCCGCTACCGGCTGCTACCGGCTTCCAGCCAGGGCAGGCCCTGGCCACCCCCCTATGCCGCGCGCAGGCGCCGTGCCTGCGAAGCGTGCATCGGCCATCATGCCGCTGCGACCAAGCTGCCGTTCATGCTCGTCAAGGAGGATTCATCATGGCATTGAAACTTATCCCGGCCGCCCTTGTGGCGGTAGCCGCGCTGGCCGCTGCCAGCAGCTTTGCCCAGGGGGCGCGAAGCCGCGCAGATGTAAACGCCGAACTGATGGAGGCGCAGAGCCGGGGCTACTCCCTGAGCTCTACCAGCCCCTATCCGCCTGCGGCAGCGCAGGCCGGCACGCCCAAAACCCGCAATGAAGTCATGAGCGAGTTGCGCGATGCGCAGAGCCGAGGCTATTCCCTGAGTTCGACCAGCCCTTACTCACCCGCCATGCCGCAGGCGGCCGGCCCCAAAAGCCGCGATGAAGTCATGAGCGAGTTGCGCGATGCTCAAAGCAGGGTTATTCCCTGAGTTCGACCAACCCCTATCCGCCCAGGAGCCAGTAAAACACCGGCATAGCACCGGTGCATAGTGCCTGCGGACCTTGCCAGGGGGTGGGTCCGCAGCCATCGTCAAACAGGCACATCTGCTATTTTTTAGATAGCGGGCTTCATCCTGTTTGCGTGGGCTACAGCCTGCTTTTGCTTGAAGCTTCAATTGCTTCACGGCTTTTCTGGCGCATGGGGCCGGCCATGAGCGCGGCATCGCGCGCGGCGGGGCTGAACAGGCCGCCAGATAAGACGCGGCCTGCATCCCGGACCCTCGCGACCACCATGCGGCCCGCCCAGGCGCGTGCGTCCCGTACACTTTCAGCACCTTGTGATGGAAGGCTACCGGATGTCCATTGAGTCCAGCTCAACTTGCGTGCGACAGTTTCGCCAGGTCTTGCTATGGCCTTTGCGCCTGATGCCCGTGCGGGGTTCCGAAGGCCAGCACGCCAAGCCCTGGCAACTGCTGACGGACATGGGCGATGCCTCACCCTGGCGTGAAGTGGTGGACGAATACAGCGGCGGCAGCGGTCGTTTTCACGAGCGCCATTACAACGAATTCGTGAGTTTTTTGCCCTATGTGCAGCGGTTTCTATACGGCGAAGGGCGCCAAAAAGGCGCCGGGCCAGGCGCTGGTTCACCAATGCGGGTGTTTCGCCGCAGCGACGTCAGCGCCATGCGTGCGCTACTTCGCCCGGGGGCGGCACCGGTCACGCTCGACATGGTCCACGTCGATCTGTATTTTTTTCTCGACCTGGATCTGGTGCTTCTCAATGTCGAGGTCAGCGCCAGCGATCTGACGCTGGCCCAGGCGCAGGAAATGCTATACCGCTTTGGCCGCGGCTACCCGGCCGGCTGGGACGCTGACGGCAATGCCCAGCACTGCCTGTTCAGCGCCGAATGGCTGGGCCATGACGGGCGGGTGCTGGCCCGGTCGGATGCCAACCAGCGTGAGCTCTTCATGGACCATGTCAGCAGCCACCGCGCACCGCGCATCGCTGCCCACTGGGCCTGGCTGCTGGAGCCCCTGGTAGGCGACCATTCAGACCGGACCGGTGCCCTGCGTTACCGGCAGATCGAGTACTACCGCATGCCGCAGCTGGCCTTTCTGGCACTGGACAACCCGCGGGCGCTGAGCCGCGGCGACCTGATCCGCCTCGGGCTGGTGACCGGATCGGGCGCGTCAGGCGAGGACACCAGCCTGCCTTATGGTGAAAATCATCTGGCCGATTTTGAAACACGTTTTTGTTACGACCGTTTCTGGGCCGAGGGCGGCGCCGCGCCCAACACGCGCTATCTGTGCAACGGCCATTCCCTGCTGGTTCTGGGCGATGCGCACAGCCCGTTTTATGTCTGCCCGGACCGGGGCGTGCTGGCCCAGTTCCGGCACCAGCATTTCCTGCTGTTCCTGATTGCCCATTTCCAGAAAGCGGCGCTGCTGATGTTTTCCGACCGGCTGGCCGAAGCCCTGAAAAACCTTGACATTGCAGACGCCGCCAGCGTACGCCGCTTCAAGCGCACGATCCGCGACAGCTTTGCCGGTTTTCTGCGCTTCACGCATCGCTACTGGTTCCATGAGGTGTCCGAACAGGCGCAGGTACGCGCACTGTTTCTGATGTGCTCCGGTCATCTGGAGCTGGATCCTCTGTACAGGGAGGTCAGGGAGCGCATTGCCGAGATGAACCAGTATCTTGACGCGGACAGCCTGCGTCGCCAGGCCAATACCGTGGTGCGGCTGACGGTGGTGACCATCTTCGGCCTGATCGGCACGGTGACCACCGGCTTTCTCGGCATGAATCTGCTGGCCGAAGCCGAGGCGCCAATGAACCGGAAACTATGGATTTTTGCCATCGTCTTTTTGCTGACCTTGGTATTGACCCTCTACACCATGGTCAAGTCAAAACGCCTGTCCGACTTTCTGGACGTGCTCTCGGACGAGCGTGCCAGCGCGTGGCAAAAGGTCCAGGCATTCGCGCTCATATGGCGGCGCGCGGGGGATTGAGAGAGACCGTGACGCCGCGCCCAAACCGCCCAAACCGCCAACTTCTCTTAAGCCCCCTCTAAGCGCCGGAGGGCATACTGGGCCGCTTGAAGGAAACTCCCATGCGCTTACTGCTGGTTGAAGACGACGCCATGATCGGCGAGATCGTGCTGCAGGTGCTGCGCGGCGAGCACTACGCGGTGGACTGGGTGCGCGACGGCGCCATGGCCGACGCGGCCCTGCGCAGCGAACAGTACGACCTGGTGCTGCTGGATCTGGGCCTGCCCAAACGCGACGGGCTGGAGGTGCTGCGGGCGCTGCGCCAGCGGCGCGCTACCGTTCCGGTGCTGATTGCCACCGCGCGCGATGGCGTAGCCGACCGCATTGCCGGCCTGGACGCGGGCGCCGACGACTACGTGGTCAAGCCCTACGATACCGACGAGCTGCTGGCACGCGTCCGCGCCCTGTTGCGCCGCAGCGCCGGTCGGGGTGAACCCGCCTTCGAGCACAAGGGCGTGAGCCTGAACCCGGCCACCCGCGAGGCCACCCTCAACGGCCAGCCGGTGTCGCTGTCGGCCCGCGAATGGGCCGTGCTCGAACCCCTGCTGGCCCGCCCCGGCGTGGTGCTGTCGCGCACCCAGCTCGAAGAAAAACTGTTCAGCTGGAAAGACGAAGTCAGCAGCAATGCGGTCGAGGTCTATATCCACGGCGTGCGCAAGAAGCTGGGTAACGACCTGATACAGACGGTGCGCGGCCTGGGTTATGTGGTGCCCAAATGACGAATGGCGCGAACTCGCATTCCCTGAGAAAAAGACTGCTGTGGTTTGTGCTGCTCGCCATTTTGCTGGCGGCCGTGCTGCAGGCCATCAGCGCCTACCGGGGTGCGGTGCAGCAGGCCGATGCGCTGTTTGACGAGCATTTGCAGCAGATGGCGCGCTCGCTGCGCAACGGCGTGCCGCTGGGCGCGCTGCTGACCGAAAGCGGCGACAACAGCGGCTTCGACCTGTATGTGCAGATCTGGGGGCAGGACGGCACCTCCCTGTTCAGCTCGACACCCTCGGTGCTGTCGCCGCGTGCGGTGCTGGGTTTCTCGGATGTCGAGGCGAATGGCAACCGCTACCGGGTCTATACGCTGCAGACCGAGTTTCAGACCGTGCAGATTGCGCAGGATCTCAATTCCCGGGCGGCGCGGGCGCGTGCACTGGCGGTGCGCGCGGTGCTGCCCTTTGCCCTGCTCACGCCGCTGCTGATGCTGGTGGTCTGGTGGGTCATCAGCCGCTCGCTGGCGCCTATCGAACGCGCGCGCAGCCAGCTCGCCCGCCGCGCGGCCGATGATTTTTCGCCCTTGGCCAACGGCGGCCTGCCCGACGAAGTCCGCCCGCTGGTCGATGAGCTGAACCTGCTGTTTGGCCGGGTGCGCGGCGCATTCGATGCGCAGAAAAACTTTGTCGCCGATGCCGCGCACGAGTTGCGCTCGCCGCTGACCGCGCTGAAGCTGCAGGCCCAGGTGCTGGCGCGTGCCGACGCCCCGCCGGGTGCGGCCCGCGAGGCCCGCATCGCGCGCCTGAACCAGGGCATAGACCGGGCCATCCGGCTGGTCGAGCAGCTGCTGCTGTTGGCGCGCGAGGAAGCCAGCGCCGGCCAGCCTGTCGCAGCAACCGAGCGGGTCGATTTGCAGCAGGTGATCAAGCTGGCCGTCGGCGATGTGCTGCCACAGGCCGCCCTCAAGCAGATTAATCTCGGCCTGGCCGCCGAGCCGGACCCCACCATCCCGCCAATGGCGGGCCAGCCCGAAGCCCTGCGCATGATGCTGCGCAACCTGCTGGACAACGCCGTCAAGTACACCCCGGCCTCCGGTCAGGTCGATGTGTCGCTGCAGCAGCGCCCCGAAGCCCTGTTGCTCACGGTTGAAGACAGCGGCCCCGGCATCGCGCCCGAACACCGTACGCGCGCCTTCGACCGCTTCTACCGCGCCGGCGATGCCACTCATGCGCCCGGCAGCGGCCTGGGCCTGGCCATCGCCCAGGTCATCGCCAGGCGCCATGGCGCGACGATAGTGCTTGACCGTTCGCTCCGGCTGGGCGGCCTGAAAGTGGAAGTCAGTTTCCCGCTGTCCCGCACGCTTGCCCTGGCCGGCCCCGTTTAAGACCTGTCTAAGGCTGCCACAGCATAGTTGGCTTCAACGGCACCGGTGTGTGCCCTCAACAGAAGGAAGCCATCATGAAATCCACAGCATTGAAAAATACCCGGCTGATCGCGGCACTGCTGGCCGCCGGCGCAATCGGCGGCACCGGCGTTGGCGCGCTGAATCTGATCCATGGACCGGCAATGGCTGCTACGCCGCCTGCCGTGGTAGCCGCCAGCGTGGCCAGCACGCCCATGGCGCTGCCCGACTTCTCGCAGATCACCGAGCGCTACGGCCCGGCGGTGGTCAATATCAGCGTGACCGGAACCACCAAGATCTCGGCCAGCGACGGCAATGACGGGATTCCGGGCATGCCCGACGACCCGTTCTTCGATTTCTTCCGTCGTTTCCAGGGCCAGGCGCAAGGCCAAAGGCCAGGCGTGCCGCAGGAAGTGCCCACGCGCGGCCAGGGCTCGGGTTTTATCGTCAGCAGTGACGGCATCATCCTGACCAATGCGCATGTGGTGCGCGATGCTAAGGAAGTCACCGTCAAGCTGACCGACCGCCGGGAGTACCGCGCCAAGGTGCTGGGCGCCGACCCGAAAACCGATATCGCCGTGCTGCGCATAGACGCGAAAAACCTGCCCGTGGTCACGCTGGGCAAAACCAGCGATCTCAAGGTCGGCGAATGGGTGCTGGCGATTGGTTCGCCCTTTGGTTTTGAGAATACCGTGACGGCGGGCGTGGTGAGCGCCAAGGGCCGCTCACTGCCCGATGACAGTGCCGTGCCCTTCATCCAGACCGACGTCGCCGTCAATCCCGGCAACTCGGGCGGCCCGCTGTTCAACACGCGCGGCGAAGTGGTTGGCATCAACTCGCAAATCTACAGCCGCAGCGGCGGCTACCAAGGCGTGTCGTTCGCGATTCCGATTGATGTGGCGACCCGCATCAAGAACCAGATTGTCGCCACCGGCAAGGCCGAGCATGCGCGTCTGGGGGTGGCGGTGCAAGAAGTGAACCAGGCTTTCGCCGACTCCTTCAAGCTCGACAAACCCGAAGGCGCGCTGGTCTCCACCGTAGAAAAGGGCAGTCCGGCCGACCAGGCAGGCCTGCAGCCGGGCGACGTGATCCGCAAGGTCGATGGCCGGCCCATTGTTTCCTCCGGCGACCTGCCTGCCGTCATCGGCATGGCGGCGCCTGGCGACACCGTGAAGCTGGAAGTCTGGCGCCAGGGTGGGCCCCGGGAGCTGAGCGCGCGTCTTGGCAATGCCGGCGACAAATCGGCGAAGGTGGCCAGCAGGTCAGACTCATCCAGCCACGGCAAGCTCGGCCTGGCGCTGCGCCCGCTGCAGCCCGATGAGCAGCAGGAGTCCGGCGTCAGCAGCGGCCTGGTGGTGCAGCAGGCCAGCGGCCTGGCGGCGCTGGCCGGCGTGCAGGCTGGCGACGTGCTGATTTCCGTCAACGGCGTCCCGGTCAAAAGCATCGAGCAGGTCCGCGCCACAGTGGCCAAATCCGAAAAATCGGTGGCCCTGCTGATCCAGCGCGGCGATACCCGGATTTTTGTGCCGGTCAATCTGGGCTAATGAAGAAATGGCCTGTTTTCGGCCTCTTGTCCAATGAGTCCGGCTATAGTTTGCTATTGAATTCGTAGTGCGGTTGGTATTGCGTTGGCTTGCTGGCCGCGGGTAACCCGGCGGGTACTCACTTTTCTTTGGCTATCGCCCCAAGAAAAGTAAGCAAAAGAAAGGCGACCCGCAGTCCGGGTCCCTGCGCTTCGCTCCGGGCAACCTGTAATGCTGCCAGGCCCACAAGGGCAACTTGTTCAATGCCCAAGCTTTATTTATCGGCCGACTACTGAAAAACTATAGAAACAAACAAAGAAATTTACCACTGGTTACAATCGAGCCCGCAAGAGATTTTGCAACCGTCAACGCTACCGGGTCACCCTGCGGCTGCAAGCAGGCGGTGCGGTGCCAGCCGGCGCCAAACCAGGCGAGCCGCCTGGTGAAATAAATTTATTGCCGCAAAAATTTATTCACTCGTCACAGGCGTGTAAATCGCTAGCATCAGGTGCTTCAGGAGACAAAGCATGCCCGTCATCACCAACATCGAAGACCTGCGCGTTCTGGCGCAACAACGCGTGCCGCGCATGTTCTACGACTATGCCGATTCCGGCTCGTGGACCGAGGGTACCTACCGCGCCAACGAGGCCGATTTCCAGACCATCAAGCTGCGCCAGCGCGTGGCCGTGAACATGGAAAACCGCAGCACCGCCACCCAAATGGTCGGCGTTGACGTGAAGATGCCGGTGGCCATCGCGCCCGTCGGCCTGACGGGCATGCAGAGCGCCGATGGCGAGATCAAGGCGGCGCGCGCGGCTGAAAAATTCGGTATTCCCTTCATTCTCTCGACCATGAGCATCTGCTCCATCGAGGATATTGCCGCCAACACGCGGCGGCCCTTCTGGTTCCAGCTCTACATGATGCGCGACCGCGAGGCCATGGTGGCAATGATTGAGCGCACCCGCAAGGCGGGCTGCGACGCGCTGGTCTTGACGCTGGATCTGCAGGTGATCGGCCAGCGCCACAAGGACCTCAAGAACGGCCTGACGGCACCGCCCCGACCGACCGTGGCCAACATCTTTAACCTGATGACCAAGCCGCGCTGGTGCCTGGGCATGGCTGGCACGCGGCGCCATACCTTTGGCAACCTGGTCGGCCATGTCAAGGGCGTGAGCGACATGAGCTCGCTGGCGTCCTGGACCAACGAGCAGTTCGACCCGCGCCTGTCATGGGCGGACGTCGCCTGGGTCAAGGAAAAGTGGGGCGGCAAGCTCATTCTCAAGGGCATCCAGGATGTGGAAGACGCCCGGCTGGCGGTGCAAAGCGGCGCCGACGCCATCGTGGTGAGCAACCACGGCGGCCGCCAGCTCGACGGCGCGCCGTCCAGCATCAGCGCGTTGCCCGCCATTGTCGAGGCGGTGGGCTCGCAGATCGAGGTCTGGATGGACGGCGGCATCCGCTCCGGCCAGGACGTGCTCAAGGCCTGGGCGCTGGGCGCCAAGGGCACGCTGATCGGCCGCGCCATGGTCTACGGCCTGGGCGCCATGGGCGAGGCCGGCGTGACCAAGGCACTGGAAATCATCCACAAGGAGCTCGACATCACCATGGCGTTTTGCGGCCATACCAACATCAACACGGTGGATAAAAGCATCCTGTTACCGGGCACGTTCTGAATGGACCCGGCCTGGGCCTGACCCCGGCGGTCAGCGCGCGGCAAAAGCCGACTCGTACATCACGCCTCTCCAGTGAAAAGCAGCAGGGCTTGCGCGGTCAGCTCGTCGATTGACTTGCCGCCCTGCGGACTGAACCACTGGACCGCCCAGTTCAGGGCGCCGAAGATAAACAGGCGCGCAAGCGCGGGCTCCGCGCTCAGCACGCCACTGTCATGCAGCGCCTGAAGCACGGGCATCCATTGCGCCTCGTAACCGTCCTTGGTGCTCGCAATGCCCTGGCGCTGCCCGGCCGAGAGAGAGCGCCACTCATACAGCATGACCGGAATGAAGTCGCTGCCGGGCCCGAGCAGGGTGTCGAAGTGGCTGCGGACCAGCGCGCGCAGCTGCTCGCGGGGCGAGGCATGGTCCGGCAGGCGGCCAAGCGCCGCCTGCTGGCTTTTGGCGGCATGCGCCATGCCTTCCTCCATCACCACATAAAGCAGCGCGCTCTTGCTCTCGAAGTGATAAAAGGGCGAGCCGCTGCGCATGCCGGCGGCGGCGGCAATGTCACGCGTGCTGGTGGCGGCAAAACCCTTGCTGCGAAATAGCCGCGCCGCGCCGTCAATGATCTGGCGCCTGCGGTTGCCGTGGTCCAGCTCGGCCGGCGTCTTGCGCGGCCGGCCACGCCCGCGGCGCAAAGGCAAAGGTGAAGATGAAGATGAAGGCATCAGTTCATCGGCTGCAGGTGAGCGGCTCAAGCGGTTTTTTGGCATGGCAGCAAAGATAAGCGATTATTTTAATTTCAGCAGGCGACTGCTTTTTATAAATCAACCGTGCTCGCGTCGCGGCGCTGGGCCGGCCGCGACGAAGGCTTGCGCACCCCGCCGTCCCCTGCGCCAGATCAGTCCAGCGACAGCTTGCGCTCGCGAATCAGCTTGTGCCAGAACCTGGTTTCGCGCTGGATGAAGCTGGCCAGCTGCGGCCCGCTTGAGGGCGTGACCTGCAGGCCGAACTCCTCCAGCCTGGCCTTGACTTCGGGCACCAGAATAGCTTTTTGCATCTCCACGGAAAGCCGGGCCGCGATGTCTGCCGGCGTGTCCCTGGGCACAAACAGGCCCTGCCATGCGACGGCCTCAAAATTGGGCACGCCGGACTCGGCCAGGGTGGGCACGTCGGGCAACTGAGGAATGCGCCTGGGCGAAAGCACGGCCAGCGCGCGCACCTTGCCAGCGCGAATCTGCGCCAGGCCGCCAGCGGTGTCGACCACCATCATGGGCAGTTGCCCGCTCATCACGTCCTGGATCGCCATGGCCGTGCCGCGATAAGGCACGTGCACGATGAAACTGCCGGTGCGCTCCTTGATCAGTTCCATCGCCAGATGGTGCGGACTGCCGGCGCCGGGCGAGGCGTAGCTGTAGACGCCGGGCTTCTTTTTCACCTCGTCCAGCCATTGGCGGGCACTGGTGAAAGGGCTGTTCGGGTTGACCACCAGGATCAGCGGAAAGCCGGCCATGAAACCCAGCGGCGTGAAGTCATCCGGGCTGTAGGGAAGTTTTTTGTACAGCGCGGTGTTCAGCACCATGGCGCCGTTGTCGCCGGTCAGCAGCATGTAGCCGTCGCCGGGCGACTTGGCCGCCACGTCGGTGCCTATGATGCCGGCCGCGCCGGGGCGGTTGTCGATGACGATGGACTGGCCAAGCTGCTTGCCCATCTGCACGGAAAGATGGCGCGCCAGGAAATCCTGGCCGCCGCCTGCCGGGTAGGGAATGATCCAGCGCAGTGGCTTGTTCGGCCAGCCCTTTTGCGCCAGCGCAGCAGGGCTGGCAAGCGAGAGTGAGGCGGCCGCGCCCAGCAGGGCGTAAAGCGATGCACGGCGGGACAGGACAGCAGCAACAGTCACGAGAAGTTCTCCGGAAAAAAGGATCAGAGCACCCTGCAA
This sequence comes from Polaromonas sp., assembly GCA_046597475.1. GTDB lineage: Bacteria > Pseudomonadota > Gammaproteobacteria > Burkholderiales > Burkholderiaceae_C > Polaromonas. Next base: position 26,766 of record JBKJKI010000135.1, on the reverse strand, counting down.
GCCAAGCCGAGGGCAGATAAAGGTTTTTCACGCCAATTGTGCCTGCGCCACCTGCAGGAGCCGCCACTGGCGGCACAATCCTGAGCGTGACCTCCGAGCCTGTGACTGCCCAACCCGGCGCAAGCGCCCTGCCCCGGCGCATCGCCCTCCTAGACATGGCCGATGCTCCGGGGCAGCGCGCTTGCCCCGGCGCATCGCCCACCTCGACATGGACGCCTTTTTTGCGTCGGTCGAGCTGCTGCGCTACCCGCAGCTCAAGGGCCTGCCGGTGGTAATTGGCGGCGGGCGAAGGCCGGTGGACGAGGAATTGCTGCAAGGCGGGCGGGCGCTGCGCTTCATTCCGGTGGAGAGCTTTCCGCTGCTGAAAGACTACGTGGGCCGGGGCGTGATCACCACGGCGACCTACCCGGCGCGCCAGTTCGGCATCGGCTCGGCCATGGGCATGATGAAGGCGGCCAGGCTGTGCCCGCAGGCCATCGTGCTGCCGGTGGACTTCGAGGAGATACGCAAGTACTCGCGCCTCTTCAAATCCACCATCACCGAGATTGCGCCGCTGATGCAGGACCGCGGCATTGACGAGGTCTACATCGACTTCACCGACGTGCCGGGCGGCCAGCGCGAGGGCGGCCGCGTGCTGGCGCGCCTGATCCAGAAAAGCATTCTTGACAAGACCGGGCTGACCTGCTCGATCGGCGTGGCGCCCAACAAGCTGCTGGCCAAGATGGCCAGCGAGTTCAACAAGCCCAAGGGCATCTCGATTGTTCAGGAATCCGACCTGCAAGGCCTCATCTGGCCGCTGGGCGTGCGCAAGATCAACGGCATTGGCCCCAAGGCGGGCGAAAAGCTGGCGGCGCTGGACATCCATACCATCGGCCAGCTGGCGCAGCAGGACCCGCAATGGCTGATCGCGCACTTCGGCAAAAGCACGGGCGCGTGGATGCACGAAGTCGCCTGGGGCCGCGACGACAGCCCGGTGGTCACCGAGAGCGAGCCGGTCAGCATGAGCCGCGAAACCACCTTCGAGCGCGACTTGCACGCGGTGCGCGACAAGGCCGAACTGGGCGCCATCTTTACCCGCCTGTGCGAGCAGGTCGCCAGCGACCTGCAGCGCAAGGGCTACGTAGCCAGAACCATAGGCATCAAGCTGCGCTACGACGACTTCAAGATCGCCACGCGCGACCAGGCAGCCGGTTTTTACACCGCTGACGCGGTCGCCATACGACGGCTGGCCGGGCAGTGCCTCAAGCGCGTTCCGCTGGAAAGACGGCTGCGCCTGCTGGGTGTGCGTGCCAGTGCGCTGGCAAAGGCTGGCGAAGAGCGCATTTATGAATCAAATCAGCCTCCAGCCCAGGCGGTACCGTCGCAGTCAGCTACTGAATCGATAGCAATGGACCAGCTTTTCTAGTGCCGGCCCTGGACTCAGCGTGATGCGCCTCACGCTCACTTGTTACCGGACAAAAACTGCGCCAGCCGGCTGCTTTTGGGTGTGCTGAGCACTTGCGCTGGATCGCCCTCTTCCTCCACCACGCCCTGGTGCAGAAACATCACGTGGTTTGACACGTCGCGCGCGAAACTCATCTCGTGCGTCACCACCACCATGGTGCGCCCCTCCTCGGCCAGCGCCTGCATGACGCGCAGCACCTCGCCCACCAGTTCCGGGTCCAGCGCCGACGTGGGCTCGTCGAAGAGCATGACCTCGGGCTCCAGCGCCAGGGCGCGGGCAATGGCCACGCGCTGCTGCTGCCCGCCCGACAGATAGGCCGGGTATTTTTTGGCGACGTCCAGCGGCAAGCCCACTTTTTGCAGGTAATGCTCGGCTTTTTCGCGGGCTTCGGCCTTGCTTTTGCCCAGCACGTGGATGGGCGCGGAGGCAATGTTGTCCAGCACCGTCATGTGCGACCACAGGTTGAAGTGCTGGAACACCATGGCCAGCGAAGTGCGCAGGCGGCGCAGCTGGTCCTTGTCCTGCGCCACGAGCTCGTTCTTTTTCGCGTCGTGCGCGGTCTTGAGTGTCTCGCCCTTGACGGTGATCTGGCCGGCGCTGGGCTTTTCCAGAAAATTGATGCAGCGCAGAAAGGTGCTTTTGCCCGAGCCGCTGGAGCCAATGATGCTGATCACATCGCCACGGTGCGCAAGCAGCGAAACGCCCTTGAGCACTTCGTGGCTGCCGTAGCTTTTGTGGATGTTTTCAACCTGCAGGTTTGCCATGGGAGTCATCGAAGTCATTGGATTAGTGTGCGGAATAAGGCCTGAGGAACACCAGGCTGCGCTTTTCAACCAGCCGGAAAATGCCCACCAGCACGGTGGCGATCACCGCGTAAAAAATGCCGGCAATGCCAAAAGCCGAAAAGGAGGCGTAGGTGGCGCTGTTCACGTCGCGCGCCACCTTCAGCAACTCGGGAACCGTGGCGACGAAGGCCAGCGAGGTGCTGTGCAGCATCAGAATGACTTCATTGTTGTAGTAAGGAAGACCCCGCCGGAGCGCCGATGGCAGGATGATTTTGGTGTAAAGCTTGAAGCGGGAAAAGCCAAACGCCCGCGCCGCCTCGATTTCGCCGGACGGAATGGACCGGATGGCGCCCGCCAGCACTTCCGTCAGATAAGCGCAGACGCAGACGCTGAAGGCGACGACCACGCAGTTAAAGCCGCTGCGGAAAAACTCGGCCAGCATGGGCGTGTCGCGAACGATGCCGAGGCTGAAAAACCCGGTGTAGACCACCAGCAGCTGCACATACAGGGGCGTGCCGCGAAAGACAAAGGTGTAGACATGCACCGGCTTGCTGAGCCACTTGTTGGACGAGGTGCGCATGACGGCCAGCGGAATGGAGGCGATCAGGCCCAGGCCGAAGGTCAGCACCAGCAGCCACAGCGTCATGGCGGCGCCCGAGAGCTGGTCATCGGGGCCGACGCCCAGGTATTCGAGCCAGTACTCCTGAAGGATTTCGATCACAGCAGGGCTTCCTTTACACCGAGATTGAAGCGCTTCTCGACACGCGACAGGAAAAACATCACGCCCGAAGTGAGGGCCAGGTAAATCGCCGCCGCCAGAATGTTGAAGAAAAACGCGTGCTGCGTGGCCTGCCCGGCCTGCTGCGTGACGGTGATGATGTCAACCAGGCCGATGATGGACACCAGCGCCGTGGCCTTGATGATGACCTGGATGTTGTTGCTGAAACCGGGCAGCGCGTAGCGCATCAGCTGGGGAAACGTCACCTTGCGAAAAACCAGGCCGGGCCGCATGCCCACCGACAGCGCGGCCTCGATTTGCCCGCGCGGCACCGCCTCAAGCGCGCCGCGAAAGGTTTCCGTCATGTAGGCGCCATAGATGAAGGCCACCGTCACGACGCCCGCCGTGAACGCATCGATCTCGATCAGCGCGATGCCCAGCAGCTCGCAAATGATGTTCAGCAAAATCTGCAGGTTGTAGAACACCAGCAGCATGATGACCAGATCGGGCACGCTGCGAATCAAGGTGGTGTACGAGAGAGCAAGATACCGAAGTATCTTGCTGCCCGAAGTCCGGCACAGAGCGCCGATGATGCCAAGCAAGGTCGAGCACACCATGGACAGCAGCGCAAGCGCCAGTGTCATCAGCGTGCCGTGAAGAATAATGGATCCGTATCCGTACAGCATTCGTCTCTCTTGCCTGGTGACTTGCAAATCGCGACCGGAAATTAAGCCTTACTTCGGGGCGAGCACGCCGTATTTGGCGTAGCCCTTGAGGATTTCGTCATAGGCGCCACTGGCGCGCAGCTCCTTGAAGGCGGTGTTGATCTTGCCTTGCAAGGCCTTGTCACCAAGATTCAGGCCGATGGCCGTGCCCGAGCCCAGCACCGAAGGATCATCCGCCGGCTTGCCGCTCATGTGAAATTTGGCGCCTTCAGGGCTTTCAAGAAAAGACTGGGCCGAGGCCGTGTCCTGCAGCGTGCCGTCGATGCGGCCCAGGGCCAGATCCTGGCGCGCGCGTTCGTCGTTCTGGTACATAACCAGTTTCACGCCCTTGCCCTTCCAGTGCTTGTTGGCGAAAGCGGCCTGGGTGGTGCCCTGGACCACGCCGATGTTCTTGCCTTTGAGCGATTCGGCGCTAGGCTCCAGCGATTTGTCCTTGGGCACCAGCATGCGCGAGGCATCCACGTAAAGCTCGGTCGAGAGCAACACCTCTTTCTTGCGTTTTTCATTGACCGACATGGCCGAAAGGATGCCGTCGATCTTCTTGGCCTTCAGCGCGGGAATAGCGCCGTCGAAATTGATCTTGACCCACTCGCAGCTCACCTTCATTTGCTTGCACAGCGCGTTGCCCAGGTCGATGTCGATGCCGACCAGCTTGCCCTGCGGGTCGACGGACTCAAACGGGGCAAAAGTGGGATCGACACCAAAACGCACCACATTTGCGTTCTGGGCAAACGCGGGCAGGACGCAAATTGAGAGCAATGCCGAGATCAGGAGTTTTTTCATGATGGCTTCAAACTAAAGTGGATAGGGAGGCAGATGGTAGTTCAAGAAAATGTCTATACATATAGGGGATTCCCTAGTAGGGCAAAAATTCGCGAAAAGCGGGCCATCCGGCGATGAACTCCAATCCTTCCAATGAACTTACTCTGGAGAAACTCATGACTGCACCAAGCGCATCGGCGGCAAAAACCTACCAGGAACTGCGCCAGCGATTCCTGGAAACGGCGCAAAAAAACCAAGCCACACTCGTTCACTACCCACATCCACTCAAGGGCATGCAGGGTGAAGAGCTGTTTACCGACGTCGCCATCCTGGCCAGGCCAGGCACAAAAAAATGGCTGGTATCGGTATCCGGAACGCATGGCGTCGAAGGCTTTTACGGCTCCATGTGCCAGACCGGCTATCTGGAACATCTGGCGCGCACCGGGCGCGATGAAACCGTCGGCATCCTGATGGTGCACCTGATCAACCCCTGGGGAACCTCGTGGCAGCGCCGGGTCAACGAAGACAACATCGACCTGAACCGCAATTACCTCGACCATGCACGACCCGCGCCTGAAAATGCCTTGTACGACACCATCCATCACCTGTTTACAAAGGAATGCGCCACGGGTGAGGCACGCGCCAGGTCGGATGCGGCGTGGAAAGCCAAGGCGCTGGAACTGGGCGCAACCGAACTGGAAAGCAAACTGGGCGCAGGCCAGTACAAGTACCCGGACGGCCTGTCTTTTGGCGGCTTCAAGCCCGCCTGGTCTAACCTGACCCTGCGCAGCATCATGAAAGAATATCTGGCTGATTGCACCGACGCCATCAGCTTTGATCTTCACACCGGTGCGGGCCCCTATGGCCACCCCATGCTGATGGGGATTGCGGAACGCGACTACCCGGGACTGGCCGATGCCGCCGATATCTATGGCGCATGGCTCTACAAGATTCTTACCCGCCCCGACCAGACCACCGATACCGGAATCTCGGCCGCCGCAACCGGCTATACCTCGCAAGCCATGGTCGACCTGATGGCGACAAAGCGCTTTACCCAGTTGGTGATTGAATGTGGGACCTACGACCGGGAGGCAAGCCATGCTGCCGTGCTGAATGACCATTTCCTGCACCTGCAAGGTGAACTCAGCGGCGAGCATTTCCAGCGCGTCAAGGCTGCGATCGTGGAGTTCTTCTACCCGTCGGACGATGACTGGAAGGAACTGGTCTGGGTACGCACCCGGCAGATTTTTGACCGCGCTCTGGCGGCGCTGGCCACGCGCTGATTGCTTGCCGCAAGCCCCCCGCAGCTTGCGCCATGGGCCGGATTTACACGTCCGGATACATAAAAAAAGCCGCCCATGGATTGACCAAATGCTTTCACGAAACTTACAGTGGTTTCTCTGAGCGGAGGCCATATGTCAGTTCATTCCCGATCTTCCAGGCACCAGCGGCGCCGCATCACCGTGGCCCAAATGGAACGCATCAAACACTGGCACATTGCCCAGCGCGGCAAGCACCCCGCGGAACGCCATGTCTGGGAGGCCGTGCTGACGCTGTGGATGATGGGCTGGGTCGGCTGGCTTCCGGCCTTTGAATTTGAGGCGCCCTGGGCCTATCCCCTGTGCCTGCTGGGCATGCTCGCGCCCCGGCTCTATGTGGGCTGGCGGGCCCGCGCCCACGAGGCGCAGCGTCTCAGGTGTGACTGGCTGGACCTCGTCCGCTGATTTGGCGCTGATTTACAGTAGCGGCATGAATTCCCTCAGCTGCTTTTCACTCAGCACCACCGACCACATCGCCCACCTGGTGCTCAATCGCCCGGCAGCGATGAACACCATGAACCCGGCCTTCTGGCGCGAACTTGATGCCGTGCTGACGCAGCTCAACCAGGCGGGCGAGGCGCGCGTGCTGGTGATCTCCAGCACCGGTAAACATTTCAGCGCTGGCATGGCGCTGGAAACCTTTGGCGGCGACATTGCCATGGACGACCAGACCCCCGAGGGCCGTGCCGCCATTTTTGACCTGCTCGCCGGCATGCAGGCCACCTTCACCAAACTCGAAACCCTGCGCATGCCGGTGATTGCCGCGATCCAGGGCGGCTGCATAGGCGGCGCGGTTGACATGGTGAGCGCCTGCTGCCTGCGCTACGCCACGGCCGACGCGTTTTTCTGCATTCAGGAGATCAACATCGGCATGGTCGCCGACGTGGGCACGCTGCAGCGCCTGCCCAAGCTGGTGCCGCTGGCCATCGTCAAGGAGCTGGCCTACACCGGCCGCAAGCTGGGCGCGGCCAGGGCGCTGGCTTGTGGGCTGGTCAACGAAGTGTTTGACAGCGCCGAAGCGATGCTGGCCGGCGCGCTGCAATGTGCGAAAGAAATTGCCGCCAAGCCACCGGTCGCCATCTGGGGCACCAAGCAGGCGATCCACTATGCGCGTGACCACTCGGTTGACGAGGCGCTCAAACAGATGGGATGGCTGCAGGGCGCGATCTGGAGCAACCGGCATGTACGCGAAGCCGTGAGCGCCATGAAGGAAAAGCGCCAGCCGGCCTTCCCGGCGCTTGCCAGATTGACGAATTTTGATGAATCAGGGCTGTAGCCCACGTAAATATTGCGCAAGAAGCTATTCTTTTAATAGCAAATTCAGGTCGAATGTTCTGATTTCTGGGCGAAATCAGAACATTTTAAAAACTTACCTGCGTGGCGATCACCACACCATTAAGCACCTGACTGCCGATCACAGAAACATGAACGCCATTGACCAAATTGGCGGCGGTTCCATTGACGAAAACTACCCCTGTCGGCAAGGCGTCTATGGCTTGCCCCTTGACCTTGAAGTTCGACGGCGAAAAAACCGGGTCGAGCGGCCCGTCGCACTGAACAATGGAAGATTTTTAACGGGAGGATTGCCATCGTCCGGAACATGCCGGATCTTCAAGGTAGTCGCCTGCAGGACACCATCGAAAAAAGTCCGTATGCCAGCTGGCGGCGGTGACGATGAATCTGCTGCGCCTGATTGGTCAGCACACGCTCAATGAGCCTGATGCGCCGCTGCGTCATGCGGCCAAACGCCGTCGCATCAAGACAGTGATGCAGGAGATGATGTTCAAGGCCGCCCGCATGATCAGGCATGCCGGGCGTTGGGTACTGGGACTGGGAGGCACCGATAGCGGCTTTGCGGTGTTTGAGCGCCATTACGCGCAGATCAACACGCGATAGCGGCGCATGCTCCCAAAGCCCAGCAACGCAGTTAACAAAGTTTCCATCTCCAGCGCCTGCATCTGACAGGCTTGGACAGTCACGTTAAAAGCCAGCAATGGACCACGTCAATTCAGCGCGAACCACGCCACGGTGTCTTTGAATGGCATTCATGACGGGTGAGCTTGCTCGGCTCACGGGCTATTGCTCGATTATTTGAAAAAGCTAGCAGCAGATTCGATTGCTAAAGTTGGGGTCACGGATCCAGGTAGAAGTCTACCTGCACCGTCATACCCGACCGTACGGTCGCGTCTTTTGGCCGCACTCAAGTCCGCGCAATCGTGAAATTATCACGTTAGCCATCGCGAAATCTTCAGAACGCCGTCGCCTTCCGATTTAAACGATGCACCGATCAGGGTGTTATCACATTTGCACGACATGCTATCAATTAAAGAGCAAGCATCAAACGGGAATTTCAAGCAAAGACCTGAATCTTTACGCCAGTCCAATGTCCAAATACCGTTTGTCCCATTTTTGCGACCGCTTATCCAGAGAAATTTCTCTTGATTTTTAATGTAATAAATTCCCATTTAACATATTACAAACAGTAGCAACTTTGAGCTGCCTTGCGGCATGAGAAACACATGAGAAAACTTGGGGGTTTTACGCTGATCGAATTGATGATCACCGTCGCCATTGTTGCAATACTCGCGGCCATTGCTCTCCCGTCCTACACGCGCTACATCGTCCGCTCCAACCGTGCGGCGGCCCAAGGCTACATGCTGGAGGTCAGCGGCTTGCAGCAGCGCTACCTGCTGGACGCCAGGGCCTACGCAGCCGACCTCGCCACCTTGAATACGACCGCGCCAGCCAACGTGGCGCCCAATTACGCTGTCGCCACGGCGCCCAACCCGCCTGCAAGCGCCCCTGGTTTTACCGTCACCGCAACGCCCATCAACGCACAACTCACCAGAGACACCGAGTGCAAGACCCTGTCCGTCGACCAAGCGGGCACCAAAACAGCATCGGGCACGGGCTCGAGATGCTGGTGAAAATGGATTCTAGGCCGCGACTGGGCCACAAGCCTCTTGGCGGGATGCTTGGCTTCACCCTGATCGAGCTGATTTTTACCGTTGCCGTGATGGCGATTCTCGCCTCCCTGGCGGCCCCGTCATTTCGTCAGTTCATTGCCACGCAGCGCATCAGGAATGCATCGTTTGACATGATGGCAGCGTTGACGCTCGTGCGCAGCGAAGCCATTACCCGGAACGCCAGTGTCGATATCCTGCGTTCCGGCAGCGCCTGGGACGGCGGCTGGAAAGTCTCCGCCGATGGGGGGACGACAGCGCTGCTGAACCAGCAGGCCTATAGCGGACTGTCGATCACCGATTCCGCCAGTCTGAGCAAGATCACTTACGGCAAGGATGGCCGCGCCACCACCGCAAGCACCAATTTCACCATCGCGCCGGCCACGGCCATGTCAGGCGTCACGTCGCGCTGTGTCGCGATCGGCCTCAGCGGCGTGCCCAGCACCCGCGTGGGAGGGTGCTAGCGATGTCGGCTCAATTCAAAAACCATTCCAGCATCCGGCCAGCCCGGCAGACCGGAATTGCCCTGATCGAAGTCCTGGTGACACTGGTGATCCTGCTGTTCGGCCTGCTTGGACTGGCGGGCGTGAGCAGCCGGGCCACCCTGACCGAAATGGAGTCCTATCAGCGCATACAGGCCCTGCATTTGCTGCAGGACATGGGCGACCGTCTCAACGCCAACCGCAAGGCAGCGAGCTGTTATTCCAATGCAGCCACCGGCATTCAACTGGGCACCGGCAGCATCATTACCACCGCCTTCCCCACTTGCACTTCGGGCAGCGCATTGCAGAACGCACAAGCAGTCGCCGATCTCACCGCCTGGGACGGGATGCTCAAGGGCCAGTCGGAAGACCTGGCGGGTGCCAAGCGCGGCGCCATGATTGGCGCGGTGGGCTGTGTGACCCTGGACGATGCCGCCAACAATATCTATCTGGTCGCGGTGTCCTGGCAGGGACTGGCGGCCACCTATGCGCCCAAACTGGCCGACGGAACCACGCCCTTTCCTTGCGGCAACGGCCAATACAGCGATGAGAAGCTGCATCGCGTGGTTACCACCAAGATCCAGATTGGAAAACTGTCGTGAGCCGCACCCCAGCATCGACACGCCACGCCCACCGCCCGGCCAACAGGCACGTTAGTCGCGGCTTTACGCTCATCGAATTGATGGTTGCCATCACGCTTGGGCTTTTTATGCTGATCGGCCTGGTCAGCCTGCTGGTGTCCAATGTCGTCTCGCGCTCGGAACTCGACAAATCGTCGCGCCAGATCGAGAGCGGGCGCTATGCCATCCAGTTGCTGAGCGAAGACTTGCAGCACGCCGGTTATGTCGGCGCCACGGGGAGCACTGGCTTTGCCGTCGCAGCACCAGCAGCCTGCCCTGCCCAAGTCGCGGACCTGGGCTATGTGCCGCAGACCAACCCGGGCACCTCGACAGTGCCCCTGCCCTTGTACGCCCTGGCCGCGGTGCCGACCAGTTGCGCCAGCAGTGTCAGCAAGGTCAAGGCGAACACCGCCATGCTCGTCGTGTCCCGCGTCAATACCAACCCCATTGCGACAACGGCAAAGTTGGCGACTGAAACCTACCTTCAAGGGTCCAGTTGCGCCACCGACACCACGCCATTCGCGGTTGATACCGGTGCCGCAACATTCCCGCTGCTCCAAAAGGACTGCGCCACGCCCGAGGTCCTGCACAAGGTCGTTCAGCACCTCTACTTCGTCAGCACCTGCAATGTCTGCACGGGTAGCGGCACCGACACCACACCGACCCTCAAGATGGCTGAATACGTCAAAAACGGCTCGGTGACCATCACGCCCCTTGTGGAAGGCATCGAGAACCTGCAGTTCGACTACGGCATTGACATGGACGGCGACGGCGCACCCGACTGCTACACCAGCAATCCGGCCAGCCCACCCGCCGCCGAAATCGCAGCCTGCAAGATCGCCTTCCCTGCCTATGCCTGGACCGATGCGACCACCAACTGGTCAAACGTGATGGCCGCGCGCGTTCATGTGCTGGCGCGCAACACCGAAGCAAGCGCAGGCTGGTCCGACGCCAGGAAATACGACATGGGTCTGACGCTCGGCCAGGTCGGCCCCTTCAACGACACCGTCAAACGCCACGTCTATAGCGCGTTGGTCCGCCTGTATAACGGCTCCGGACAGCGGGAGCAGCCATGAAAAAAAACCACCTCCCCAAGCGGGGCCTGTCATCGCAGACCGGCGCCACGCTCATGATTTCGATGATCTTCCTGGTATTGCTGACGCTGATCGTGATCTCAGCCATCAAGGCAACCAACGTCAACACCAAGGTCGTCGGCAACATCCAGGTCCAGAAAGAAGCAGAAGCGGCGGCGCAGCAGGCAATCGAGACCGTCATTAGCACGGACTTCACGAAATTGCCGATGGCCGGCACCGTGCAGGTCGACATCAACAACAGCGGCCAGGCTGCCTCCACCTACGCGGTCACCTTGCCCGCGCCGGCATGCACCAGCGTCAAGCCCATCAAGCTCAGCGAACTCGATGCCAGCAGCGCTGACGATATGCCCTGCTATGTGAGCGGGGCGGCACAAAACACCGGCATTGTGGGGGCTGGCACCGGCGGCAACTCACTGTGCTCGAACTCGAACTGGGAAGTCAGCGCAACAGCAACCGCTCCCGGCGTAGCGACAACCAGCACCACCACGCACCAGGGCATTGCGGTTCGGGTGGTCGTCGGCGCCGCCTGTTGAGCGCGCCGATGTGATTTACCCGGATAGACGTCAGGCCGCCAATGAGGCCAAAAGGAGTTGGAGATGAAAACTTTGTTGCATTTTTCGAAATGGGCCGTGCTATCGGCGCTCGCCCTGGCAAGTCTGGGCGCGCGCGCCGACGACATCGACATCTACAGTGGTGCTGCAGCCAGCGGTCCAAATCCCAACGTCATCATCATCCTTGATACGGACGCCGCCGGTGATGCCAGCTTTAACAACAATTGTTCGTTTTCGGCCATCGGATCCACAACTCAAGGTTTCGATGCGACACGGTGCGCGCTCTACACTGCCCTCGATGCCATCAGCAAGACTCCGTCGCTGGCTGGCAAGCTGAATATTGGGCTGATGAGCTTTGGTCAAGGCAGCAGCAAGATTGGTGTTTGGTTGAATCCCGGCCCCTATCCAACCAGCCTGCCCGTCATGGACGCCGGCGGCATTAAAACTGCGAAAGACGTGATTGCCACGAACACCTTGGCAACCCTCAAGTCGGGCGGCGCTTTTGCCGCCTCTGCATTCCAGGAATCATGGGCGTTTTATACCGGCAACACGGGGCTTTCCGGTCATAGTTACGCGGGGAATATCAGTCAGGACTGCCAAAAGAGCTTCATCATCTACATCGGCTCGGTTTCCACGAATACAGGTAAGCCCTCTAGTGGCTCTGATTCTGATTACAGCGCCATAAATTCTGCGATCACCACCACAAATGCCAAAACAGGCAGCCATATTCCGCCGCTCACATCAGGTGATTACATTAAATCCAACGGCAATCCAAACTTCGGCCCGAACACAACGTTTGACTCGAATTCATGGATCGATGAATGGTCCAGATTTTTGAGTCGAAACGATTTTTCGGGCTCATTGGATGGTTCACAGAATATTGTCACCTACGCGATCTCGGCGAATTTCGGCGGCAGCAAGTTTAATGCCGACTATGACCAAACCCTCACGAGCACCGCCTTCTACGGAGGCGGCAAAAAATTTGTGGCCACGGATGCTCAATCGATGGTCCAGGCCCTGCTGCAGATCTTCAATGAGGTGCAGGCCGTCAACAGCGTGTTCGCTTCGGCCAGCCTGCCGGTCAGCGCGAGTGCCCAGGGCACCTACCTCAACCAGGTGTTCATGGGCAGCTTCCGGCCCGACCCGAACGGTGCGCCACGCTGGAAGGGGAACCTTAAGCAATACCAGTTCGGTGTCGATACTTCAAACACCAAGTCGCCGCAGCTCTTCCTGGCCGACGCGACCGGCAAATCCGCCTTGAGTTCGTCGGGCACCGGCTTCATTGCCGCTACAGCCGTCAGCTATTGGAGCAGCCTGAACACGAGCACGGCGCCTGATGCAGCACCGCCAGTGGGCACCAATGGGTTCTGGGTCAAAAATCCCCAAAGCACTGGAGGCGCTTTCGACTCGCCGGACGGCGAGATCGTCGAAAAAGGCGGGGTGGCCCAGCAGATCAGGCTGACCAACCTGACCGACAACTACACCACGAATCCGACGGGCCCACGCAATGTCTATACCTGCCTTGGATCAGACTGCAAAGCCGGTAGCCCGCTCTCATCAATGCCATTCGCAACCACCAATTCGACTATCACGGCGGCAATCCTCGGCACCACCGGTCCCGCGATGGGTATCACATCGATCACGCGCAGCAGCAGCACCGCGACCGTCACACTCGCTTCAGCGCCGAGCCCGGCGCTGGTTGCCGGGCAGTCCGTGACGATTGCCGGATCAAAATATCCAGAGTTCAACGGGAGCTTCTCCATCATCCCGTTGACCACGACGACCTTCACCTACTCCATCACGATCAACCCTCCCACTCCGTCCACCGGTACTTATACCGCCAGCAAGCCCTCCAATCCGATCGCGGTATCGCTGACACGCTCGGGCATAACCATTACGGCAACTACCACGGCTGCCCATGGTTATCAGACAGGACAGACGGTCACGATCGCAGGGGCGACCGGCTCGCGCTACAACGGCAGTTTCTTGGTGGCGAGCGCGAGCGCCAATACTTTCACTTACGTCATCACCGATGGCCCTGCTACGCCTGACGGTGGGGGAACGGCCAAAGTCGGATTCACTTCATACACGATTCCCGCCAGCAGCATAGTGCGCAGCCCGAGTAACGCGAGCAATGTTTCCAACGTGACCGTAAAGCTCAGTTCAGCCATCACCTTCAGTACCGGGAACACAGTCACGATCAGTGGGGCCGGCACGGGCGGTGTCAGTGCCTACAACGGCACCTGGACCATCACCAACACGGGGACGGGTTGCCTCGGGGGCACCAAGTCAGGGAACAACCCCACCAGCTTCTGCTTCAATATGAACAGTACCCCGGCATCGCCAGACCCGGGTGTCAGCATTACCGCAGATGGTGGAACCAGTCCGCTCGCCATCACGGGAATGGATTACAAAGTCGGCGCATGTTCTGCTGCGGCCTATTCCACGGTTCTCGTTACTGCCACCACCTATTCAGCGCCAACTTTCGTGGTGGGTGACGTCGTCAATGTCGGAGGCACGGTCGCGGCCAATGAAAGCGCCTACGTTGGCAGCTCCAAGGTCGTCAGCGTCAACAAGACCAGCGCTCCATACAACTTCACCTATAACATTCAGACGAGCCCGGGAACTGCCTCGACTTGCACCGATTCCACTCCGGGCATGACCGCGTCCGCGCAAGGTGTCAGCAGGGATTCGCTGATCAACTGGGTGCGCGGCAGCGACAACGTCGGCGACGAGCCCAGCCCTGGCGGTGGCATCACGATCCGCCCGTCGGTGCACGGCGACGTCTTGCACTCGCGCCCGGCGGTCATCAACTACGGCGGCTCGACCGGCGTTGTTGTCTTCTATGGCGCCAATGACGGCATGTTCCGTGCCATCAATGGCAATCAGCCCAACAACCTCTCCGACACCGCCAAGCCGCTGGGTTCGTGCACCATATCCACCAACTGCGCCATCGGGGGTATTCCTCCTGGCGGAGAGCTATGGAGCTTCGTGGCGTCCGATTTCTACCCGAAGCTTCAGCGGCTCTACAACAACAGCCCCATCGTGCAGCTCACCACCACATCCACGGGCATCATTCCGACACCGCAGCCCAAGGACTATTACTTCGACGGCCCGCCGGGCGTATATCACAACCCCGCGATCGGCAAAGCCTACATCTTCCTGTCCGCACGCCGCGGCGGGCGCCTGCTCTACGCCCTGGATGTGAGCGACCCCGCCGCGCCGAAGTTCATGTGGAAGCATACCAATGCGGACCCGGGCTTCGCCGAACTCGGGCAAACTTGGTCGCAGCCCAAGGTGGCCCTCATCAAAGGCAACGCCAATCCCGTGCTGATCTTCGGCGCGGGTTACAACCAGGCCGAAGACAGTGAGTCACCCACGGCCTACGGAACCAACGGCGGTCGCGGCATCTTCATCGTGGATGCCGTGACCGGTGACATGCTGTGGCAGGCCTCGCCCAACGCCACCTGTGCGAGTGGCGTCGCTTGCGCGCAGGTTCCGGGCATGACCTATGCCATCCCAGCGGACATCACCCTGATCGACCGAAACTTCGACGGATACATCGACAGACTCTACGCGGCCGACCTCGGCGGCAACATCTGGCGCGTGGACCTGGAGCCCAAGACGGGCGTCACTTCACTCAGCAATGCACAGGTCACCCTGCTTGCGGCGCTGGGTGGAACGGGCAACACCAAACGCAAGATGTTCTTCCCGCCGGACGTCGTGCTAACGAAAAGCTACGACGCGGTCGTCGCGAGCACAGGGGATCGCGAGCATCCCCTGTACATTCAGCAGGCAAACAGCATCGTAAACCGCTTCTATATGATCAAGGACACGAATGTCGGCATGAGCGCCACCGGCTGGACCGCCGTGCACGATGACACCAGCAGCACGGCCAATAATGCGCCTACCGCGTTGTTCAATGCAACGTCAACCCTCTATGACAAGTCTCTTAGTGGCTTCTATGTCACCTTGCCTGGGGCGGGTGAGAAAGGCGTGAATGCGCCAACGACGGTCGCCGGCACGGTCTACTTCGGCACGAACACGCCGACCGCCCCCAGCAGCACCAGCTGCCAGGGCAATCTCGGCACGGCTCGCAGTTACGCCGTGAATTTCGTTACAGGGCAATCGAGTTCCGTCAAGTTCGCCGGCGGAGGACTGGCGCCTTCACCGGTATTTGGCGTCGTCACGGTCAACGTCGATGGCAAGCCGCGACAACTTCCTTTCTTGCTCGGCAGCGGAACTGGCACAAGCGCCGCTGACCAGCAATCCAGCCTCGGAGCGACAACTCCGGTTATTCCCGTCAATATGAAAAAGAAAAGAACCTATTGGTATCGGAACATCGATCCTTAGGCGAAGAGGGTAAGAACCCAAACCTGTTCCCGAGTCTTGCGACCACGGCTCTGGCTGGCACTGCGGCCAAAGCAATGCTGTTGTTGTGAGCGACAGCATGGACCTTGTCAGCTGATTTAGAGGAGCGGCATGAATTCCCTCACCCGCTTTTCGCTCACCACCGCCAACCACATCGCCCACCTGGCGCTCAACCGCCCGGATGTGATGAACACCATGAACCGGGCTTTCTGGCGGGAGCTGGAGGCAACCGGCATGTGCGCAAAGCTGTCAGCGCCATGCAGGAAAAGCGCTAGCCCGGCTTCCCGGCCCTTGAATTTCGATAAATTAGGCCTTTAGTCCAATGGATTCGGACTTTGTTTGCTATTAATAATATAGCAACCACTGCTTCTCAACTGACCCGCTGCCAGAACCACCAGGCCGCCAGCAGCACCAGCAGCACCGAGCCGCCGCGCACCACCACGCTGGCATACCACGACCTGCCGACCACCGCCTGGGACAGCAGCACCCATCCCAGCACGGCGGTCAGCTGGCCGGCTTCCACGCCCAGGTTGAAGCCTGCCAGCGCCCAGGGCAGCAAGCCGCCGGGCGCCGCGGCTTCCAGCAGCAGCCCGGCAAAACCGTAACCGTGCACCAGGCCAAATAGCAGCGCCAGCACGTCGACGCGAACCCATGGCAGCGGGCGCAGGTTGAGCAGCGCGGTGACGGCAATCGACAGCGCAATCGCCGGCTCCACCCACAGCGGCGAGGCCTGTGTCAGGCCGAAGGTCGCCAGCATCAGCGTGATGGAATGGCCTATCGTGAAGGCGGTCACGGTGCGCAGCAGCGCCAGCCAGCTGGCGCGGCTGGCTTGAGGCGGGCCGGTAAAAGCGCCACCGCCATAAACCGGCACGGCATAAACGGCCGCCGCGCCGCCAGTCACCGCATAGGACAGCGCAGTGCGCGGGGTGAACCGCAAGCTCAGCTGCAGCGGCAATACAAGCGCCAGCAAAAAAGCCAGATGGTCGTAGCCCTGCAGCAGGTGGTGCATGCCCAGGCCGAAATAATCACCCAGCGTTGACCAGCGGCCAGAAGTGTTGTCAGAAGTATGGCTGGCCGCCGACTGCGCACTGCCCACAGCACTCAGCAGCAGGCTGCCCTGCTGCGGCGACAAGGTGCTGAGCAAGTCCTTGCCGGCGATGCGGCCCGCCACCAGCAGCCGGTGCGTGGCATCCTGGTCTTTCAGCAGGCTGTAGTTGAAGCGCAGCGCCTGCCCGGGCGGGCAGCGGGGCTGTGCCGCGGCGCGCAGGTAGACGCCATCGCTGCGCCGCTCCAGTCCGTCGGACTGCCAGTGAAGCGCACAGCCGGCCTGAATTGTTGAAGGGCCGGCGGGCAGGTCAAGCTGCGCCACCTGGTCGAGCAAGGCCAGCACCTCCGGCGTTGCCGCCTTGGCTTCGCCCCAGGTGATGCGGGCGTCGGCATTGGCATCGAGGGGGACGACCAGATCGAGGTCGCGAATCGCCACGGCCAGCACAAACCGGAAGTCGCTGGTTTTTTCCGCGCCAGCGGGTAGGCCCGGAGCCGCCGCCTGTTCCAGCTGCTGCACATCCAGGTAGGCATCGCTCCCCTTGTGCGCCAGCGCGGGGGCACACGCCAGTCCCACGCCCAGCGCCAGGCCGATTGCCAGCCGCCTGCCTGTGCCCAAGGCGCGCATCATTTCGCCCCCTTGGGCGCCAGCCGCGCATCGCGCAGGCCGGCAGTGCGAATCGCGCCTTCAATTTCAGCCAGCGCGGCGCCGTCTTTCGCCAGCCGGGCGCTTTGCAGCGCCACCCACCAGTCCAGCGGCTCGCGCTGCAGCCGCAGATTGCTTCTGGCCAATGGCAGCGCCTGCGCGCCATCCTCGTCCAGCCAGAGCGCTGCCAATGCCAGTTCTCGGCCGTGCAGCGAGGCATCGTCGCCGCGCCGCTGCAACTCTTGAACCCGCGTCTTGAGCAGCTGACGCTGGTCGCGCCAACGCGCGTCACCCAGCCGCTTCCAGGCTGCCGCGCGCCGCAGCACCACGGCGTCGGTCTCGGGCAGCGGGGCCAGAATTTGCTCTGCCTTCGCGGGTTTTCCGGTGCGCAACAGCAAATCACTGAAAGCAATGGCAGTGTAGAGATCGTGCCCGGCCGTCAGGCTGCGCACGTAAGCATCCGTCGCGGCGGCGTCTTGCCCCGCGCGCTCCTCGCTTTCAGCCAGCAGCGACAGCAACCAGCTGCGCTGGCCGGCATCGCCAGCCTGGCTCAACAACGCTTTCAGCCCTTGCGCGGCCAGCGCATGCTCGCCCTGCAATGACTTGGTTTCAAGACGACATGCCTGGGCGTAAAGCGCCTGACCGGCACGCGCCACCGCCTCGCAGGCGGCCAGCGATTCGGCGTAGCGCGCCGAAAGGCGCTCCAGCGACGCCAGATTCAACCAGCCCTGCGCGTAGCCGGGCGTGCGTGCCAGCGCCGCCGTGAGCACAGTCCGCGACGCTGAAAATTCGTGTCGCCCGCCCTGCACCGTGGCCTGCAGCACAGCCAGTTCCACCGGCGCGTCGGCGCGGTCCCACCAGGGCGCCAACGCGGCCTGCGCGCGCCCCCAATAGCGGGTGTCGCCGGTTTGCCTGGCCACCGAAATATCCTGTCTGGCCTGTTGCGCGGCGGCAGCCGGGTCGGCCGTTGTCGCCTTCGCTCCCGCCAGCAAGGCGGTCTGGACCGGGCGGTTGCGCGTCACCGTTTGCAAGACTTCCAGCACTTCGTCGTCGCGCACCGGCTGAACCGCGGTGGCCGCCAGCGCATTGACCTGCACCCCTGCCAGCAGGCCAGCCAGCACCAGGGCTCTGTAAATGATGGGCATGTGAATGAATTCCGTTGGCGGCAGGCGGTTAGACAAATAAAGTTCAAAAAAATGGCCCGGCCAGCGACGCGTATCGATGGCCGGGCCGGTTCGTCAGGTCTAATCCACAGCCGCCGGCTCCGCGTTGTCATCAGCCGCCAACGTCAGCGAGTTGATGTCGATCGGGTCCGTGTTCTCGCCATTGCTGGCGATCAGGTTTTTGATGAAATCGGCCACTGCGGTGATGGTCTGCATCCCGCCGCTTGGCGGTGGCACCGCCGCGCCCAGGCCGCCCCCGTTGCTGTCACCGCCACCGCAACCGGCGAGCAGAACAGCCCAGAGCGCGCTGCCCGCCATCAGTTTCGTATTGAGCTTGAACATGATGTTTCCTTTGAAGGGCCTTACTTGGCACCCGGAAGCGGGGTGTTGAGGTAGGGGAAGACCTGCTGGAAGTCGGTGGCGCTGGCGCGCACACCGTCGACGAAGGGCACGCCGCCGGCCGGCGCGTCCGAGGGCTTGCAGCCGACCTTGAGCGCGTCGGTGTCACCCGTCAGCACGCACAGCGCGCCCATGGCCACGCGCAGCGAAAC
Source organism: Polaromonas sp. (assembly GCA_046597475.1). Taxonomy (GTDB): domain Bacteria; phylum Pseudomonadota; class Gammaproteobacteria; order Burkholderiales; family Burkholderiaceae_C; genus Polaromonas. The sequence goes on along the minus strand of JBKJKI010000135.1, from coordinate 7,528 downwards.
GTCGACCACGTCATCGCCCAGGCGGCGACCGTTCGGAAAGCCCGCCGCATCACCGGCCGCCACACCCAGGGAGTTTTGCGCGGCGGCCGGCTTGGCCGCAATCGAGGTGTTCAGGCGCAGCATCTCGGTCAGCGGGCCACCCGCGCCCAGTCCCGTCATATTGGCCGGACGATTGACCGTGGGCAGGCCGGTCAGAAAGGCCGTCATCAGGTCGGTGCGCGGGAAGTTGGTCGGTGCTTTCGCGCCAAACAGCTTTTCGATCAGGGCCGGCAGGGTCGGGTTGGTCACATAGTCGGCGAAGTTGCCCGCATCGTTCAAAGGCTTGCTGCCGTTGAACTTGTCCTTGTCTTTCAAACCAATCACCACCTCGTTGACCAGCGGCATGCCCAGGCGCGAGACCTGCGTCCAGGCGCCGCCCGCTTTTTCGCTGGTCTGCAGCCCGGAAGGCGGGGCGCCATTGAGCAGTCGGCCCTGGCGCAGGCTGGCCGTGGTCCAGCCGCCTATGACCTTGTCCGTGTCCTGCGTCAGGCAACTGGCTGGCACCTCAAGCGCGAGCGAGGTCACGTTCTTGTCGTCCAGCTCACCAAATTTGCCGCCCGCTGCCGCATTGGCTTCATTGGTGATGAAGGCGGCGGGCGCATTGACCAGGTCAAAAATGACGCCCAGGTTGACTGAAAACGCTTCCTTGCGCTGACCGACAAACACCTTGCCCGGCGCTGCGCAACCGGGAATGTTAATGGTCTGGATGAAGGAATTGGCATAGGCCTCGTAGCTGCCGCCCGGGAATGTCTTGGTGCCGATATAGTCAACCGGCTTGCCGAAGCTGGTGCCGCCACTGCCATTGGTGACGGCAGCGCGCGTGCCGCCGCGTCGGTCGCCGCGCACCACGTTGAGCGTGAAGCTCTCGGTGTAGCTCAGCGGTGCGTCGGGCGAGTTGGTGACCGAGCCGGCTTGGCGCAGCGGAATCGCCACGTTCTTGCCGCCAACCGGCAGCGTGATGCCAGCGCCATTGTTGGCCAGCGTGTTCTTGAACTGGAACTGGAAGGTCAGATGTTCCTTGCCGTCACCGACGTTATCAATGTGGATTTCGTACAGCGCATTCGGGTCGAGCGAGAAATAGTTGGGGCCGCCGTAGGCGTCCTGCAGCGGCAGGTAGTTGGCAATCAGCGTGACGTTACCGGCTTTGCCTGCTTCGTAGCTGTTGAACATGTAGAAGTCAGTGCCATCGACCTTGGGGGCGGTGGTAATGAAAGGCGCTTCGCGGTGGCTGGAAGCCATCGCGCTACCGGCGGCGACAAGCAGCAGGCAGGCCCCGGCGAGGGGGGCAATTTTCATCTTCATGGTTGGTCTCCTGGTTGTATGGGATACAGCGCTTGCTGTACATACCGATACGCAACCGGTTCCAGACTGGATTCAAACCAGGTGATGAAGTTTTTTCTGCGCCCCGGACAGACTAGCCGAGGCAAGGCCAGACGAGGCCGGTTGTTTTTGCCTGATTTTTAGTCAAATCAGCCATTAGCCCAGTAGAACCCAGCATTTACAGCTACTATTTTAATAGCAATTACTGCCTCGCCGTGCGCACATTGGCCGGCAGACCCTGCGGATGGCTGGTGCGAAACGGGTTGATGTCCAGCCCGCCGCGGCGCGTGTAGCGCGCATACACCGTCAGCTTGACCGGCTTGCAGCGCGTCCACAGGTCCATGAAGATGCGCTCCACGCATTGCTCATGGAACTCGTTGTGGTTGCGAAAGCTGACCAGGTATTGCAGCAGGCCCTCCTGGTTGATCTGCGGCCCGCTGTAGCTGATGCGCACGCTGCCCCAGTCGGGCTGGCCGGTCACCAGGCAGTTGCTTTTCAGCAGGTTGCTGGTCAGCACCTCGCTGACGGGCTGCTCGTCAAAGGCGGCGCTCAGCAAGTCCGGCGCCGGCGTGTAGCGCGTGCATTCCACGTCGAGGCGGTCCAGGCTCAGGCCATCGAGATCGTGCAGCGGCTCGCGGTCGAACACCTCGGGCAGCAACAGCTTGACGCCCACGCCTGAGGCCTGCGGCGCGCCACGCCACGCGGCTTCGCTGATGTCGGCGCGCAGCCGCGATTGCACCGCCGCGGCATCGGCAAAGCGCGTGTTGTTGAAGCTGTTCAAGTAGAGCTTGAAGGACTTGCTTTCGACGATGTTGGGCGTTTCGCAGGGCACGGTGAAGTGCGCCAGCGCCAGTTGCGGCTTGCCACGCGGGTTGAGCCAGCTCAACTCGAACGCGGTCCACAAATCGGCGCCAAAAAATGGCGGCGTGTCGCTGACGCCGATCTCAAGCCGCTTGGCCAGGCGCGGAATCGGAAACAGCAGCGATGCGTCGTACTGGTCGACGTAGGCTGAGGCCTTGCCCAGTTGGGAGTTTTCGGGAATGCTCATGGCTATGTCACCTGTCTGGAGTTGGCCGCATCAAGGTGCGGCAGCAGCAGCGCCAGCAAGCGCTGCACCACGCCGGGAGGCAAATCATGGCCCATGCCGTCAATGCCTGCCAGCCTTGCGCCGGGAATTCGGCGCGCCGTGTCTTCGCCGCAGGCAAAGGGCACCAGCGGGTCGGCCTTGCCATGCAGCACCAGCGTGGGCACGGTGATACGCGCCAGCGCCGCCGCGCGCTCGCTGTCGGCCACGACGGCCACCATCTGCCGGGCAATGCCCTGGGGGCAAAAGCCGCGCCTGGCCGCGGCGCTGACGCGCTCGCGCAGCTCGGCATCGCCCAGCGGGAAACCAGGGCTGCCAATCGCCTTGAACAGCTTGACGGTGTGGTCGATCGCCGCCTCCATGCCCTTGCCGGCGGGGCGGCTGAGCAGCGCGCGGGTGACGGCCGGGCTGGCCTCGGGCAGGCCGCGCGCGCCGCTGGAGCTCATGATGCTGGCCAGGCTCAGGACCCGCTGCGGCGCCAAAAGGGCGAGGCGCTGGGCGATCATGCCGCCCAGGCTCACGCCCACGACGTGCGCCTTGTCGATCTGCAGCGCATCGAGCACGCCCAGCGCGTCAAGCGCCATGTCCTGGATGCTGTAAGGCGGCCTGATGCGCCAGCCGAGGCGGAACTTCAGCCCGGCCCAGAGCAGCTTCGGCGCACCGAGTGCGTCAAAGCGCTGGCTCAGGCCGACATCGCGGTTGTCAAAGCGCACGACGCGGTAGCCGGCGTCAAGCAGCGCCCGCACCATCTCGGGCGGCCAGGCAATCAGCTGCATGCCCAGACCCATGATGAGCAGCACCACAGGCCTGGGCCGGCCCTGCGCATCCGGGCCGGCGCCGCTGTCCTCGACTTCGATGTCAGTTCCGTTAGCTCTAATTTTCATAGCATCTTATGACCGCAGTTATTGGGCTTGAAGGCTATTTCATCGCCAAATCGGCGAAACGGCGCGTTTCAGGCGGCCTGCCGGCGCCGGAACACCAGCCGGTCCAGCTCTGACACCTCCGGGGCGAAGCGGTAGCCCTCGGCATCAAAGCCCTGGAGGCTTTTCACCGTCACCAGCCGGTGCTCGACCGCATGGCGCACCATCAGCCCGCGCGCGCGCTTGGCCATGAAACTGATGACCTTGTAGCCCTCACCCCTGAATTCCTCGAACACGCAAGTCACCACGCGGGGCTTCAGCGCCTTGCGGTCAACCGCCTTGAAGTACTCCTGGCTGGCCAGGTTGACGATGACCGGCGAGGTATCAGCCGCGGCGCGCTCATTGAGATAGGCCGAAATCTGCGTGCCCCAGAACTGGTAGAGATTCTTGCCGTGATCGGTCGCCAACGCCGTGCCCATTTCCAGCCGGTAAGGCTGCATCCAGTCGAGCGGGCGCAGCACGCCGTACAGGCCGCTCAGTATGCACACATGCTGCTGCGCCCAGTCGAGCTGCGCCTCGCTCAGGGTCTTGGCGTTCAGCCCGCCATAGACATCGCCATTGAAGGCCAGCGCCGCCTGCTTGGAGTTTTTGGCGCTGAACCTGGGCGACCAGGCTTCGTACCGCGCCACGTTCAGGCCGGCCAGCGCATCCGACAGCTTCATCAGGCGGCTGATGTCCTGCGGCGATTTTTCCTTCAACACCTCAATCAGTTCGGCCGACTGGCGCTTGAACAGCGGCTGGGTATGCGTGCTCACATGAGGCGGGGTGTCATAGTCAAGCGCTTTGGCGGGGGACAGAAGAAACAGCATGGGCGAGGGAATCCTTTGCGTCCGATTATCGGGTAGGCTCTTCGTTCACTGACTGACCGACTGCCCTAGCCCATGCGCCTGCTGAGCCACCATCAACTCGACACCCACCGCGTACGCGCCCAGTTTGCCAAGCTGCTGCAGGCGGTGGCACGCGATGACTTCAAGAGCCCCAGGCTCAAAAAGCTTTCGCCCACGCCTTACTGGCGCTTCAAGCTGGACCATACCAACCGGCTGCTGGTGCAGTTTGCGCGCCACGGCGACGAAACCGTTTGCCTGGCGCTGGAGGTGATTCACAACCATGATTACGCCGGTTCGCGCTTCCTGCGCGGCGCCTCGCTGCACTGGGATCAGCTTGACCTGGACGACGCCCCCGCGCCCCAGCCCGACGAAGTGAGCGCGCAAGCGCCGACGCTGCGCTATGTGCACCCTGAGCGCGGCGAGATTCATGTGCTCGACAAGGTGTTGAGTTTTGACGACGCGCAGCAGGCCGTGTACGACGCCCCGGCGCCGCTGATCCTGGTGGGCTCGGCCGGTTCGGGCAAGACCGCGCTGACGCTTGAAAAGCTGCGGCTGGCGCGCGGCCGGGTGCTGTATGTCACGCAGTCGGCCTTTCTGGCCCAGAGCGCGCAGGCCATGTATTTCGCGCACGGCTTCGAGGCCGAGGGCCAGGAGCCCGAGTTTCTGAGCTACCGCGAATTCATTGAAACCCTGCAGGTGCCGGCGGGCCGCGAGCTGGATTTTGCCGCCTTCACCGGCTGGTTCGAGCGCTACCGCAGCGCGGCGAAACAAGCCACCGGCGGGCTGGATGCCCACGCGCTGTTCGAGGAGTTTCGCGGCGTGATCTCCAGCCGGGCCGACGGTGTGCTGACGCAGGCCGCCTACCTGGCGCTGGGCGTGCGTCAGTCACTGCTGGCCGGGCCGCAGCGGGCGGCGGTGTTTGAGCTGTTCGAAAAATACCGCGCCTGGCTGGCCGCCTCTGGCCACTTTGACCTGAACCTGGTGGCCCACGACTGGCAGGCCTTGGCCCGGCCGACCTATGACTTCATGGTGGTGGACGAGGTGCAGGACCTCACCAGCGTGCAACTCGCGCTCTTGCTCAGGACGCTGGCCAAACCGGGACAGTTTTTGCTCTGCGGCGACTCCAACCAGATCGTGCACCCCAATTTCTTTTCGTGGGCGGCGGTCAAGACCCTGTTCTGGCAAGACGAGACGCTGGCCCGCTCGCAAACCATTTCGGTGCTGCGCGCCAACTTTCGTAACGGCCAGGCCGTGACGCAACTGGCCAACCGCCTGCTCAAGATCAAGCATGCCCGCTTTGGCTCGATTGACCGGGAAACCAACTTTCTGGTGCAGGCCACCGCGCAGGCCGCCGGCTCGGTGCAGCTGCTGCTTGATAAGGACAGCACCCGGCGCGAACTCAACACCAAGACCCGGGGTTCGACCCAGTTTGCCGTGCTGGTGCTGCGCGACGAGGACAAGGCCGCCGTGCGCGCCCAATTCCAGACACCGCTGGTGTTCTCGGTGCATGAGGCCAAGGGGCTGGAATACGCCAATGTGATCCTGGTAGACATGGTCTCAAGCCAGCGCCAGGCCTTTGCCGAGATCGCCAGCGGCGTGCAGCCGCAAGACCTGGCAGGCGACACGCTGGACTACAGCCGCGCCCGCGACAAGACCGACCGCTCGCTGGAGCTGTTCAAGTTCTACGTCAACGCCCTCTACGTGGCGCTGACCCGCGCCGTGGACCAGCTGCTGCTGGTTGAAAGCGACACCGCGCACCCGCTGCTGCAACTGCTGGACCTGCGCACCGCCGAAGCCCTGAGCCTGGCCCAGCAGCAAAGCTCCAGCCAGCAGGAATGGGCGCAGGAAGCGCGCCGCCTGGAGCTGCAGGGCAAGCAGGAGCAGGCCGACGCGATTCGCCAGAATGTGCTGAAAACGCAAAAACCCGGCTGGCCGGTGTGGGACGAAGTCGCCCTGCGGGAACTGCTGCCCAAGGCCTTGCTGCCGGGGCAAATTTCCAACAAGCCGCGTCAGGCGCTGTTGGACTATGCGCTGTGGCACGGCCAGAGCGGCTGGATTCACGACATGGCCAAAGCCAGCCGCTTCGAGCCCGCCTTACGCATCGCCCAGGCGATGGATGCGGCCAGTCATCCTTATCGCCATGACAAATTCGATGCTCAGGAAGCACCTAAATTCGTCGTCAAAAGACTGGACGCGGTGACCGAGCGCCAGCGCCAGCCCTACGCCGGGCGGGCCTTCAAGGAGGTGCTGCGCCAGTGCGACCAGTTCGGCGTGGACCACCGCAGCTACTTCAACGCCACGCCGCTGATGCTGGCCGCGCAGTGCGGCAACGTGGCGCTGGTAGAGGCGCTCTTGGGGCGCGGCGCCGACCCGCTGCTGCGCGACCATTACGGCCACTGCGCCTGGGATTATGCGCTGGATCGTTTCCTTGACGATGCGGCGCACACCGAACACCATCTGGATGCGCTGTACCCCCTGTTGTCGCCGCCGGTGCTGGATGTTCAGACGGCAGGCCGGCTGGTGCGGCTGGAGCGCCATCAGGGCGAATACTGGCTGCTGGGCGTGATGCTGGCCAGCTACAAAAGGCTTTATTCGCAACTCGTGCCGAATCCACAGATTCATCGCAACCTGAAAGGCTTTTGCGCCGACCACCTGATGCGCCACGCCGAGCGCCTGCCCGACAGCGTGCTGCGTCCCGAGCGTCGCCGGCGCACCTATTTCAACGGCGTGCTGGCAAGGGCCGAAGTCCACAGCAGCTACCAGCCCAGCCGCCAGCTCTGGCTGCGCACCCGGAACGGCTATTACGTCCTGAACCCCGAGATGCAGTTGCGTGCCCACGCCGGCGCCGACTGGCTGCCGTGGAAACAGTGGCTGAACCAGCCGCTGATCTTTGCAGGCTGCGGCATCGTGCAGCCCGAGGCCTGATGTTAATCATTTTTAATAGCACACTATGCGCGTTAGTCTTGGGCTGGAGGCCGATTTGGCTTGAAAGTCAGGCAAAGCCACGGCTGTGTCCCCGGTCATGGACGGCTTGCGCCCCCAGGATGGCGGTGCCAGAAGATAGCGCCGCATCAGGACGCGCCAGCCAGAGCGGCGCCGTCGAATAAAATCGAGCCAGTTCCCTCCAACCCCAGGCGGCATCGCTTCGATGCCGCTTCTCATTGCCCCATGACTGAAGCTGCCACTCCCACTCCTCTCGCCCCCGCTTACGACGCCGCCCGGGTGTTTCCGCCCACGCCCGGGCTGGACAGCCTGGCCAAGTCCTTCGAGCCGGCGGACATCGAGCGCCACTGGGGCCCGCTGTGGGAGCAAAGCGGCCAGTACGAGCCGACGCTGGA
>JBKJKI010000285.1:0-17219 GCA_046597475.1 Polaromonas sp. | reverse complement strand
CGCTTTTCAAATGTCACATTGGTCTTGCTCACTCCCTCAACCTTGGAGAGGGCTTTCTTGACGGTGACCGGACAGGCGGCACAGTCCATGCCGGGCACGGACAGCGTGACGGTTTGAGTGGCGGCCCAAATCGGGGTGGAGGTGACAGCGAGTGCGAGGATGGCAAACAGTTTTTTCATAGTGAACTCTGGGTTAGTAAAACAAGGGAAGGACATAGGGAAATCCGAGTGCGATCAAAACCAACACGACCACGACCCAGAAGACGAGTTTGTAGGTGTGGCGCACTTGGGGGATCGCGCACACTTCACCTGGCTTGCAGGCCTCAACTGGCCGGAAAATGCGCCGCCAGGCGAAGAAAAGTGCTACCAGTGCCGCGCCGATGAAAATCGGCCGATACGGCTCCAGCACGGTCAGGTTGCTGATCCAGGCTCCGCTCACGCCAAGAGCGACAAGAACCAGCGGCCCCAGGCAACAGGTAGATGCAAGGATGGCGGCCAACCCGCCGGTGACGAGTGCACCGCGCCCGTTTTCTGCTTCAGACATACGCTTATCCTTTCAATAGCGTAAGCTTACTTCCGTAGTCATGTACGGAGTCAAGCGATATGGAAAACAATTTTGAAAAGCTGACCATCGGCGTCTTTGCTAGAGAGGCTGGGGTCAATGTTGAAACCATTCGGTTCTATCAGCGCAAGGGCTTGTTGCCGGAGCCAAACAAGCCACACGGCAGCATTCGCCGTTATGGCGAGACGGATGTGACACGGGTGCGATTCGTGAAATCAGCCCAGCGACTTGGGTTCAGCCTTGACGAGATCGCTGAGTTGCTGCGGCTGGAGGATGGGACCCATTGTGAGGAAGCCAGTATCTTGGCCGAGCACAAGCTCAAGGATGTACGCGAGAAACAGGCAGATTTGGCACTCATGGAGTCTGCGCTGTCCGGTCTTGTGCGTGCCTGCCATGCAGCGAAAGGAAAGGTCTCCTGTCCGTTGATCGAGTCGCTGCAAGGGGAGAAAGCACTTCACCCCGCAGGCGCGGCGTAATCGATGAGGGTTTGAACTTAACTTACTTTAAATGTTGATTTCGATCCATTTTTGGCAATTAATGACTGCTATAGATAAGCCAAACCGAGGGGCAGCTTCCTGCTATATCCGGACCGACGATTCCTCGTGGCAACGGACGGCTTGTGGTCGATAGCGAACCTCCAGCAACTCGGCACAGCGCTCGGTCTGTTTCGGACTTTATTGCCCGTGAACCCTCGTTCGCCAGAAGTTCGGTAGGGCTTGGCGTTTCGCCCGACCTGGTGCTTGCTTGAATTTCAGAAAATTTGAATGAAATGCGGCGCCAGTCCAGGCAGGACGGTCACAATCCGCTATCAAATCAATAGTGTCTGCCGGCGCCGCCCTCAAACCCGCAGCTCGGCGAAATAAAACCATTCCTGCCCCACTTGCGCGCCCGGGTTGGGGAAGACAACAAAACCATCGGCAGTAGCCTTGATCTCTTCACCGCTCTGGCGCATGCCAATCACTTCACCCGCTTTCACCGCGTCAAAGCTGCGCCATGCGCGGCTGAAGCTGTCATCCGCATGCTCCCGGTCCGTCACATCGACCAGGCGCAGGATTTCGCGATTGGCGGGTTCGGGCGCGAGGGGCAGGGCGGCCATGCCGAGCAGCGCCAGCGTCTGCAAAATGGCATGGCGGGCGACTTGCACCGCCTGCGGATCGTCGTGCTGGCCGCATTCCAGCGTGACGGCGTAGCCGCCGCGCGAGCGCATGTATTCGGTCGTGCCCACGCCGTAGTTGGGGTTGGTCACCAGGCTTTGGGCGCGGCTGCTGCCTGGCGCGGCGGGGGCGGCGGCGTGCCGCTGCACGCCGCGTGCGTAGGTGTCCAGCCAGCCTTCGACGATGCGGTGCGGCCCGGTGTGCAGTGCCAACTGCATTTCTTCACTCGCGCGGGCAAAAGGCTCCAGATCGCCGCGATTGTCTTGCGGACCAATCATCACGAAAGGCGCGCCGCCGGTGTGAAAGGAATGCAGGTCCAGCAGCGCGTCATGCGTGTCGAGCAGCGGGCACAGCAGGTTGGCGATGCGGTCTTCGAAATCCTGCGGAATCGCGCTGGGCGCCATGTTGCGGTTCAGGTTGCGATCGCCGGTGCGCTGGCCCAGCTGGTAGGCCAGCGGATTGGTGACGGGCACAAAGGTGAGGCAGCCGCGCTCGATGCCCAGCGCACCGGCGTCCAGCTCGGTTATGAGCTGCGTGATGGCCTGGGTGCCGCAGGTCTCGTTGCCATGCACGGCGCCAAGGACGAGCAGGCGCGGGCCGGGTGCCAGGCCGTGGTAGCTCACGGTACGCAGGTGGGTGGGGTGTGGCGGGCTGACGGGCTTTGGGTTCATGGTGTTCCGGTTTATACAGCGCTTCCTGACGCTGCGGGCTTTTCCTCGCCGTCCGATGGGGTTTCCACACGCCGGCGTTTGGCGCCGCATCAGGCGCGCTGCTCGAACTCCCGGTCCCTGGCACCGATCAGCCCCGTGGCAAGGGCGGCCAGCTCCCGCGTCAGCAGCTCGAGGATGTCTTCCATGGTGACTATCCCCATCAGGTGGCCTGCGTCATCGGTGATGACGAGTCGGCGCAGGCGGTTGGCGCGCATCAGCTGCACCGCGTCCATGGCATCCATCTCGGGGTTGGCCACGACCAGCCCGACCGACATGATGTCGCCGACCGTGAATACCGCCGGGTCCAGCCCCTCGGCCATCAGCGCCAGCACCATATCCCGGTCAGTCACGATGCCGACCGGGCGGCTCTTGTGCAGCGCATCGACGACGATGAGCGCGCCAACATGGTGTTTTCGCATCAGCTGCGCTGCGGCAAACGCCGTGGTCTCGGGTTCTGCCACGGCGACCGCGACAGTGGCAAAGTCTTTCAGGCGGGTAGACATGTGACACTCCCTGGGGTTGGTAATGAATTCCTTCTGGAAGGATGGCAGCGTCGGGCGTTTGGCGCAAGCCCGCCTCCCGACTTCAGTCAGGCCTGCGCGGCGCGGGCGGCGCTTCAATCGTCCGAATACTTGCGGATGGCATAGTGCTTGGTGGTGTTTTCGAGTATTTCCCAGCAGCCCTCAAATCCGCGCGGAATGACAAAGCTGTCGCCGGTCTTGAAGGTACGGGTCTCGCCCGCATCGCTGATCAGCCGCAAATGGCCCTTCACGATGTAGCAGAACTCGTCCTTGCCGGTGAAGGCGCGCCACTTGCCCGGCGTGCTTTCCCATATGCCGGTCAGGAAGGTGCCGTCGGGGCTTTCAAATTGCGGGCGTGTGATGTGCTGCGGCTGGCCGCCCAGCAGGCGCGCCGCGTCGGGGCTGCTGTGCTGCTCTGCGGCGGGGCTATCCGCAAAGCCTATGACGAATGGGGGTGTTGACATGGTTTTCCTTTGTTCGGTTCCGGCCAGGGCTGGCGGTTTTTTTCAATTTTGCTGCATTCCCAGGGCCAGTTGCGTCACGTTGTGCCGCATCAGCGCCAGGTAGTTGTCAGCCGGGCCGCCCGGCGCCGACAGGGCATCCACATACAGGACGGCACCCAGGCTCACGCCGGCATCCCGGCTGAGCTGGTCCAGCAGCCTGGGGTTGCTCATGTTTTCAACAAAGACAGCCTTGATTTTTTCACGCTGAATCTGCCTGATGAGCTGCGCCACGCCTTTCGCGCCCGGTTCCGCGTCGGTAGCCACGCCCTGGGGCGCCAGGAATTTGATCCGGTAGTGCGCCGCGAAATAGCCAAACGCATCGTGTGAGGTGATGACCTTGCGCTTGTCGGCGGAAATAGCGGCGAATTGGCCATTCGCCCAGCTGTCCAGCGCTTGCAGTTCTTTCACATAGGCCGCCGCGTTGGCCTGGTAGCTGGAGGCGCCCGCCGGGTCGGCCTTTGCCAGGGCTGCGGCGATGTTGCGCACGTACAGCATGACGTTCTCGGGGTTTTGCCAGGCATGGGGGTCGGTTTCGCCGGGGTGACGGCCTGTGTCGTCATGCGCTTTTTCCTCGGCCATGGCGCGTGGCTTGACGCCCTGCGAGGCCAGCACCGTCTCGCCCCTGTAGCCGGCGGACCTGGCCAGCTTCTGCGCCCAGGGCTCAAAGCCCAGGCCGTTGATCACCAGCAGGCGGCTTTGCACAATGGCCCTGGCATCGGCGGGTTTGGGGGCAAACACATGGGCGTCTTCATTGGGGCCGACCAGGGTGGTGATGCTCACGCGGTTGCCACCGACCACGCGCACCAGGTCGCCCAGGATGCTGAAGCTGGCGACGACAGGGACAGCCGGCAGACTGTCGGCCGCCCGGGCAGCGGCTGACAGCAGCAAGGCGCTGGCAAAGGCCGTCAGGAGTTTGTGAAATACACGGATCATGGCTTGACCTTCAGCGAGTGAAAAAAGCGGCAGGCGTCAGGCGACCCGGTGGGTCCGGCGCCGGACGCGGGGCAGCCAGCCGCCGGGCGCCAGCAGCAGGGAGGCAAAATACAGCGCGCCCGCGCAGCCGATGATGGTCGGCCCCGAGGGCGTGTCCAGGTGGTAAGACAGCAGCAGCCCCGCGGTGCTGGCCAGCATGGCCTGCGCGCTGGCATTGACGAGCTGCGCCGCCAGCGTGGCGTGCCACAGCCGGCTCGACACGGCGGGCAGCATCATCAGCCCGACCGCCATCAAGGTGCCCAGGGTCTGGAAGCCCGCCACCAGGTTGATCACGACCAGCATCAGAAAGCCTTGCTGCCAGAGCCAGCCGCGTCGTCCGGCCGCGCCCAGAAAAACCGGGTCAAAGCTCTCCAGCACCAGCCCGCGGTACATCGCGGCCAGCAGCAGCAGGCTGACGCTGGCCACGCCGGCCACCATCAACAGGCCTGGCGTGTCCACGCCCAGCGCGCTGCCAAACAGGATGTGCAACAGGTCCAGCTGCGTGCCATGGCCAGAGATCAGCATCACGCCCAGCGCCAGCGCCACCAGGTAGATGGCGGCCAGGCTGGCGTCCTCCCTGAGCGTGGTGAAGCGTGTGACCAGCCCGGCGATGGCCGCAACCAGCATGCCCGCCAGCACACCGCCAATCGCCATGGCCGTGAGCGACAGGCCACTCAGCATGAAGCCGATGGCCACGCCAGGCAGCACGGCGTGGCTGAGCGCATCGCCCAGCAGGCTCATGCGCCGCAGCGTCAGAAATACGCCCAGTGGCGCGGCACTCAGCGACAGTGCCAGCGTGGCGACGAGCGCGCGGCGCATGAAGGCGAATTCGGCAAAGGGCGCAAACCCCGCGTCCCAGACAGAGTCCCAGAGCCAGGCGGTGGGCGTCATCATGCGGCCACTTTCCGCGCCGCCTGCGCGTTGATGCCGCAGAGTTCGGCGTCTTCGTCCCATGCCTCGGCCATGGCGCGGGCACGCAGCAGATTGGGGCCCGTCAGTACCTCGCCGGTCGCGCCCCAGCCCACCAGCTCACGGGCCAGTAGCAAGGTCGCCGGGAAATGCTGGTGCACCAGCGCATCGTCGTGCAGCACGGCAATCACGGTGCGCCGCTGCTGGTGCCACTGGCGCACCAGCGCCAGCAGGGCGGCGGTGGTCTTGGCATCGATGGCGTTGAAGGGTTCGTCCAGCAGGATCAGCTCGGCGTCCTGCACCAGCATGCGGGCAAACATCACGCGCTGCAGCTGCCCGCTGGACAGGCTGCCGATGCTGCGCCGCTCAAAACCCTCCAGCCCCACGGCGTGCAGTGCAGCATCGACCCTGGCCAGCATGGCGCGGTCGACTGCGCCCCACGATCCCGTGGCGCCCCAGCAACCCAGCAGCACGCAGTCGCGCACATTGATGGGAAAACTGCGGTCAATGTCCGCGACCTGCGGCAGGTAGGCGATGCGCTCACGCGGCGGCGTGACCGCCAGCGCGCCGCCCGGCCGGCCGCCTTCAACCGGCAGCAGGCCGGCGATGCTCTTGAGCAGCGTGCTTTTGCCCGAGCCGTTCGGCCCCACCACGGCGGTCAGCGAGCCCGCCGCAAAGCTGCCGCTGATGTGGTGCAGGGCCGGGTGCTGGCGGTAGCTCACCGTCAGGTTGTTCAGCGCCACGACGGGGCCGGCGCCTGTCACGGGGCCACCGCCTGCCGGGCCCAGGCCACCGCCAGCCAGAGCAGCGCCACGGCGGGCAGCACCGCCAGCATCCGGAGCCACGCGGGCCAGGCCAGTACGCTGGAGGCGCGTGGGCTTGCAGGGTAGTGCGAAGAGGTGTCGGGGATCATGTTTTTCCAGATGCAAGCAGGGCCAAGGGCGAGTTGCGGTAATAATGCAACTTGATTGCGGTATAGTGTAACGCAACTGAATTGCGTTAGTGAAGATTACCTGAAGGTCACGCCGTGGCATCTCTGCAAGCTCCCAACCCCGCCGCCATCGACCCCATCGATGCGCTGCTGTCTGCCCACGGCCTCAGGCGCACGGCGGCCGCGCGCCTGGTGCTGGGCTGCTTGCTGGCCCATCCGGACACCAGCTACACCCATGCCCAATTGCAGGCGGCGCTCAGCGGCGACGGTCCGACCGCGCTGGACCGCGTCACGCTGTACCGCCTGATCGACCGGCTGACGCAGGTTGGCCTGCTGCTGTGCCGGGTGGATGCCAAGCGGGTGCGGCGCTATCAGGCCATGCCAGTCGGCGTGCATGCCATGCCGCACTTTGAATGCCAGAGCTGCCACCGCGACAGCCCTCTGACGGGCGCGCTTTCTGGGGCGCTGCAGGCCAATGGCCACGATCTGGAGCGTGCCGCCCAGTCCGCGCTGGCCAGCCTCAAGGCGCTGGGCTACCAGGGCCTGAGCATGGACTTTGCCGTGCGCGGTGTCTGCGCCGACTGTGCCGCTCCCTCGCTTGACGCGGCCCCATGATTCGCACGCGGCAGCTGTCGCTAACCCCAATGGGCCGACGCTGAAGTTACCGGGTCTCGATGAGCCGCTGTGCGGTGTGTTGTTTTGTTTTGATAAAAAATGGAAAAAGCAGCTTTATATCCATATGCTACGTTCATAGTTGGCTATCAAAATAATAGCGTTTACCTGGCGCCCAGGATGTATTTGCAGCGGCTCGACCAGCCGATCAACACCGCGTTTGACCGCGACCTGGCGCACGGAGCGGCCGCCGCCCGAAAGTGAGCTTGCCCTGGGCTTCTTGAGTGCGAGGTTCAGGCACAAAGCCAGAACGCAAGGCTGACCGGGACAAAGGGAAGGGGGCGAGGCGCGGGCAGGCGCACGCTAAGATTGCCCCATGCCCCAGCTTGTTTTTGCCTCCCTGTTTCCGGTGGTGTTGCTCATCGCCACCGGTTTCATGACGGGGCGCCTGGGCTGGATTCGGGCAGTGGCCATCAAGGATTTGTCTAACCTGGTTTTTCTGCTGCTCACGCCGGCGCTGCTGTTTCGCACCATGAGTGGCGTGCGCGTGGAGCAGCTTGACTTCAAGCCGGTGGCGGCTTACTTTCTCGCCGTCATCATCCTTTTTGGCGGCACCCTGCTGGTGCAGGGTTTCAACCGCCGGGCAGCGGTGCTGGCGCTGGCTACTACCTTTTCCAACACCGTGATGATTGGCATCGCGCTGGTCAGCCTGATGTACGGGCCGGCCGGCCTGGTGACGCTGCTGACGCTGGTTTCGGTGCACTCGCTGGTGCTGCTGACCAGCGCCACGGTGGTGCTTGAACTCGCGGTGGCCCACGAGCAGGCCGCCGGCACGTCCGATGCGCTTGCCGCAGCGCCGCGCCACCCGGTGGCCACGGTGGGGGTGGCGGTGAAAAATGCGCTGCTTCACCCCGTGCCGCTGCCCATCATTGCCGGCCTGCTGTTTGCCCAGACCGGCTTGCGCATACCGCAGCTCATCGACAAACCGCTGGAGCTGCTGGCCAATGCCTTCGGGCCGCTCGCGCTGGTGCTGGTCGGCCTGACGCTGGCCTACACGCCCGTGGGCAGGCACTGGCGGCAGGCGCTGGCGCTGGCGAGCGTCAAGAACCTGCTGCATCCGCTGCTGGTGTTTGGCCTGTGCCGGCTGCTGGGCGTGACCGGCCTGCCGATGACGGTGATGGTGGTGGCTTCGGCCTTGCCGATTGGCGCCAATGTTTTTTTGTTTTCGCAGCGCTACCAGGTCGCCGAAGAGCTGATTACGGCCAGCGTGGTGGTGTCGACCGCGCTGGCACTTTTCACCCTGACGCTGGTCTTGCTGCTGGTCGGGCGGCCTTCATGAGAACGTGAGATTTGATGCCCTTCCTGCAATAGCTTTACCTGAGTGAGCCGCTCAAGCTCGCTTACCTGTGGGCCGCCTTGTGCATGGGTGGGCGCGGTGTGTTTCATCTTCCGCAGTGCCTGATCAAGCGCCTCTTCAACCAAGCAGGGGCCGCGGGACCGGCTTAGCCGGACCGCAGGCGCAGCGCCCCCTCGGGGGGGCAGGGAGCGACACGCAGTGCGCGACCGTGGGGGCTATTCAGGCGGTTAAACTTCCCGCAGTCACAAAAACGTCATATTTCTGGCCTAAATTCTGAGGATCCCGCATGCTGTTTGGCAAATTGCTGCCGCGCGAAGGTAATTTTTTCGAGATGTTCAACCAGCATGCCGACCGCATCGTGGAGGCTGCGCATGCCTTCTCGAAGATGGTCGCCAACTACAGCGATGTGGAAAAGCGCGAGGCCCACAACCGCGAGGTGGACAACGCCGAGCGCTCGGCTGACCGCATCACCCAGGAGGTCAACCGCGCACTGCACAAGACCTTCATCACGCCGATTGACCGCGACCAGATTCACCAGCTGATCAACACCATGGATGACGTGGCCGACCTGATCCAGGATTCCGCCGAAACCATGGCGCTTTACGACGTGCGCCACATGACGGACGATATCGTGCGCCTGACCGATTTGAGCGTCAAATGCTGCGAGCGGCTCAAGGATGCCGTGGCGCTGATCGGCAAGGTCCGCGATGCCGCAACGGCCGAGGCCGCGCTCAAGACCTGCGAGGAAATTGACAAGCTGGAGTCCGACGCCGACCGCGTGATGCGCTCGGCCATGAGCCGCCTGTTCCGCGAGGAACCCGATGTGCGCGAGCTGATCAAGCTCAAGGCGGTTTACGAGCTGCTGGAGACCATCACCGACAAGTGCGAGGACGTGGCCAACCTGATCGAGGGCATCGTCCTCGAAAACTCCTGAACGCTGGCGACGCAAGCGCACTTCTCATGGAAACTGTACAGACCGCCCTCTGGGTCGTAGTCCTGCTGGTCGTCATGGCCATTGCCTTTGACTTCATGAACGGCTTTCACGATGCCGCCAACTCGATTGCCACCGTGGTGTCCACCGGCGTGCTCAAGCCCGGCCACGCCGTGGTATTTGCGGCCAGCTTTAATTTGCTGGCGCTTTTCATCTTTCACCTTAGCGTGGCCGCCACCGTGGGCAAGGGCATTGTCCAGCCGGGGGTGGTCGATACACATGTCGTTTTCGGCGCGCTGATGGGCGCCATTGCCTGGAACCTGGTGACCTGGATCTACGGCATTCCCAGCAGCTCGTCGCACGCCCTGATTGGCGGCATTGTGGGCGCGGTGATTGCCAAGGCCGGCGCGCATTCGCTGATCGCGGAAGGCATCTGGAAAACCGTGGCCTTCATCTTCGTTTCGCCGGTGCTGGGTTTTCTGCTCGGCTCCATGATGATGGTGCTGGTGTCCTGGCTTTGCCGGCGCGCCACGCCCTCCAAGGTGGACCGCTGGTTTCGGCGCCTGCAGCTGGTGTCCGCCGGTGCCTACAGCCTGGGCCACGGCGGCAACGACGCGCAAAAAACGATTGGCATCATCTGGATGCTGCTGATCGCCACCGGCTACACCTCGGCCAGCGACGCCTTGCCGCCGACCTGGACGATTGTCAGCTGCTACACGGCGATTGCCGCCGGCACCATGTTTGGCGGCTGGCGCATCGTCAAAACCATGGGCCAGAAGATCACCAAACTCAAGCCGGTGGGCGGCTTTTGCGCTGAAACCGGTGGGGCGATCACGCTGTTTCTGGCCACCGCGCTGGGCATTCCGGTGTCCACCACGCACACCATCACGGGCGCCATCGTCGGCGTGGGCGCCACGCAGCGCGCCTCGGCCGTGCGCTGGGGCGTGGCCGGCAACATTGTCTGGGCCTGGATTTTCACCATTCCCGCGTCGGCCTTTGTGGCAGCGATTGCTTATTGGATCAGTTGGCAGATCTTTTGAGCGGGGCCAATCGGGGCGCTGACGGTGCGAAACCGGGCGCATGAATTCAGTGGATGGCGAAACCAATCCACTGCAATGCCGGGTTGGACTGTTTAGTGCGCACAGTATTCATTTGCCTTCCAATAGCTTTTTCTTCTGAGCTTGAAATTCGGCGTCTGTCAGAATTTCCCGCTTACGCAGATCATCAAGCTTGATGAGTTCGGCGTAGACATCTTTTGGACGATCAGTTTGATCCTTGGTTTTTACGTCTGCCGTAATCTTCTCGGTCTTCTCTATAACGACATCTGCTCTTGGAACGAGGGACGTTCTGCGAACCTCTGGATCATTCTTGTCGACGACTCTGAATTGATATTCAAATGATGCCCACTGAGCAGGGCCGTTACCCATAGGCTTCTCTTTTGCGGAAAGTGGAATTGCGACCTTGCTTTGGCTCTCTGCAAAGGCATTTGCATCGCTGATGACACCTGCCTTTAACGCACTTGCGCTCGCGAATATGCCGCCATGTGCTTCTCTTGTGAGCATGTATGTATCAGGGGAAAGCTTGACGATGCCCGGATTCGCGCAACCGGACAAGATAGTAACGCTCAGTAAAAAGGCCAATGGGGTTCGCATGAAATCTCCGAGCAGATGGGGTTGAAACAAAATCTCAACGTGAGTTAAACGACTGAATGTTACCTGCCCTTACAATCAAAAACGGTAAAAGCTGTGTATTTTCTTTTTCTTTTCAACGGGTTATCACGTTGCCATGGTGTTTAGGCAAACCAAGATTTGGTGGATCAATGCGCCGTCACAAGCCCCAGCTATTGTTGATTTTGTAGCCAACCTATAAAGCTGCTGGATCAGTTACAGATAGCTATCCGGTGAAGAACGGCGAGCCGCGCCATTGCAGTTGACTTCGGCGAGGCGGGCGAATTCAAATTTTATTTGAGTCGTCGCAGCCCTTCACCAATCCTCCTTCACCGCCAGCACCGCATCCTTGCCCGCAGCCGCGCGCCCCGCCAGCCAGGCGGTCAGCGTGCCTGCGAGCACCACCGCCGCGCATAGCAGCGCCAGGCGCAGCCACGGCACCCGCAAATCCATGGTCCAGTGAAAACTCTGCGGATTCACTACAAACACCAGCACCGCCGACACCGCCAGGCCGAGCGCCAGCCCGGCCAGTGCGCCCATCACCGTCCAGGCCGCGCCTTCGCCTGCCACCACGCTGAGGATTTGCCGGCGCGTCAGGCCCAGATGCGCCAGCAGGCCAAACTCCTTGCGCCGCGCCAGCACCTGGGCACTGAAGCTGGCCGCCACGCCAAACAGGCCGATGGCGATGGCCACGCCCTGCAGCCAGTAGGTCACGGCAAAGCTGCGGTCAAAAATTCTCAGCGAATTGGCGCGGATCTGGCTCACTGAGGCCATCTCGATCAGCGCCCCACCTCCTGATTGACGGTCGGCCAGCGCGCGTATGGCCAGCTGCAGCTCGGCGTCCCTCGCGCCGGGAAGCAGCCACAGCGCCAGGTCGTTGATGCGCCGGTCGCCGCTCAGGCGTTCGAAGTCGCGCTGCGCCATGGTAATGGCGCCCGACTGGCGGGCGTAGTCGCGCCAGACGCCGGCGACGTAGAAATCGGGCAGGGCAGTGGGTGCTATTAAATCAATAGCTGACAACGGCCGGTCTGACGGGGCTTGGGCACTAAAAGACTGTGAAAGTGGCAAAAACGGGCGGCCTGGCGTGGCTCCGTACAGGTCGACCATGGCCTCGCTGACATAAATACCGATTTTCCCCGGCGGCACCGGCAGCGCGGGGCCGACCAGCGGCAGCACGCTCGCCGGGTCGTCGATGGCGCGCGCAAGCAGCGTGACGGCGGGCTTGCCGGCATCCAGCAGCAAGGGCATGCTGCGCAAGGTACCGACACGCGCCACGCCGGGCAAACCGGCCAGCGCCTGCACAAAGCCGGGTGAAAAGTAAGCGGCGTCGCTGGCCGCGGCGCCCGGCGTCGTGCGCACATACAGATCGGCCGGCAGCACCACATCGAGCCAGTGCGTCACCGAATCGCGAAAGCTCGCCACCATCACCGTCAGCGCTACCGCCAGGCTGAGCGACGCCACCACGCCGCTGACGGCGACTGCCGCGCTCTCGCGCACCCGGCGGGCGCGCTCGACCGCCAGCAGCGGCAGCAGGCGGTGCGCGACCCAGGGGCTGAGCCGGTCGTAAAGCAGCGCAATCAGCCAGGGCAGGGCCGTGATGCCGCCCACCAGCAGCAGGCCGACCGAAAAATAGGCGGCAAGGGGAATGTCAAACAGCGGCGGAAGCATGGCCAGCAATACGCCAGCGCAGATCAAAATGAGGCTCAGCCAGCGGCCCGAACCGGTGCCCGCTGCCAGGCCCAGGCCTTTCAGCGTTTGCGCGGGCGGCAGTTTTTGCGCGGCCCGCGCCGGCCACCAGCCGCCCACGACGGCCGCGACCACGCCCAGCGCAGCGTAAGTCAGCGCGGCGGCGCTGCTCCACTGCAGCGCAGGGGCCACACCGGAAAAATAGCCGCCGCCGAGGTCCCCGCCCAGCAGCCGCAGTGCCAACGCCGCCAGCGCGGTCCCGAGCGCGATGCCGGCCAGGCTGCCAAGCAGCCCCAGCAGCAGCGATTCGACCAGCACCAGCTGCAGGCGCTCGCGGCCGGTCAGTCCCAGCACGCCGAGCAGCGCGAACTGCTGCGCCCGCTTGGCCACGCTCAGTGACAGCACCGAAAACACCAGGAAGGCGCCAGTAAATAGCGCCACCAGCGCCAGCACAGTGAGGTTGACGCGGTAGGCGCGCGACAGCTGGCTGACGCGCTCGGCGGCGTCGCCCGGCGCGCTGGCGGTGATGCCGGGCGGCAATTGCAGCGACGCGGTGAAGCTGCGCACGTCGCTGCCCGGCTTGAGCCGTATGTCGATGCGCGAGAGCTGGCCGCCGCGGCCAAACAGCTCCTGCGCCGCGCCAATGTCCATCACCGCCAGCGGCCCGCCGCCGGCGCTCACGCTGCCCGCCACCGTCACGCGGCGCAGCCGCAAACCGTCCTGCAGCAGCAGGATGGCGCTGCTGAAGGCCTGGCGGGCGCCCGGGTTGAGAAACACCGTGCCGGGCGCAAACAGCGCCATGCGGCCGGTGCCTTCGAAGGGTACCGGCATCAGCGCCGGCGCGCTAAAGGCCACCGCCAGCGCGTCGATGCCGATGATGCGCAGCGGACGGCGCCGGGCCGGGTCGCCGTTCGCGTCAAGCGCATAGGTGCTGATTTCAAGCACCGGGCTGGCCATGGCCACCTGCGCGCTGCTGGCGACGCGCTCGTAAAGGTTTTCGTCAAAACTGCCCTGCACGGCGCGCAGCTCAAGATCGGGCTGGCCATTGACCGCGCGCACCGCCTGGGAAAACTCGCTCAGTGCCGAGGCATTGATGAGGTGCACCGAAAACGCCAGCGCCACGCCCAGCATCACCGCCACCACGGCGGCGGCATTGCGCCAGGGGTGATGGCGCAGCTCTTGCCAGGAAAAGGTTTGGAGAAGTGCCCGCATTGCCGGTCTATTGTGACCATTGGCGCCCATTGACGGGCGCGCCGGTCATTTGATCAGGATCAAGAATCGACGACCCCGGGCTCTTGAGTTTTTTACCCTGGCATCCCATATTTTGAAGGTGGCAACAGCCACATCCATTGACTTGAAACCAGGGAGATTCAAATGAGTTCACTGATTAACCGTGGCAGCGTGTTTGATGACTTTTTCAAGGAGTTGACGCCGGGTTTTTACGTCAGGCCCCTGCATGGCGACCCCTTGCCGACGTCGGCTCAAATCAAGGTCGATGTCAAGGAGACTGACCAGGGCTACACCGTGCAGGCCGAGGTGCCCGGTGTGCCCAAGGAAGACATCCAGGTGTCGATTGACGGCAACGTGGTGACGCTCAGCGCCGAGGTCAAGCAGTCCGACAGCCAGATGGGCGACGAAAAGCTGCTGCGTAGCGAGCGCTACTACGGTGCCGTGTCGCGCAGCTTCCAGCTGCCGGCCGACATCGACCAGGGCACGGCCAAGGCCAAATATGACAACGGCGTGCTGACTCTGACGCTGCCCAAGAAAAGGTCAGGCGCGTCGCAGCGGCTGGCCATCGAGTAGGCGGACGTGCGCCTGGCGGTGACCCTGGCCGTGGCACGATGCCACGGTCAGCCGGTCTGCATGCCTTGGGCGGTCAGGTGCAGCACGCGGTCAGCGCGCGCGGCGGCGGTTGCCGAGTGGGTGACCAGCACCAGCGCGCTGCCCTGATCGCGCGTTTGCGCGATCAGCACGTCCATGACCCGCGCGGCCGTGGCCGGGTCCAGGTTGCCCGTGGGCTCGTCGGCCAGCAGCAGGCCGGGTCTGTGCACCAGCGCCCGGGCAATCGCCACGCGCTGCAGTTGGCCGCCGCTCAACTGCTGCGGCAGGCGCTGGCCCAGACCGGCGAGGCCGACGGCGGCCAGCATGGCCTGCACGCGCTCATCATCTGGCTGCTTCAGCAGCAGCAGCGGCAGCGCCACGTTTTGCGCCACATCCAGGTGCGGCAGCACATGAAAGGCCTGGAACACAAAGCCGACATGGCGGCGGCGCAGCAGCGCGCGCTGGTCGTCGCCCATCCGGCCCAGGTCCGCGCCGTTCAGGGTGACCGTGCCTTCGTCCCAGTTGTCCAGCCCGGCCATGCAGTTGAGCAGGGTCGATTTGCCGACGCCCGATTCGCCCACGATGGCAACAAATTCGCCGGCCGCCACGTCCAGCGACACCTGGCTGAAGACGACGGTGTCGCCATAGCGCTTGGCCAGCTGGCTGATGCGCAGGCTCACGCCAGGGTCCGGGCGTGATGCTTGAGGTGCGCCAGCACCTGCTCAAGCGCGTCAGGCGCATCGCAGGCGACGATCTGGCGCTGCGGCATGGAGCGCAGCCAGGTGATCTGCCGCTTGGCAAGTTGCCGCGTGGCAAACACGCCCTTGTCGCGCATCTCGCTCATGGGGCTGCTGCCGTCCAGCACCTCCCAGGCTTGGCGGTAGCCGACGCAGCGCATCGACGGCAAATCGGCATTCAGATCGCCGCGCGCGCGCAGGCGTTTGACTTCATCCATGAAGCCTGCAGCGAGCATGGCGTCAAAACGCAGGGCAATCCGGCCGTGCAACCAGGCGCGATCCGCCGGTTCCAGGGAAATAAGGCCTGAAGCCCAGGTAGGGTGGTCACTGTCAGCTATTTTTTTAATAGCATTGCGCCGTTGGAAAAACGACAGCGGCTGGCCTGACACGCGAAACACCTCCAGCGCCCGCGAGATGCGCTGCGAGTCATGGGGCGCTAGCCGCGCCGCCGTGACCGGATCGACCCGGGCCAGCTCGGCGTGCAGCGCCGGCCAGCCATTTTCAGCGGCCTGGGCCGCCAGTACGGCGCGCACCGCCGCATCGGCCGGGGGCATGTCGTCAAGCCCATCGAACAGCGCCTTGAAATACAGCATGGTGCCGCCCACCAGCAGCGGCAGCTTGCCGCGCGCGACGATGTCGGCTATCAGTGCCTGCGCGTCCCGCACGAATTCGGCCGCGCTGTAGGCGTTCAGCGGGTCGCGGATGTCGATCAGGTGGTGCTTTACCGCCGCGAGTTCGCAGGCAGCAGGCTTGGCCGTGCCAATGTCCATGCCCCGGTACACCAGGGCTGAATCGACGCTGATGATCTCGACCGGGTAGATCTGGGCGATGGCCAGCGCTGCGGCGGTCTTGCCCGATGCCGTGGGGCCCGCCAGGGCAATGTAGCGCTGTGGTTTGCTTGGCGTGGGAGCAGGGGAGACGGGCATGCGCTCAAGGCTACCAGAAAGGCAGGGCACGCCTTACTCGCTGGCTGCCCTTGCCTGCCGGGTCGCCGGGCCAAACAGGCCGGCCAGCGCGACACGGTATTGCGCCTGCCCCAGCTCATTGGTGTTGTGGTGCGAGCCGCCTTCGACCAGGACAAAGGCCTTGGGCCCGGGCGCCGCCTCATAGAGCTTGCGGCCCAGCGCGGGCAGGATCTGGCTGTCATTGGCGCCATGCACCACCAGCAGCGGCGAACCAATATGGCCGACCTTCCCGATGGATTCGAAATGCTGCGTGAGCAGGGGCCTGAGCGGCAGCCAGCCCCATTTCATGGTGTCAAGCACGTCGGCAATCGAGGTGAAAGTGCCTTCGACGATGGTGCCGGCCTCGTCATCGACCCCGGACGCCAGCTCGATGGCCATGGCGCCGCCCAGTGAATGGCCAAAAATGTAACGCGGCTGGCCCGGATATTTCGCGGCCAGCCAGTCCCAAGCGGCCCGCGCGTCTTCGTAGGCCAGCGCTTCCGACGGCAGGTCGGGCGAGCTTTTGCCAAAGCCCCGGTAGTCAATCGCCAGCACTGAAAACCCGAGCTGCTGCATGTGGCGAATGCGGGGTGCCGAGCCTTCGACGTTCCAGCGCGCGCCGTGCAGGTAAAGCAGCAGGGGCGCGGCGGTGGTGCCCGCCCAGCCGGGCTTCCGGGCGTCGGCCGGCAAAAAAAGGCCGTGCAGCCTGGCTCCGCGGCCAGTGGCCGGGGAGTCAAAATCAAGCCAGACGTCCTGCATGTCCCTGGCCATCTCGGCGCTCGCACCCCAGCTGCGGTCACTGGGCTGGAAAATCCAGCCGCGCTGCTTTTCGTCCAGTACGGCGCACCCGGCCAGAACCGCGAATGCGAACAGGAGGGAAAAGAGGAGGCGCCAGCGTTTCATCGTTCAATGGAGTGCGCTGCGGCAAAAAAAGTTCATGCGATGGGCCTGCGCTTGATCATGGTTTGCTATTGATTTCGTAGTTTGGTTGGCGTTGCGTTGGTTCGCTGGCCGGGGGTCGCCCGGCGGCTACTCACTTTCTTTTGCTTCGCCAAAAGAAAGTAAGCCAAGAAAAGGCGACCCGGCTGTCCGGGTCCCTGCGCTTCGCTTCGGGCAACCTGTGATGTGCCCCAAAAGCGGGGGTCCGCCCAAACTCGCCTGCGGCTCAAACAGTGTGCGGCCCTGATCCCGCTTTTTGAGCAC
>JBKJKI010000004.1:0-9347 GCA_046597475.1 Polaromonas sp. | reverse complement strand
CGCCAGCGCCAGGTCCATGTTGTCGCCGCCCAGCATCAGGTGGTTGCCCACGGCGATGCGGCTCAGCCGGGGCTGGCCGTCGATCAGCTCCACCTGGATCAGGCTGAGGTCGGTCGTTCCGCCGCCGACATCGCAGACCAGAACCAGACGGGTCTGCGCCAGCGCCTGGGCCAGCCGGCCATGGTGGCGCAGCAGCCAGTCGTGAAATACCGCCTGCGGCTCTTCCAGCAGCCGCACGCCGGGCAGGCCGGCCTGGCGCGCGGCGCTCAGGGTCAGGGCGCGCGCGCCTTCGTCAAACGAGGCGGGCAGCGTGAGCACCACTTCCTGCTGCTCCAGCGGACATTGCGCGAAGCGCTGGTTCCAGGCCGCGCGCACGTAACGCAAATAGCTGGCGCTGGCCTCGACCGGCGAGACCTTGGGCACATCGTCAGGCGCGCCCCAGGGCAGTATGGGCGCCTGGCGGTCCACTGCGGTGTGCGACAGCCAGCTCTTGGCGCTGGCCACCAGCCGGCCCGGCACCTGCGCGCCCAGCTGGCGCGCCCATTGGCCCATCACCACCGGCGGCTGGCCGGCATCAAGGTCTGAGGGCCAGGGCAGTTGCAACGATGCAGGCGCCAGCTCGCCGGGCGCCGCATGAAAGCGCACCGAGGGCAGCAGCGGCAAGGCGGCGACCTCGCCGGGCGCGACCAGCTGCGCGATGTCCAGCAGCGCAATCCCGTCCGGCGCCGCGGCCTGGCCGGCGGCAGCCAGCGGCGCATAGGCCACCACGGTGTGCGTGGTGCCCAGGTCAATGCCGACGATGTACTGGCGCATCAGCGCTGGCTTCAGGTGTTGGCGCGCACGTCGAACTCCACCTTCCAGTGCTCGCTGCCCTGGGTGGCGACGGCGGTCAGCTCCAGCGTGCCGGTGTCTGTGGCCAGCGCGCGCAGCCTGACCTGCACCACCTCGCCGGCCTGCCGGCCTTCGGCGGGCAGCGTGGCCTGGATATCGCCCAGCTCCTGCAGCTCGTCGGGCTGCCAGAAGTCCAGCAGCGCACCGACCTGGTCCTGCCGGCGCACCGAGGAGCCGAAAAAGCGCAGCTGCACCGGCTCGCCCACCACCAGGCCGAATTCCTGCGTCTGCAGGTCGGCTTCCGTGCCTTCCTCCATGCCGAAGGGGGCGATGCACAGCGCCTGTATCGGCGGCTCCATGCCGGGAATGGCCGGCATGGATGACTCCACCGCCACGTAATAGGCGCGCGCCGTGCCGCCGCGAATGCGCACGCCCTGGCCGCGCCGCACGTAGCCGTAGTAGGCGGCGCCGCGCGCCACCGCCAGGTCCATGTCGGCGCCGCTCAGCGCGCGCGCCGGCTCGGCCTGCTCGGCCGCCAGCCAGCCGTTCAGCGTGGCCAGCGTGCGCTCGCTCAGGAGCTCGGACTTGAAGACGCCGCCGTTGAACAGCACGGCGGTGGGGTGCAAAAAGCTGGCGTTCTCATCAAACCTGCCGGCAAAGCCCTCCAGTTCGGCGGTGGCGCCGGCCTGCCGCCCCAGCAGCGCGGCCAGGTGGCGCGTCACGCCGGCGTCCTGCGCATAGGGCAGGCCGAGCTGGGTCAGGCCGCCGCGGGCGCGGCTGGCGGGCCGGGCACTGGCCTCGACCACCGGGAAGAAGCCTTCCAGCAGCACGCTGCGCACCTCGTCCTGCGTCAGCTCGGTGCGGATGGTGCCGCCAATCAGCTTGGAGCCGCGGCTGGGCACGACGATGGCCTGCGCGGCCAGCGTCGCATCGGACAGCAGGTTTTCCTTGGCGCTGCGGCAGGCGTAGGTGAGGGCGCGCATCTGCCAGGGGTCGAGCTGCTTGCCCTCGGCCGCCAGCTTGCGCGCCACCCCATGGGCCAGCGTCAGGTCCATGTTGTCGCCGCCGAGCAGGATGTGGTCGCCGACGGCGACGCGGTGCAGCTCCAGCTGGCCTTCGCGCTCAAGCACGGCAATCAGTGAAAAGTCGCTGGTGCCGCCGCCGACGTCTATGACCAGGATGATGTCGCCGGTCTTGACCTCCTTGCGCCAGCGGCCGCCGCTGCCCTGGATCCAGTTGTAGAGCGCGGCCTGCGGCTCTTCCAGCAGCGTCAGCGTGGTGTAGCCGGCGGCGCGGGCGGCCTCGGCGGTCAACTCGCGCGCAGCCGGATCGAAGGAGGCCGGGATCGTGATGGTCACGTCCTGCTGCTCAAACGGCGCCTCGGGGTGGGCGTGGTCCCAGGCTTGGCGCAGGTGGGCCAGGTAGCGGGTCGAGGCCTCCAGCGGCGAGATGCGCGCCACCTCGGGCGGCGCATCGGGCGGCAGTATGGCCGCGCGCCTGTCCACGCCGGCATGGCTGAGCCAGCTCTTGGCGCTGGAGACCAGGCGGATCGAGGTCTGCGCGCCGCGCGCCCGGGCGAACTCGCCGACGGCGAAGTCCGGCGTCGGCTGCCAGGGCAGGTTCAGGTCGCCGGGCGCCAGCTCGTCGGCATGCGGCAGGTACAGGAAAGAGGGCAGCAGCGGCAGCTGCTCCAGCGCGCCGGGCCCGGTCAGCTGCGGCACCTCGAGCACGCCGTGCTGGGTCGCCTCGCCATCGCTGGCCTGCAGGTCAACCCAGGCCAGCGCGCAGTGGGTGGTGCCCAGGTCTATGCCTATGGAAAAACGTGCTTCGCTCATTGGGTAAGCTCCATGCTCCGCATTGCGGTGCGAGCTTGCCTGGGGCGGCCCGGCGCTGCGCTCACTGGAGTATCTTCGTGCTGCGCACTGCGGTGCGAGCTTGCTTGGGGACGGCCCGGC
Organism: Polaromonas sp.; assembly: GCA_046597475.1. GTDB lineage: Bacteria > Pseudomonadota > Gammaproteobacteria > Burkholderiales > Burkholderiaceae_C > Polaromonas. Next base: position 6,561 of record JBKJKI010000004.1, on the reverse strand, counting down.
GCGGCGCTCATAGCTCCACCTCGGCCTGGGCCAGCACGCTGGCGTCATGGCCGTCGGCCAGCTGGGGCAGACGGGTTTCGGTGGCGCGCCAGCCGCGGTGGCTCAGCGCGCCCTGGAACGGCGCCTGGCCGGCCACGTTGCCGGTCAGTCGGATGGCGCGGGCGTCAAAGCCGGCGTTCAGGGTGATGCGGCTCCCTTCGGCCTCGCTGCGCACCGGCGCCAGCGTGAAATGCTCGCGCAGCACCTTGCGGCAGCCCTCGTGCACCACGCGGGCGGCGCCGCCGATGTCGGCGTCCGAGTAGCCGCTCAGGTCTTCCTGGGTGAAGTCGATCAGCCTGGCCTCGCGCTGCAGCAGGCCCAGCAGCTGCAGCGCGGCGTCGGGGCTGGCCTGCTTGATGGGCGCAGGCGGCGCCACGGGCGCGACGGCCACCGGTTCCGGGGCGGGTGCTGCAGGCTGGCGCAGGCCCAGCACGCGGGCGGCGTAGCCGGCATCGGACAGGCAGCCGAAGAAGGCGCCGAAGGCGATGGGAAGGCGTTTGAAAAAGGATGGGTGGGCGTCTGGCGTCGATGGGACCATCAAGGGCTCCTGATTGCGCCGGCCGGGGCCGGACATGCGGTGGGTGGGCCCGGGGTTCGGGGGCAGGACGGCGATCACGCCGGCGCTGCCGCTAGGGGCCGCGCGGCTGGCCTTTTCATGCATGGCGCTGTTGAACCTCGGTGTCAGGGGTCTATTGTCCCCATAAAAATGGCGACCAAAGATGTCGTCTTGCGGATTTTGTGTGCCAAATCGGTCTCTAGCCCAGTTGTTACGGGCGCATATTGCTATTTAATTAGTAGCAATCAGCACCGCCGGTCTGAGGTCGTGTCGGCCGTGTCCCGGATTGGCTCAGAAACAGGAACACCGTCGAGCTTTTGGGTATTTGGGAGACGGTCTACAAGCCCCCTTTCAAGGGGCGAATTCGCCATAATCAAGACCGGCGCCAAGCCCTGGAAATACCTGCTGATTCCGCATGGCCAGGCCACTGAAGACAAGCGACTGGTGGATTTTTTGTCGCATGAGAGTTCAACCCCATCTGGAAGCACAAAACCATGACCCACAAGATCGGACGCAACGACCCCTGTCCCTGCGGCAGCGGAAAAAAATACAAGCATTGCTGCGGCAGGCCCGTGGTGCCCGATGCGCCCGCGGCCGAGTCGCATGAGGGTGCGGTCGAGCGCGCGCTGGCCTGGCTGACCCAGTACCACCGCAAGGCCTTTGCCACTGCACTGCAAGTCGCCATGGATGAGGCTGTCTTCGAGAGCTTCGACGACGAGGACGCGGCGCTCGATGCCCTGGCGGCTGTCAATGAGGCGCTGTGGCAGAACATTCAGATCAACCTGACCGAGTGGCTGCTGGCCGAGGGTGACATGCTGGTCAGGGGAAAACACCAGCGCGTGGCCGATTTGCTGCTGGGCCCGCACGGGCCGTTGCTGACGACAGGTCAGCGGGCCTGGCTGGAGCAGCTGGCACGCCGGCCGCTGCGCCTGTACGACGTGACCGAGGTGGTGCCCGGCGTGGGCATCACGGTGTGCGACGCGCTCGATACCGACCAGCCGCCGCGCGTGGTGGCCGAGCGCGCGGGCAGCCAGTCGCTGCACGCGGGCATGCAGATCGGCGCGCGCCTGATGGAGGCCGGCGGGCAGCAGCTGTTTTCCGGCGCCATGTATCCGTTCTCGGCAGCGGGCGGGAGCGCCGTGCAGGCCAGGCTGCACGACCTTTTGTCGGAGCCGGGCGTGGACCCGGAGGACGATATTTTCAGCGCTGGCCTGACGATCATCGAGGGCTGGCTGGCGCAGTGCCTGCTTCCCGCAGCGCTGCCGGAACTCATCGACAGCCACTCGGGCGAGCCCTGGCTGTTCACGACCGATCACTACGCGGTGTGCGATTGGGCTGCGCTCGCTGCCGGGCTGGATATGGAGCCGGAGGTGGTGGGCGATCGCGAGGCGGGCTGGGATCTCTTGCTCGACTGCGACGACGGTAAGACCCGCTCGCTGCTCACCATCAAGGCCAAGCCGGGTGGCCAGCGCGTGAGTGTGTCGTACCGGACGGCCACGCTGGCGGAACAGGGCCGCGCCTGGTTCGCGGCGCTGGCCGGGGATTCGGTGGCGTTCGAGCTGCGCGAGGTGTCCGACCCCAGGGGGCTGATGTCGCGCATGGATGAACCGGCGGTGCCGCGAACGAAAGCAGCTTCGCAGCTGCCGGCGGGGCTCGATGCCGGGGCCTTGGCCGACGCCATCGAAACCGTCATCCGGCGCAGCTACGCCAACTGGGCCGACGAGCCCATCCCCGTGCTGCAGGGCCGCACACCGCGCCAGGCGATGCAGGGCGTGTCTGGGCTGGAGCGCGTCAAGGGCCTGCTGCGCAGCTATGAAGATGGTGAGGCGCAACAGGCCGCGCAGCAGGGGCGCCGCGCCATCTCCTACCAGTTCCTGTGGGATGCGCTGGGCCTGCGGCGATAGCCCCTCACCAGCCATCTGCCCCCACGCTCGTCACTTCGTGTACGTCGCCGCCCCTTCAGCGGGCCGCGGTCGCCTTGGGGCGGCCCGGCGGCGACTACCGCAGCCAGGGCTCGAATGCCTTGGCCAGCCGCTGCAACACGGCGGGCTCGGGCAGCGGTAGCCGCACGCTGGCCTGGCCCGTGACCGGATCGCGTTCTATCGTGATGGGCGCCTTGCCAGGCATGGCGCCACCCGCCGGGTGCGCGCTTGCCAGTCCCTGCAACAAGGCGGCGCCCGCCTCAAGGATGGCGGCCCACGGGTCCGCGGGCGCGGCGCTGGCCTGGGTGTCAGTCCTTGGCGATATCGCGTCCGGCGCCTGCGACAGGTCAAGCGGTGCGGGCGGCAAGTCGGCTGCGCCCGCTGCCGCGGGTGACTCAGCCGCCGTATCCGCGTCGGCCTCGCCCATGGCCCCGGCCACCTGTTCGACGCTTTTCATGAACTGGGACAGGCGCGTGCCCTGCAGGAACACCTCGTGCTCGCCGCCGTCAAGCACGCCCGCGAACAGCGACTTCTTGAAGGCCAGCACGGAGAGCATGCCTTCCTCGATACTGCCCTGGCCGACGAAGTTGACCACCTGCACGCCGCGCGACTGGCCCATGCGATGCACGCGGCCTATGCGCTGCTCCAGCACCGCCGGGTTCCAGGGCAGGTCCATGTTGACCACCACGGCGGCCGCGTGCTGCAGGTTCAGTCCCACGCCGCCCGCGTCGGTGGAAAGAAAGAGGCGGCAATCCGGATCGTCGTGGAATCTTTCCACCAGTTCGCCACGCTGGTCGCCCGGTACGCTGCCGCTGAAAAGCACATGGCCCCAGCCGCGCTGGCCTTCACCCTGAACCCGCTTTGCCAGGCGGCGGCGAATCAGCTCATGCGTGCCCAGCCACTGGCTGAACACCACGGCCTTGGCGGCCGGGTCTTCGAGCAGTTCATCAAGCAGCGTCATCAGCTCGTCGACCTTGTGGCCGTGATCGGTTTCATGGTCGAGCAGGAAGGTGCTGTTGCAGGCCATGCGCATGTTCTGCAAGGCGCATTGCAGGCGGCGCTGGTCGCCGTCCGACAGGTAGCCGGTCTTGCGCCAGCGCGAGACGGTGCGCGTGACGATGGCGCCGTTCTCGTCGTGGTGCACGCGCTGCTCGGGTGTCAGCGGCACGAAGATGCGGTGGTCCACCCGCGCCGGCAGTTGCGCCAGTACCTCGGCCTTGCGCCGGCGCAGCATCACAGGCGCCAGGGTCTGGCCAATGCGGTCCAGCGCGCGGTAGCCGATGACGCGGCCGGCCTCGTCGCGCAACTGGTGCTGGTCGAGCAGGCGCCAGGTGGGGCCGAGCCGGTGCTGGTCAACGAACTGGACGATCGAGATCAGTTCTTCCAGGCGGTTTTCCAGCGGCGTGCCGGTCAGCACCACGGCATAGGGGCTGGCGATGCGCTTGAGGGCGCGCGCGGCGATGGTGTTCCAGTTCTTGATGCGCTGCGCCTCGTCGGCAATCACGAGTTCCGGCGCCCAGTCGGCTATCAGGTCGGCATCGCGCGCCAGCGTTTCGTAGTGGGTGATCTTGCAAAAGGCTTCCTCGCGGTATTGCTTCTCGCGCTGCGCGCGCAGGCCGTGCATCACCTGCGCGTCGCGCTCGGAAAAGCGCGTGAACTCGTTCTTCCACTGGTGCTTGAGCGAGGTCGGGCACACCACCAGCACGCGCCGCACGCCGAAGTGACGCGCGAACAGCTCGGCCGCGGCGATCGCCTGGATGGTCTTGCCCAGGCCCATCTCGTCGCCGATCAGGCAGCGGCCGGCGCGCGCGGCAAACAGCGCGCCCTCGGCCTGGTAGGGGTAGAGCTTCACCTTCAGGAGCCGGGCCAGCGCCTTGTCCCGGATGCCCTTGGGATAGGCCGCGACCAGGGCTGCGTGGCGGCGCTCGCCGTCGCGGATCTGGGCGACGAACTGCCAGACATCATCGTGGCAGCGCAGCTCGTGGCCACTCATCTGCGCGGCTTGTAGCAGATGCTCCAGTTCGCCTTGCCGCTCTTCTCGCAGCGCCCAGCCAGCGTCGGCATCAAACAGTGACTTCGCCTGTTCCAGCAAGGCCATTGGACAGTCTGATCCGGCACTAAAACGCACGCGGCGCTCGCCCGCATAGGCCAGCCAGATTTCGCTGTACGCCGGCTGGAAGCCGCGCCTGAGCGCCGCCTTGCCGCCACGCCTGGCTTGCAGCCTGGCGAGCGTGAACTCAATGTGCTTGCAGGTGCCCAGGTCGTTGGTCGCGTAGTCGGGGCAGGAGCAGAAGTTTTGCCCCGGTGCCAGGCCGCGAATTGCCACACGGTAGCGCGTGCCGCTGGCGGGGTTGCTCACGCGGAAGTCGGAGAACACCGGCTCTTGTCCCAGGTTTTCCAGGCCAAAGTCTTGCTCGCGACCAAACTGCCGGCGCAGCGCCGCCTGCCAGTCGGCGACTTCAAGTTCCGGCGGGCGGCGCGTGCGCGAGAGGCGGGGTTCGGCGGCCTTGGCCGTCCTGGCTTTGGAGCGGGGCTGGCGCGGGCTAGGGGTCGGCATGGTTGGGGGCGGCTGTGCGCTTGGTGGGTGACGAACCTGATTCTCGCTTGACCGAAGACAAATCGATGGCCGGCTACCTGCGCTTTGAACAGCGCTGCGGCATGTTGGCCGCTGGCGGGCAGCCCGTCAACACGGCGCCCGCCAGCCACTCCCCGGACGGTCTTCAGGCGCCCACGGCTCCCATGGCGCCCAGCACGGCGTTGAAGGTGGCGCTGGGGCGCATCACGGCCTTGAGCTTGGCGGGATCGGGCAGGTAGTAGCCGCCAATGTCGACCGGCTTGCCTTGCACGGCCTTCAATTCGGCCACGATCTGCGCCTCCTTTTCGGCCAGCGCCTTGGCCAGCGGGGCGAAATGCGCCCGCAGCGCGGCGTCTTCGGTTTGCGCGGCCAGCGCCTGGGCCCAGTACAGCGCCAGGTAGAAATGGCTGCCCCGGTTGTCCAGCTCGCCGGTGCGCGTTGACGGGCCCTTGCCGTTGTCCAGCAGCTTGCCGGTGGCGGCGTCCAGCGTCCTGGCCAGCAGCCCGGCCTTGGCGTTGCCGGTCTTGAGCGACAGGTCTTCGAGCGACACGGCCAGCGCCAGGAACTCGCCCAGCGAATCCCAGCGCAGGTGGTTTTTTTCCACCAGTTGCTGCACATGCTTGGGCGCCGAGCCGCCGGCGCCGGTCTCGTACATGCCGCCGCCGGCCATCAAAGGCACGATGGACAGCATCTTGGCGCTGGTGCCCAGCTCCATGATGGGGAACAGGTCGGTCAGGTAGTCGCGCAGGATGTTGCCGGTCACGGAGATGGTGTCCAGCCCGCGTATGACGCGCTCCAGCGTGAAGCGCATGGCGCGCACCTGCGACATGATCTGGATGTCCAGGCCAGTGGTGTCGTGCTCCTTGAGGTAGGCCTGCACCTTCTTGATCAGCTCGTTTTCGTGCGGGCGGTAGGGGTCGAGCCAGAAAATGGCCGGCATGCCCGAGTTGCGCGCGCGCGTCACGGCCAGCTTGACCCAGTCGCGAATCGGCGCGTCCTTCACCTGGCACATGCGCCAGATGTCGCCGGTCTCGACGTTTTGACTCAAGAGCACCTCGCCGGTGGCAATGTCCACGATGCGCGCCTCGCCGTCCTCGGGCGCCTCGAAGGTCTTGTCGTGCGAGCCGTATTCCTCGGCCTGCTGCGCCATCAGGCCGACGTTGGGCACGGTGCCCATGGTTTTGGGGTCAAAATTGCCGTTCCACTTGCAAAAGTTGATCATCTCCTGGTAAATGCGGGCAAAAGTCGATTCGGGCATCACGGCCTTGACGTCCTTGAGGCGGCCATCGGCGCCCCACATCTTGCCGCCGTTGCGAATCATCGCGGGCATCGAGGCATCGACAATCACGTCGTTGGGCGAGTGAAAGTTGGTGATGCCTTTGGCCGAATCCACCATCGCCAGCTCGGGCCGGCCTTCGTGGCAGGCATGCAGGTCGCGCTTGATCTCGTCCTGCTTGCTTTGCGGCAAG
>JBKJKI010000235.1:0-10745 GCA_046597475.1 Polaromonas sp. | reverse complement strand
GTCGAGGTGCTTGCCGGTCTGCGGGTCGGTTTCCAGCAGGTCGGCGCGCACCATGGCGGACTTCAGGTCGGTGCTGACGAGCCGGCCAATCTGCCCCGACTTGGAAACGTTGGAGCGCACCTGCGCCAGGCCTTCGTCGTTGGGCGTGAAGCGCGAGGGAATGATGACCTCGCCGACAAAACCGTTCTCGGTGATCTCGATGTAGCGCACGTTGGGCGTGAACAGCGAATAAACCTGGGCCCGGTTGACGCCGGGAGTGAAGAAAACCTCGTCGGTGACGCCGCGCAGGGTTTTGAGGAACTCCTCGTTGTAGATGTCGCCCTGGCCTTTCCAGCGCACATTGATCAGCACCCGGTTGGCGCCCGAGAAGGTGGTGGAGTGCTGCAAGAACGCGGCCATGTACTCGTGGCGCAGCGGAATCAGCTTGTTGAAGCCGGCGTCCAGGTGGGTGCGCAGCGCCGAGGCGCCCAGCAGCAAGGTGATCAAGGTGGTGACAACGGCAATGGTGTTGCGCCAGGCAATCAAGCCGTGGGCGATGCGGGCAATCATCGCCTCAAGGCGTGATGCTGGCTTGGTCGTGTTCATTGGGCGACTCCGGAAGAGGGGGTGGTGCCAGCGGCCTGGGGTGCGGGCGCAGGCGCGGTCGAGAAAGCTTGCAGGCCGGCGTCGCTGGTCAGCCAGCCCTGGCCGCCAGGCAGCAGCAGCAAGTCGGTCAGGCTGGTGCGGCCCTTGGCGCGGTTCAGGCTGAAGTGGCGGCCGCCATCGGTGCTGGTGGCCATCACGCTGCCCTGGCCGACCAGGATGATCTTGCCGTCAGGGGTTACGGCATGGCCGTAAAAGGACGCCTGCACCGACATGTCGGAGCGGCTCCACGGGCCCAGGTCGCCGTCACTGTGAAAAATGTTGCCGCGCATGCCATAGGTCAGCCAGCCGCCGTTGGGCAGCGCCAGGGCGTTGTAGAGCGAGCCGTTGTAGAAGGGTTCGATCACGCTCCAGCTCTGGCCGGCATCGCCCGAGTGCAGCACCAGGCCGCGCTCGCCGACGATCAGCCAGCGCTGGCCGTCGGCCGAGCCGACGATGCGGTTCAGGTGCTTGTCTTCGACCGTGGCGGGCAGCACCAGGGGTGCCCAGTGCTCGCCGTCGTCGTCCGAGCGCAGCGCCTTGCCAAAGGCGCCCACGGCAATCCAGGCGCCCGAGGGCAGGCGCGCCACGCTCATCAGCGGCTCGCCATTTTTCTCCTCGAAAGCAACTTCCTTCCAGCTCAGGCCGCCGTCGGTGGTGCGCAAAATCCAGCCTTCGTGTCCCACCGCGATGCCGTGCAGGCCGTCGGGGGCAAAGCTGATCTGGTTGATCAGCGCCTCGCGATCGTTCGAGACCTTGGCGCGCGTCCAGTTCTTGCCCTGGTCGGTGGAGTAGAGCAGCATTCCCAGTTCACCGCCGGTGACCAGGCCGGCCTTCGAGGTCACCAGGGTGTTGAGCTGCATCCGGTCCACGGCCAGGCGGGTGGCCGCCAGCGGGGGGGTTGCTCGCGGGGCAAAGGCCTGAACCGCGCCAAGGGCCATCAGGACTGCCATGGCTATGCCGACAGGTGTTCGCACTATGTGTCTCCTTGAAATCAGTGTGCGTCGCCGCTGGATGCTGGCGCGCTGTAGGGGCCGATTCTTCGCTGTGGGGCCAATAAGTCATCGTCCGAAAGGACGACAGGGCGGCGGGATAGGGGCAAACCCTAGGCGGTCAGGCGGCCGCTATCGCCCGTCTTGAAGCACGTAGTAGTCTTGTTGGACGATGGATGGCCGGGTGCGGCTGACCACAATGCAAGCTACCGACACACTCACCAAAGGAACCCATGGGACTCAAAGGACAGGCGTCGCTGGTTGGCGCCGCGCAATACAAGCCGGAAAAATACTCCACCGCGCCGCAGATGTTCCATCTGGAGCAAGTGGCCGATCTGGCCACGCAGGCGCTGGACGATGCCGGCCTGTCGCTGGCCGATGTTGACGGCCTGATCACCGTCGGGCCGCAATTCCATGAAGCGGGCATGTTCGTGCCCGCCATGGCCGGCGAATACCTGGGCGTGCCGTTGAACTTTGCCGAAGTGGTGGACTTGGGCGGCGCCAGCTCGGTGGGCGCTGTGTGGCGCGCGGCCATAGCGATTGAGATGGGCATGTGCGACACCGTGGTGTGCGTGATTCCGTCGCGCATGGCGCCCATGGCGCCCAATGACGACCACATGGCTGAGGTGATGAAGGCGTCGCGCTACGGCGGCCACAGCACGCGCTTTGGCGCGCCCGAGGCCGAGATGGACCTGCCCTACGGCCACATGGCACAAAACAGCGGCTACGCCATGATTGCCCAGCGCTATGCGGCTATCCATGGCTATGGCAGGCGTTGAAGCGCTGGCTCGCATTGCGGTGGACCAGCGCTTCAACGCCTGCCATAACCCCAACGCCATGTTTTACGGCCAGCCCATCACCGTCGAGGACGTACTGGCGTCGCGCATGGTGGCCGAGCCGCTGCGCATGCTGGAAATCGTCATGCCGGTGGCCGGCGGCGGTGCCGTGGTGGTCACGCGCGATGACAAGGCCAAGAAGGGCCGGCATCGCGGCGTCAAGGTGATTGGCTGCGGCGAGCATGTGCAGACCAAGTCGCCCACCTATGCGGCCGACATGCTGGCCACGCCGATTGGCCCGGCCTCGCGCCGCGCCTTTGCCATGGCGGGCCTCACGCCAGCGGACATGCATATGGCGCAAATCTACGATTGCTACACCATCACCGTGCTGCTGACGCTGGAAGACGCGGGCTTTTGCGCCAAGGGCGAGGGCATGCGCTTTTTGCGCGAACACGATTTCACTTTCAAGGGCGACTTTCCAATGAACACCCATGGCGGACAACTCAGCTTTGGCCAGACCGGCAGCTCCGGCGGCATGACGCAGGTGATCGAGGCGATGCACCAGATCCAGGGTCGCGCCGGCGAGCGTCAAGTGGCGCGCCATGATCTGGCCTATGTCTCGGGTACGGGCGGGGTGATGAGCGAGCAGGGCGCCTTGATTTTGAAGGGAGCCTGAGTCATGAGCTGGAACAAACCCCTGCCACAACCTACCCCTATTTCTGCGCCGTTCTGGGACGGCCTGAAGGCCCACGAAGTGCGCCTGCAGCAGTGCGACCACGGCCACTGGCTGTTTTTTCCGCGCACCCATTGCCCGACCTGCGGCTCGCGAGATTTGACCTGGAAGACGGTCTCGGGCGAAGGCACGCTCTACACCTTCACCGTGGCGCGCGTTCCCACGCTGCCCGAGTTCAGCGACGAAATGCCGCAGCTGCTGGCCGTGGTCGAGCTGGACCAAGGCGTACACATTAACACCACCATGGTCGGCGTGCAGCCCGAAGGCCTGCGCGTCGGCCAGCGCGTGCGCCCGGTGTTTGACGAGCGGCCGGGCAGCATCACGCTGCTGCGCTACACGCCGACCGAGTCCAGCCATCCGGCGGTGATGATGGGACAAGCTGCGCCCGTGGCCGAGCCGGTGGCGCAAGCGCCTCTTGAAGCGGCCAAGCGCCAGATTGACTGCAAGGACCTCGACGCCATGAGCGCGCTGGTGTCCGAGGAGTTTTCGGGCTGGTCCAACCAGATCGAGGTGACGCAGGAGCTGATCAACCAGTTCGCCGAGCTCTCGGGCGACAACTACTGGATTCACACCGACCCGGTCAAGGCTAAGGCCGAAAGCCCGTTTGGCACCACGATTGCGCACGGCATGCTGGTGCAGTCCCTGGTCAACAGGCTCAAGATGCCGATGGACTATGAGGTGACGGGGTTCAACAACATTGTCAACTACGGCTCTGACAGGCTGCGCTTTGCCACCCCAGTGCCTGCGGGCTGCCGCATCCATGCCCGTTATCGCATCAAGTCGGTCGAGCAGGTCAAGAGCGGCGTGCAGGTGACGATGGAAATCAACATCCATTGCGTGGGCCACGACCGCCCATCGGTCATCAACGACCTGGTGATGCTTTACATGTGACGCGACCGGCCTGAGGCAGCAGGCCATCACCGGCTTGCCCGTCCCTGGCGCCGGCGCCTGGCTTGGCGCTCTTCTGATCTCTTGCCTTGAGCGGCGCCGACGTGGTCGGGCAGGAGGCTGGACCCATTCGAAACCCCTTTGCTGGAGTTTTTTCATGACGGGTACGCTGAAAAACAAGGTCGCCATCATCACCGGCGCCAGTCGGGGTATTGGCGCGGCCATTGCAGAACGGTTTGCCGCCGAAGGCGCGAAGGTGGTCATCACCGCCCGTACGCTGGAGGCCGACGGCAAGTTGCCCGGATCGCTCAGGGAAACAGCCGAACGCATTCGTGCCCGGGGCGGCGAGTGCCACTGCGTGCAGGCCGATCTGTCCGATGCCAGCGACCGTGCGCGCATCGTCCCCGAAACGGTGGCCCACTTTGGCGGCGTCGACATACTGGTCAACAACGCCGCCTGGGCGCGCTTCAAGCCCACGCGCGAGCAGTTGCCGCGCTACACCCACCTGGCGTTCGAGATCAACTATTTCGCGCCGCTGGAACTGTCGCAGCAGGCGATTGAAAGCATGGTCGAGCGCGGCGGCGGCTGGATACTCAACCTCTCCAGCACCACGTCGCTGCACCCCGACGCGGCGCCCTACGACCCGAAGAACCGCTCCTACCAGTTCCACCAGAACACGTCGCCCACGCTGTATGGCTCGACCAAAGCGGCGCTGGAACGCACGTCGGCGGGAATGGCCGCCGAGCTGGCCCCGGTGAACATTGCGGTCAACACACTGGCCCCCGTGGAAGCGGTCGCCAGCGTGGGCGCGCTGAAAACGGGCGCCATCGACGCCGTGGCGCACATGGAGCCCGAAGAGGCCATGGCCGAGGCGGCGTTGCAACTGTGCTCGCGCCCGCCGGCGCAGCTCTCGGGCCGCTGCGTGCTGAGTTTGCCGCTGTTGCGCGAGTTAGGGGTGGCGGTTCACACACTGGACGGCAGCGCGCCGCTGCCGGATTATTCCTTTTGAGCCCCAAGCCCTGAGCACGCGCGGGCCGGAGAAAACTTCATGCATTCCACCACGCCGCGTGACCGCACGCTGATTGCCTTCATGCTGTCGGCCAGCCTGGCTTCCACCATTGGCGGCCTGCCTTTCAACCTGCTGCCGGTGATGCTGGGCAGCATGGTCGACTCCTTCGGGCTCGATGCCAGCGCCGCTGGCCTGATGGGTTCGGTCTGCTTTGCGGGTTACCTGGTCGGCACGCTGGGCGCGCCGTTGTGGATGAACCGGCTCAACTGGCGCCTGCTCACGGTGGTAAGCACGGCCGGCACCGCGCTGTTCTTTGCCCTGAGCGCTGGCGTGACCAGCGTGCCGGTACTTTATGTGATGTGGGCACTGATCGGCTTTTTCGCGTCGACCATGACCTGCCTGGGCATGCGAATCCTGTCGGATCTGCCCAACAAGGTGCGGGCTTTTGGCGTACGCCAGGGCGTCGAACTGTCGGTCACTGCGCTGGTGCTGTTTGCGCTGCCGTCGCTGGTGATTGCGCATTTCAAATACCCTGGGGCGGCACTGGCGCTGGCCGGCGTGGTGGCGCTGCTCGGGCTGTCGGCGCTGTGGGTGCCGCATGGCCCGCCTGCAGAGTCAGCTGCCGGCCATGTGCCAGCGGCCGCCGGAGGCGCCTTGCCGGCTGCGTCATGGCGCGCGTTGGGGCTGTTTTTTATGTTTCTGGTGGGCAACATCGGCCTGTGGGCCTTTCTGGAGCGCATCGGCTCGTCGCTGAAGATCAACCCGGCTGAAATGGGCATTGTCTTTGCCGTGCTCAAGCTGCTCGGCAGCGTCGCCGCCTTCAGCGTGGCGACGGCCGGCGAGCGCCTGGCACCGCTGCGCGCCGCCCTGCTGGTGCTGGGCGCCGTCGGCGTGGGGTTGGCGTTGCTTGCCAGCGCCAGCGGCTTTGCCGGCTTTGCGCTGGGGGCGTGGATATGGGAGTTTGCCTTCACCTGCGGCTGCGTGTTCCAGACCGCCGCCATCGCCCGCAGCGACGCTAGCGGCCGCGCCGTGACACTGGTGCCCGGCGTGTTTGCACTCAGTTCGATGGCTGGCCCTGGCCTGGCTGGTCAGATTGCGGCGGGCGGCAGCTTTGGCGGGCTGCTGGCCTTTGCGCTGGCATCGACGCTGGTGCCTGTGCTGGTCTGTTTGCTGCGCCCGCGTGGGGTGCTGGCCACTGGCGACGTTTAGATCCCTTGGTGCAAACCCTTAGTTCAAACAGATGATGTTTTGCTGTCTGGTTGCTCAATACTCGGGCTATGCGCTACAACGGCTTTTTAGTCGCCGCGCACCCTGTTCACCACCCTGTTTTGAAGCCACGCAAAAAAGGCCGCAGAGCCTTCTCAGACTCCAGGAGATATCATCATGAAACGCCGCTCACGCAGATTCCTCGTCGCCGCCCTGGCGATTGCCCTGGGCTCATCGTTGCTCAGCCTGCCGCTCATGACGCCAAGGTTCAATTCAGAAGCCTCAGCCTCACAGGTGCTGACGGTGGCCGCTGTTCCGGCGTCCGGCACCTCGTGGCAGGGAATGCTGATGGCGGGACGCTGGTAGACCCTGGTTTCCGCTGCTACTGTAACTGCCACCGCGCCACATTCGGCGTTTCAGTTTAGGCGCCAAAAAGCAAATGCCCGCCCCGGCCTGACTGACAGGCCGGGGCGGGCATTTGCTTTGCGCCAAGGCGCTGACTAAAAGCGCGCCTTAAGGAGCCGCGCTTGAGCCTCAGGCGGCGCGCTCGCGGCGCTCTCGTGCCAGCGTCATGGCCGTGTCTTCAATCATGTCTTCCTGGCCGCCCACCATGCCGCGCCGGCCCATTTCGACCAGAATGTCGCGCGCCGGCACACCGTATTTTTTCTCGGCGCGCTTGGCAAACAGCAGGAAGGAGCCATACACGCCGGCATAGCCCAGCGTCAGCGCGTCGCGGTCGATGCGGATCGGGAAGTCCATGATGGGCACCACCAGGTCTTCGGCCACGTCCTGAATCTTGAATACGTCCACGCCGGTTTCAATGCCCATCAGGTCGCACACGGCAATGAATACTTCCATGGGGGTGTTGCCCGCGCCCGCGCCCAAGCCAGCGGCGGCTGCGTCGATGCGGTTGGCGCCCACCTCGACAGCGGCCAGGCTGTTGGCCACGCCCATGGCCAGGTTGTGGTGGCCGTGAAAGCCGAGCTCGGTCTCTGGCTTAAGGGCCGCGCGCACCGCACCCAGGCGGCTCTTGACGGTCTCAGGCAGCAAGTGACCGGCCGAATCCGTGATGTAGATGCAGTTGGCGCCGTAGCTCTCCATGAGTTTGGCTTGCTTGACCAGGCCTTCCGGGCTGTTCATGTGAGCCATCATCAAAAAGCCCACGGTGTCCATGTCCATCTTGCGTGCCAGCGTGATGTGCTGCTCGCTCACGTCGGCCTCGGTGCAGTGCGTGGCGACGCGGATGGTGTTCACGCCCAAGCCGTGCGCCATTTTCAGATGATCAACGGTACCGATACCGGGCAGCAGCAGGGCGGAGACCTTGGCCTGCTTCATCAGGGGAATCACGGCGCCCAGGTATTCCTCGTCGGTGTGCGCCGGAAATCCGTAGTTGACCGAGCTGCCGCCCAGGCCGTCACCGTGGGTGACTTCAATCAGCGGGATGCCGGCGGCGTCCAGGCCGCAGGCAATCGTCTTCATTTGATCCAGCGTCATCAGGTGGCGCTTGGGGTGCATGCCGTCACGCAGTGTCATGTCGTGAACGGTGATTTTTTTACCTTTGAGTGTCATGTCGTATTTCCTTATTTTCAGGCGGCCACGGGTTCGAGCGTGAGGGTGCCGTTGAGCATTTCCTCGGCAAACATTTCGGCCGTGCGTGCCGCTGCCGCCGTCATGATGTCCAGGTTGCCGGCGTACTTGGGAAGGTAGTCGCCCAGGCCTTCGACTTCCAGAAACACGCTCACGCGGTTGCCGTCAAACACCGGGCCGTTGACCAGGCGGTAGCCGGGCACGTATTTCTGCACTTCCTTGATCATGTCGTGAATCGACTGCGTGATCGCCGCCTGGTCAGGCTCGGTTTCGGTCAGGCAATGCACGGTGTCGCGCATCATCATGGGCGGCTCGGCCGGGTTGATGATGATGATGGCCTTGCCTTTTTTAGCGCCGCCCACCTGCTCGACGGCGCCTGCGGTGGTGCGGGTGAACTCGTCGATGTTTTTGCGCGTGCCGGGGCCGGCCGACTTGGACGAGACCGTGGCGACGATTTCGCCGTAGGCCACGGGCTGTACGCGGCTCACCGCTGCCACCATCGGAATCGTCGCCTGACCACCGCAGGTGACCATGTTCACGTTCATCTCGCGCTGGCCGACGTGGTGCTTCAAGTTCACCGGCGGTACGCAGAACGGACCGATGGCCGCCGGCGTGAGGTCAATCATCATGGCGCCCTGCGCGTTCACCTTGCGCGAGTTTTCAGCATGCACATAGGCGCTGGTGGCGTCAAAGACGATCTGCACGTTGTCCGCCTTCATGTGCGGGATGAGACCGTCGACGCCGTCCGACGTGGTCTTGATGCCCATTTCGCGGGCGCGCTTGAGGCCGTCGGAGTCGGGGTCGATGCCGACCATCCAGACCGGCTCCAGAACGGCGCTGCGCTGCAGCTTGGCCAGCAGGTCAGTGCCGATGTTGCCGGGCCCGATCAGGGCGCATTTGATTTTCTTTGAGGTCATTGTGATGTTTCCTTAGTCTGAAAAAGTAATCGAGCAGCCGCCCAGGCCTTCGATCTGCATCGTGAAATGGTCGCCGGCCACGGCCGGCACCAGCGGTGCCAAAGAGCCCGACAAGATCAGCTCGCCTGCCTTGAAGGGAATGCCAAAGGCGCCAAGCGTGTTGGCCAGCCAGGCCACCGCCTCGGCCGGGTGGCCCTGCACCGCGGAGCCCAGGCCGGAGCCGGCGGGCGCGTCGTTCTTCCACATCTGCATCGAAGCTGCCGCCAGGTCGAGCGCGCGCGGGTCGGTGTGCTGCGTCCCGACGACAAAGACGCCGCAAGAGGCGTTGTCGGCCACGGTGTCCTGGATCTTGATCTTCCAGTCGTCAATGCGCGAATCAACGATCTCGAAGCAGGGCGCGACCCATTCGGTCGCCGCCAGTACATCCTCGCGAGTCACGCCCGGACCCTGTAGGTCGGACTTCAGCATGAAGGCAATCTCGCCTTCGGCGCGCGGCTGGATCAGGCCCGCCTGCTTCAACGAAACGGTTGCGCCATCGGCAAACTGCATGGCATCGGTCAGAAAGCCGAAGTCGGGTTGGAACACGCCGAGCATGTCCTGCACCGGCTTGGACGTGACGCCAATCTTCTTGCCAATGACGCGCTCGCCCGCGGCCTCGCGCCGCGCCAGGAAGCGCAGCGAGATGCGGTAGGCGTCGTCCACCGTGATGCCGGCGTGGCGGCTGGTCAGCGGCGCCAGCGTGCGCTGGCCGCGCAGGGCGTCGAACAGCTCGTCGCCCAGGGATTCAATGTGTGCTGCGTCCATGCTTCAGCCGTTTTGCAAAAAGTCTATGCAGCTGCGGTTGAACATCTCGCGGTGCTCCACCTGCACCCAGTGCCCGCAGCGGTTGACCAGCACCATGCGCGCCCGCGGGCAGTTGTCCATCAGCTTCATGGTGCCGCTGGCCGGGTTGAACTGGTCGTTCACGCCCCAAAAGCCAAACACCGGGCAGCGCAGCGCGTGCAGCTGAGTCGTCATGTTGGGAACTTTAAGAATGGAGCGGGCGGCCTGCGTCTGCGTGGCGGCAATCGGCGCGCGCTCGTTGATGATCTCGTCGGTCAGCAGCGACGGGTCGAACAGCTGCATCGTCATCACGGCGCGCATGGCCTCGGCGCCGGTCTTGCCGGACTTGTAGATGGCAAACATGTTGGCAATGCCGGGCATGGCCAGGTAGGTGTCCAGGTCTTCGACGCCGCCCGGTGCCATCAAAATCAGCCGCGCCACGTCATCGGGATAAGCCAGCGCGTAGCCCAGCGCCACGGCGCCGCCCAGCGAGTTGCCCAGCAGCGTGACATTTTTGAGGCCCAGGCCATCGACCAGCCCCTTGATGCCGGCAATGAACAGGTCCAGGTCGTACTGCGGCAGGTCGGGCTTGCTCGACAGGCCATAGCCGATCAGGTCAGGCACGATGGCACGGTAGCCGGCCTTGGCAAATTCAGGGTAGTTGCCCTTGAAGTTGCTGTAACCGCTGGCGCCGCCGCCCGCACCGTGCAAAAAGATGACCGCTTCGCCCTCGCCCTGGTCATGGTAGTGAACGCGCTGGGGCAGGCCGGCGACCTCGCCAATGTCGAGATATTTGCCTTCAGGAATGGAGTGGGTGGTCTGCATGGAATGAGGGTAGAAAAATAGAGGTAAAAAGGCGTGACGGAAACCGTCCCGGCGGGTTGCCGTGGCCAGTCCACGGCGGTTCTGGAACCTAGGCTTGCTGGGCCGCAGCCGGCGCCTGCCAGAGCTTGGGCAAGCCGGGGTCAGTGGCCAAAATGGCCTGCTTGAGCAGGTTGCGCAGCGCGGCCGATTCCAGCTCGCCCATGCGGCCCACCAGGTCAGCCTCGACCGCCTTGGCGGCGGCCAGCACGTGCAGGATGGCGTCCGAGCCGGCCGGGCTCAGGCGCAGGCCGGGCTGCGCGCCGGTCTCTTGCATCAGCAGGCCGCGCCGCACCAGCGATGCCAGCGTGGCTGCGTCCAGGTCATGGCCGG